>NZ_AHMN02000011.1:45000-315000 GCF_000243695.2 Leptospira kirschneri serovar Cynopteri str. 3522 CT | reverse complement strand
GGATTTTTCACCGGAGAATTCTTTCGGGTTGTTGAACTCGAATTTAGAATTGATTTTATAACGACCCACTTCTCCGAGATCGAATGTTTTCGGAGAGAAGAAAAGACGGTTCAGTTCCACGGTCGCATTTTCGATCGTGGAAGGTTCGCCTTGACGCATGAGAGAATGGAATTTGAGAATCGCGTCTTCGTAGTCGTTCACTCCGTCTTTTTCAAGAGCATTGATGAGAATCGGATTGTCTTTACCTTTCGGGAATTCGATCAACTCTACTTCTTTCACCTTCATCTCTTTTAAGATGGAGATGTTGTCTTCGTTGACCTTGGAACCGGCTTCGAGCATAACCTCTCCGGTTTCCATGTTGATGATGTCGTTGATGGTTCTTCTTCCGAGGATTTTTTTAAGATCCTTGGAAGTAGCACCCGCGATTTTTTCCTTTTTAGAACTATAAAACAGTCGAAGAACTTCTTCATTGGTTCCATGTCCTAAGGATTTAACCAGAAGGGTGGCGGGAAATTTTTTCTTTCTATCTATCTTTGCGATTAGAATTCCCTTGTTGTCCATCTCAAATTCCAACCAAGAACCTCTGTAAGGAATTACTCTGGCGGAGAAGACGTCTCTTTCCATATCATAAGAAAAGAATATACCCGGAGAACGGTGAAGCTGAGAAACGACTACACGTTCTGCTCCGTTGATGATGAACGTTCCCTGCTCGGTCATTACGGGAAGATCTCCCATATAAACCGTTTGTTCGCGGATTTCTCCGGTTTCTTTGATGATCAATCGGATCACCGCTTTGAGCGGCATCGCAAAGGTAGCGTCCGTGTCTTTACATTCTTGAGGAGAACGTTTTGGTTCGCCTAGAATGTAATGACTGTATTCCATGATCATGTCGTTATTCGGGCTTTCAATGGGAAAGGTTTCCCGAAATACGGCTTCTAACCCTTGATGTCTTCTTTTGGTTTCGTCTTTGACATCGGCTTGAAGAAACCAGTCAAAAGAACGTTTTTGAATTTGAATCAAGTTGGGAAGGTAATCTAGATTCGTAATTTTTCCGAAGTTTACCCGTTTTCTCTCTACTTGACCGTACATTCTGTGCTCCCTATCGATAAATGAAAAACAATGACCTGTATGAAACGGTTAATATTCGATTTTGTCGAACGTTAAAACCGACACACTCCCAGCCTTTGGAAATGATACCAAATTTTTGAAAGGCTGTAAATACAATAGAGCAAGGGGGCCGCCAACCGGACTGCCACCTTGCTTTGAGTGAAAGGATTTTTTGAAAGCTAGCGCTAACAGAGTTCTAACGAAACAATCAACTCGCTTTGAGTTCGATCTGTGCGCCGGCACCCTCGAATTTCTTTTTGAGGTCATCAGCTTCCGCTTTAGAAACTCCTTCTTTAACGGCTTTTCCGCCAGCTTCAACGAGACTTTTTGCATCTCCTAATCCCAAACCTGTGATTTCTCTTACGAGTTTGATCACTTCGATCTTCTTAGCACTGTCAAATCCCTTTAGAATGACGTTAAAAGTAGAAGCTTCTTCAGCGGCTCCAGCACCAGCAGGCGCTGCTCCAACGGCTGCTACTGCAACCGGAGCTGCGGCAGAAATACCGAATTTATCTTCCATTTTTTTCACGAGGTCTGCAGCCTCAACCAGTGTAAGCTTTCCGATTTGCTCTAATAGCGCTTCAGTAGACATTATATGCTCCTTTGATTCCGTTTAGTCTTTTACTATATTAAAAATACATTATGCGTTATTCTTCTCTGCGGTCGCCTGGATCGCTCTGGCAAGAGACGCGATGATCTGATTGATACCAGATGCAATCGATCTTGCAGGACCGTTGATTCCACCCGCGATTTGAGCGAGAAGTTGCTCCCTGCTTGGAAGACCCGCGATTGCGTCCACTCCATTTGCATCGAGAACGGAACCGTCCATATAACCCGCTTTTACGATCAGGTTTTTGTTGTTCTTCGCGAAATCTTTGCAGACTTTTGCAACGGTCGGAAGGTTATCTTTTGCAAAGATCGCCGCGAGAGGTCCTTGGTATTCTGGACCGAAAGAAATATTCTTATCTTTGTGAGCACCAGATTCTTTCAAAGCTCTCAAGAAAAGATTGTTTTTGAGAACTTTCATCTCAGAACCTTCTTTTCTTAACTGAGCACGAAGACCTGTGATTTCTTCCACAGTCAAACCCGAATAACAAGCAAGAATGAAGTTGTTCTTCGTTTCCAGTTTACCTTTGAGTAAAGCGACTGCTTCTATTTTTTCCTGATTCGCCATTTTCTAATACTCCAAATCTTGTCCAGGTCAGATGGAAGTGTTGACCAGTTCTTTTACGTCTACTTTTACACCTACTCCCATCGTAGGAGAAATAGAGAAAGTTTTTAGATATTCGCCCTTTGCGTCGGAAGGTTTATCCCGCATCAGAGTTTGAACTACGGTGCGGATATTTTCTACAAGCTTTGCGCTGTCGAAAGAAACCTTTCCGACTCCAAGATGAACCACTCCACCTTTATCAGGGCGGTATTCAATTCGTCCTGCTTTGAGTTCGTTCACTGCTTTTGTAACGTCTGTGGTTACGGTTCCAGCCTTTGGTTTTGGCATAAGACCTTTTCTACCGAGAATCGGCCCCAACTTACCGACATCTTTCATCATATCGGGAGTAGCCACACAAGCGTCAAAATCGGTCCAACCACCCGCTACCTTTTCGATGAGATCCATATCTCCTACGAAATCGGCTCCGGCAGCTTTTGCATCGTTTTGTTTGTCCCCTTTGCAGAAGACAAGAACACGAATTTTTTTACCGGTTCCGTGTGGAAGTGAAATCGTTCCACGGATGTTTTGAAGAGATTTATAATTTACTTTTGTAGCAATTTCAAGAGTCCCATCAAATTTCGTATAAGAAGTGGACTTTGCCAATTCCACAGCCTTGTCGATAGAAAAGAATTTAGTACTATCTACTTTCTCTTTGAGAGCTCTGTATTTTTTTCCACGTTGCATTGAATTCTAAGCCTCTACAGTGACGCCCATGGAGCGACAGGTTCCCGCGATAATATTCACAGCGGCGTCTATGTCATTTGCATTGAGATCTTCCATTTTAGTTTTAGCGATCTCTTCCAGTTGTTTACGAGTGATCTTTCCCACCTTATGAGTGTGAGGAGTCGGAGATCCGGTTTCCAATCCGATTGCTTTCTTAACCAGAAGAGCAGCCGGAGGTGATTTAGTAATGAATGTAAAACTACGATCTGAAAAAACAGTGATCACTACCGGAAGTTTCAGTCCGATTTGTGCTTTGGATCTTTCATTGAATTGTTTACAGAACTCCATAATGTTCAGACCGGCCTGACCCAGAGCCGGCCCAACGGGAGGTGCCGGGTTTGCTTTTCCCGCTTCTACCTGAAGTTTGATCTGTTTTACTACTTTTTTTGCTGCCATGGATAGAACGTCCTTTGTTCTTTCTCTTAATTTTCAGTTTTTACCTGAAGATAATCCAGTTCCACAGGAGTTGATCTCCCGAAGATTTCTACTTTTACACGAAGTCTTCCTTTATCCGGAAAGATTTCGTCCACGAGCCCAGTGAAATTTGCAAAAGGCCCATCGATGATTTTTAAAGAATCCCCTACTTTAAAGAGAATCTTAGGTGCGACCGGTTCCTCGGATGCAACATCGCCAGATTCGGAGAATAAGTTTTTTACTTCTTCCAAAGACAAAGGCTCGGGGCCTCCATCTTTAGATCCTACAAATGTAGAAACGGAAGGAAGAGACTGAATCAAAAACCGAGTGTCATCATCCATTTCCATTTCAATCAGAACGTAACCAGGCATTAACTTTCGCTTGGTTACTTTCTTTTTACCGTTTTTCATTTCGGCAACGTCCATGGTTGGTATCTTTACTTGAAAAATTTTCTCTTCCAACTTCTTTTGTTGAACGAGTTTTTCTATATTCTTCTGAACCTTATTCTCATGTCCCGAGTAGGTCTGAAGAGCGTACCATTTTTTTGTTCCCATGGAGATAACTTTAAGATTCCTTTTGATCTAGCTAGCCAATTCCCAAAACCAGGTCAGCAGCTTTACAAATGCCGAATCCGCAAAAAACAGGAAAATGGAAAAGAAGAATACAGTAACTAATACTACTATTGTCGAATAGACAACTTCTTCGCGAGTAGGCCATTGGACCTTTTCCAATTCTGCCTTACATTCCTGTATAAAAGTAGTTACTTTCACGATTTCCTGCCAGATATTTTGTAAGCCGACGCAGAGAGAGAGAAGTATCTTTCAGGCCCGGAGAGAATCGAACTCCCACCAAGGACTTTGGAGATCCTAGTTCTACCACTAAACTACAGGCCTGTTCATTTTCTAGCCCTCTACCAGGCTTGAACTGGTGACCCCTTCCTTACCATGGAAGTGCTCTACCGCTGAGCTAAGAGGGCAATATTCCTTCCGGCTCTCTGCTAAAGATGCCTAGGAATTCACAGTATTTTTAAGGCAGGCTAGACGTCAATCAAATCCGGCACGGAAATTGCTAATTACCGTTTTTCGATCTGATTTAGAATAAAAACTCAGTTCGGATTTCAATAATTCTTAGTATTCAAATTCTTCAAAACTGCGCTGTCTAAGTTGAAAGTTTTTTTGGGAATCTTCTTTCTGAAAGTCAATTTTTCCGTAAAAAATAAAATGTAGGAACTCACACCATCATCGTTTGATTGAGAAATCTCATTTCTCACAACGCCTTCAGATTTCTTTCTGTAGGAACTACTACTCTATTTGAAAACCCCGGTTCTGGGAGCGAAAGCAGAGAGCAAAAATTTCACGGAGTTTGCAATGAAACCCCCAGTTCCGGGGCCGGTGGCCTTCACCTAAACCAAGGATGCCTGAGAGAAAATTTAGTACAAGGAAAATCTTGTTTTTGAAACTTAGATTTTGTATTTTTATAGAAACTTTTCAAACCAAAACCTTCGGTTTTTTAAATAACGAAAGTTCGATATAAGGAATCCGTCTTAATCCCGTCGAGCGAGCATAGAAGCAAGACGTTTTAGAAAGGTTCATTTTTAAACTGCGCATAAATTCCAAGATTTGAAGAACCAAATAAGTAATTTGAACATTGAAAACAAACTTACATTAATGTGAGTTCAACGTAAAAAAATTGGGGCGAATAATAAACTCAATGCTTTCGCATTTGTTATATCGAACTCACGTTACATTATTAACTAAAATTGAAAAACCTGTAAGAATTACTCCAATCATACAAATATAAATGCCTGATCTTTATAAAATTGAACGTCTTTAATTTTTATCGCAAAACTCTACCCTATAACAAAATATTATTATTCTGTTATATAGCTATGAATCAGAAAATAAATGTATAATAGAATTATTGAAAAATTTCATTGTGGAGTTTAGCAAGACTGCCTAAATTGCCCATTTCAATATAACGGAAACAGCTGGAGAATTCATTTTTTAGAACCCTATTATTTAAATATTTTCTAATATTAAAGAATTCGATTATAAAAACGAAATTTGCAAAAAATGCTTATAAAAATGATGAACTTTTTAAAATGGGAATTGTTAAAGGATCAATTCAATCGATCCAAAAAATCAGACAGGAACAATTATCGTGGCTAATTCAAAGAATCACAGAGTAGTTTTTTTTTACCAATTAAACCTGAATTCGCTCATAAAATTATCAATGGTGAAAAAAATATAGAATTTAGAAAAAAATTCTCCAACCAAAATGTAGAAACTATTGTAATTTATTCGTCTAGCTCAGAGCAAAAAATCATTGGCTTCGCTAAAATTGATTCCATAGTAATTGATACTCCAGATTCTCTTTGGAATCAATTTTCTCACCAAGGAGGAATTGATAAAAATCGCTTTTACACTTATTTTTATGGAAAAGTAATTAAAGAATTGATCCGTAATGCTAAGATCTCAACTTTTTTCAGAATCTGGTTCCCTACCGTTAAACTATTGATTGGGTTCTTTTATTACGTAGTTCCGAATATAATAATTTGATAAATTACTACGAACCAAATTTCATCCTTACATTTGCAAACTTTCTAGTAGTCCTTCCCCATTAAATATCTTCGTAATTTTCAGGTTTTGGGACAGGCTTTCTTTAGTATTACTGCGGAATTTTAGGTCCGAGTTCGATCACTAATTGTTCTTCTGGAACCGTAAGATCGATCTTATCCACTTTTTCTGGAACTCTACCGGATGAAACATCTTCGGTCAAATTTTTAATCTTAGTAAGTATAGTTTCGTCCGTACAATTAGAAATGGAAATTACGTTTGGAAGATTTCTTCCCCAAGAAAAACGAACTCCCGGACTATCCACAAAAAAAGATTCCGTAACTCCATCTCCTTCCTTATCGATCATCGTAAAAACCGTGGAATCTCCCGCAACTACTACGATTTTTTTTCCTTTTTTCCACTTATCCACTCTGACCCGGGTATTTGTCATTTCTCGATTCCAAAGATAATAGTATAATTTTCTAATTTGAGAATCGATCAACTTATCCCTTGCGAATTTATACAACTCTCCATATTTTTTTCCGACTTCTTCTTCTCCTTTCATCTGAGCGTCCAGCTCTCTGGGTGTAGTAGAATGTAGATAAAAATCAGGGACACCGTTGATGGTATTCGTATAAAAAGCCTGGTCTTTTCTATCACCCGGATATGGATTGGTGGAAGCTCCCGGATTTTTCAGAAAATTAATTAGTACGTTTCTTCTTTCGTTTACTTTTTTTCTGAGTTCTTCCACCCTAAAGCGGATTGTAGTCGTTTTTGGAGAATCTTTTCCGTAAAAACGTTCAGACCTTTCAAGTTCCCCGCTTATGGCTCTTTCGGAAGCATAGTTTTTCAATAGCTCTTCATCGTATTTTAAAAGAAGATCTAACTCCTTTGTCTTTTTTAAAGGTTCGCTGGAAACTGGAGCCGCCTCACTTGCGTTAGTCGATGAAGTTTGAACGTTTGTACTCGTTGATGAACTTAAACCCGACGTAGTATCAGGAGTTTTATTTACGGAAGTGGAAACTACGTCTTGAGATCGATTTGAATTTACGGTTCTTTCCGATTCGGGAAGCTTATAATATTCCGATTCTAACTCTCTCAGTCTTACATAATTGGAAATTTTGACCAGATATTCCTTTTCCTTTTCTCGAATTTGATTTGGATCGTCGTAACCATCCTTGAGTAACGTTAGTTGTCCTTTATAGATAATCAGCAGCGTCGCTTCGGAAGAATCCCGATTTGGATTAGTTTCGGACAAGGTTTTTCCTTCCTTATCCACAAGTTGAATAAAATGAAACGCTAAACGGTCTGTTCTAAAATCGGTGATATTTTGTATATCCGGTGATATTTGTAGATCGGAAGAAGGTGATAGACTCTCTCCTAGGATAAAAAAACAAATCAAAAACGATTTTTTTAAATTCCAGTTTTTTAATAAGAATCGAAACAGAGCCCGTCGAACGAAGAGGCTTTGAGTTTTGAAAGCGCCAATAGAAGCGAGAAATTGAATTATCCAATTGAATCTTTTTGATAAAGTAAAAAGAGACTCAAGTGTATCTCTATTTATGAATCGTTCGACAAATTTTTGAACACGCCGTAAGTTAATTCGTAATTTGACGCCGGATATTCTATATGCGATATTTATTATATTCTTGCAAAAATTCTTAAATTTACCGATCGATAACAAACGATCCAGAAATTTGGATTTCATCTTGTTTTTAGTATCGGCCAAAAAAATGGAAGAGAAAAGTGAATCAATTCCTTTTATGTGATAAATCGAGAGAATATTCCATTCCGGAGATATTTTCGGATAATCCGTCTAACCTATATTCCACACTCTGAACATCCTGAAAATTCTCGAAAACGGTTTTTTCTAAAGCTAAAAAAGTAGAATCCAAAAGTGCCATTTTTTTCCGAATGATTTCCTTTTGTTTTTCGTTGTCGTTCATCCTTTTAGCATAAGTATAATCGATTCTAAATTTCATCGCAGAAAGAATTTCCTGAAGAGTGGACTTTCTAAAATCTAAAATCAACGTTCCTCCGTTTTTCCAAATCGCTTTTACCGCGTATTGGATTTCGGGAAGACGCTTTAGGTTTTTATAATGTTCTCCTTTTCCTCCCTCTAAAGTTTTATCGAAATAAGAAGACTCGCTGATTTCTCCGATGAGCGTCATCGTTTTATGACGGAATTCTTCGTCCTCCAAAAGAACCTTTCTACGAACCGGAAACACCTGACGTTCTCCATCAGAAACGTAAATTGTTATTTCGGTCCTATGATCCCGATTACCTAACTCGTAAAGTGAAAATGGAACCAGAGTAATAAAAGGACTATTACCCGAAAGTATAAACGAAGTAAAAAATAAAACGACCCCGATCCAAGAATATGTGAGAAATAAGGTTTTACGAGAGACTCCGTCCTCACTCGCCGTACGGAAAAGCCAAAGGTATCCTTGATTGATTTTTTCTACCGCTTTTAAGACCGCTTCCCAAATTGTATTTTTAATCGTACTTGCAGATTCTTTAATGTTTTGCCAATTCATATCCACGGATTCCTTCTACGATACTTTTCGCTATTTTTACTTGTAAACTCTTGCTCTGCAAAAGTTTGGATTCTTTTTCATGAGAAAGATACCCCATCTCTACGAGAATCGCGGGCATCAAACTTCCTCTTAGGACCGAAAAATCCGCCTTTTTCACTCCCCTGGACAGGATTTGAGATTGGAGCTTTTTTTTCATCTCCGATTCCAAGGACCTCGCCAAGATTCTACTCCTTCTTTGAATCAAAGAAGACATCATTCCTGCTTGAATTTTTTTAACCACCGAACTTCCCTTCGCTTTGAGAATTCTGTTTTCCAGAAGTGCGGTTTCTCTTGCCGACTCGGTAGAAGGAGTTTGTGAAAGATAATAGATCTCGAACCCGTTCACTTCTTCGTTGATGGACGAATTACAATGAAGACTGATAAATAAAGCGCTTCCGTTTTTTTTAAGTTCCCGATTTGCAATTTCGGACCTACGTTCCAATTCTATAAAAGTGTCGTCGCTCCTCGTCAATACTACGTTGATAGTAGGATATACTTTTTCAAAAAATTTTTGTAGAATCTTTGCCACTTGTAAAGCGACCGTTTTTTCGTTGGTTCCGTCGTTCGATACGGTTCCTGGGTCCTTTCCTCCGTGCCCCGCATCTATAAGAATTGTCTTAACTTCCAATTTTTCGGCGCTGGGTAATACTTCCAACTCCAACACGTTTTCCTTATATTCATAGCGGACGTCCTCCGGCATGAGTTGCACAAAAAGGGCTTCTACAATTTCGGGGGGAATCAGAAAATCTTTTTCTTTATAAAGAACCGGAACGGAAATTTTTTCTATGGTCTGATTGAAAGTATAAAAGGAAGAACCAACTCTAAAACGAACCTCTCCGGAAGGATGTTGGATAGATCCTACAAAAGTTGCCGGATTAAACGTGGATTTAAGAGAAGGAAATTCTCTTTGAACATCCTCAAAGCGCACATAACGTTTAGAAGACTGTGTAGGAATGGAAACTTTGGCTTCCAAATTCCTTAGACTTAGTAAAAATAAAATCAGCCCCCAAAGATAGATTTGATTTTTTGCCAAATCGAAACCTTTTTCTTTTTAGTATCTTCTTTTACCGTATCGTTTATATCGAATAGATTCCGTTTGTTTTTATCGTATTGTTTACCGGACTGTTGATTTTTATTCTGATTTCGACTATTCTGCGCACCTCGTCCCGTTCGGCTCTGTTTGTCTTTACTCTGAAATCTATGTTGGTCTTTTCCGGATTTTTTTCCTTTGGGTTCTGAAGATAAAACGGAATCCGCCTTTTGTAAAAACCGTTCCGCTTCTTGAATTGCAGCCGCCGGTTTTTTCTTGTGGGAATCTTTAGGAGTATGCCGTTTGTCCTTTTTGTGATCTCGGTCGTGTTTGTGAGGGGCGCGATCGTTTCTGTCGTGAGGACGTCTTCCAGTTTGTTTAAAATGGGTTTCTTTTTCCCGATCGTAGGAATCCCCTCCGATAAAAGACTGAAAATCACCTGCAGGAAATTGAATATATTCTTCGTTGACTTCTAAAATTTCGATTTTTTGTTTTAGATATTTTTCTATCTTTTCCAGTTCCACGTAATCGGATTCGGAACAAAAACCGATCGCTTTTCCTTTTCTTCCCGCCCTTGCAGTTCTACCGATTCTATGTACGTAATTTTCGGTATCCTGAGGAAGGTCGTAGTTATAGACAATATCTATATTTTCTACGTCGATCCCTCTGGAAGCGACGTCGGTTGCGACCATATATCTGTACTTTCCGGATTTAAAATCCCGGAGAAGTCTAAGTCTTTTTTTCTGATCCAACTCGGAAGATATTCCGGTTACGGGAACCCCGTATTTACGGAGAGTATATACAATTTTTGGAATGTTTGCTTTATAATTTGTGAATATAATTCCCTGACCTTCTTCTTTTGAATTTACGATTAGGTTAGTCATGTAGGGAATCTTTTCTTCTCTTCCTAAATGTACGATTTTCTGGTCAATTCTTTCGGTGATGATCTTTTCAGGATTGATCTGAATTTCTACGGGTTCGTTTAAGAAACGATAGGCGAGCCTCATTACTTCCACGGACAAAGTTGCTGAATACAACAAAGTCTGCTTTCGATTCTTACACTTATGTAGAAGCCAACGGATGTCTTGGATAAATCCCATATCCAACATTCGATCCGCTTCATCGAGTACGAAAAATTCTACGTTCGATATATCGATAGAACCGGACTTAATCATATCGATCAATCTTCCGGGAGTAGCGACGATAATTCCGTTTAATCCTTCTAAATCCTTGTTCTGGGATTTGTAATCGGTTCCTCCTATAATCGGGACTGATCGGATTCCTTCGGAATGTTTGAGTAATTTTTTTGCCTCTTCCGCGATCTGCATCGTAAGTTCTCTTGTGGGAGCTAATACGAGCGCTGCAACTCCTTGTATTCCTTTGGTAAGAATGTTATGAATGACAGGAATTAAAAACGCGACGGTTTTTCCGGTTCCGGTTTGTGCAAGTCCGGTAATGTCCTTTCCTTCCAATCCATGTGGAATCGATTTCTCTTGGATCGGCGTAAGTTCCGTATATCCGATTTCTTGAATGGCAGCCAGTAATTTTGGATGAATAGATAGTTCTTCGAATTTCATGTGTGACGCTTCTGAGCGATTAAGTGGAATGTATCACCATAACAGGCGAGGTCTGAAAGACATGTAAAAAGACGATGATTCAGTGTTTTTCCTCTCCAACCCTTATCTCGGGACGGGTGGTAGGACATTGGTTTTCTATACTCAGTCTTAAAACCGTATCCTTTCAACATTTTTTTCAGAGACCCTGGGCTGTAATCCCAAAAATGGTCTGATGGGTGTGTGCGAAACCATTCTTCCGGATTCGTTTGAAACGTTGGGCCATAAAGTGAAGGCAAACCTAAGAATAAAAATCCTCCCGGTTTGATTAGATTTGTTAACTTTTTAAATACTAAGTCCGCATCCGGAAAGTGTTCTATTACAAAGAAAGCGGCTACTACGTCGAAGATACGACCTTGTAACACATTCTCCTCTAAAAAAGAAGCGCAGAAGACTTCTAATCCCAAAGTCTTTTGAGAATATTGAACCTCGGCAGGTGAAATTTCAAGACCAGCTACTTGATAACCTTCTTTTCGAGCTTCGTCTAAAAAAAATCCAGCGGCAGATCCAAGTTCGAACAAAGTCGCTCCCATCGGATTTTGAAACTTTCGTATAATTTTGAGCCGTCTTTGTGCCAATAAACGAAGAGAAGTTTCGTCCTCGTAATAGGTTTTTTGGTATTGGTTTTTATATTCTTCTAAAAAATAAGAATCTTTGTATTCCCTAGGTTTGGCAAGTTTATAGTAACAAACTCCTGTTCTTTTACAGATCTGATATTGTTCTGGATATTGTGGATGGGGAATAAGTTCGAGTTTTGGATACATTCTCTGGATCTAGAGAAATCGAATGGGAAAAGAAAGAAAATTCCTTTTTTCGAAACTGCTTGAAAAATCGAGGGATACTATCTTTCTGGAAGGATCTCCTACGATTCTTTAGAAATTAATGAATATCTCAAATAAAATCGAATCCCTTGGTTATAAACTTCCACCTCCTCCTCAAGCAATCGCTGCGTATATTCCAGCAAACCGATCTGGAAATTTAGTCTTCACTTCCGGTCAACTCCCTCTTAAGGAAGGACAGCTGATTCTTTCCGGTAAATTGGGTGAAGGTCTTTTCATTGAAGACGTAAAAGAAGCCACCATCCAAGCCAGCTTAAACGCAATTGCAGCCGCTTCGGCAGTTTGTGGTGGTCCGGATAAAATCGTAAAGGTGATAAAAGTCGGAGTTTTTGTAGCTTCTAGTCCGAATTTTTCGGAACACCATTTAGTTGCCAATCACAGCAGTAACTTTTTTCTTTCGGTGTTTGGAGAAATGGGACGTCATGCACGCTTTGCGGTAGGTGTTTCTTCTCTTCCTTTGAATGCCCCCGTAGAAGTGGAAGTGACCTTTCAGGTTGAAGATGTTTCGTAGTCTTTGGAAAGACATTCAATGGAGTTTTCGTTCGGTTCCTCTGATTTTGAAAGAATGGCTTACATTTTATCTTTCTTTTTCCGGAAGGTTTCAAGAATTCTGGAAGGAAAAATCCGTTTCTGAAAAAGGTCTTTTCATTGCGCTTACTTTTCAACTTTTATTCAGTCTTTCGACTTGGATCGAATATACGATCCATTTAGGCGGCGAAGAAACAGAAGGACTTAGGGTTTCGTCTAACTTTTATTTTATTTTCCTTTCCGCGGGCGTTTTTTTCTTCGGTTCGTTTTGGCGTTCTCATTGGTTGGATGTATTTCTTTTGAGCGTTCAATTTCTTCTCGGCTTAGGTGCGTTAGCCGGTATTTTTTTTCCGGAATCTTTTTTTGTGAACTTTCTAAACGCAGAAGACTACGTATTCAGTTGGAAATTTTACGCCTTCTTGGGCGCGTGGGGTTTTACTACTTTATTTTCTTTAAAACTTGTTTTTGAAAAAGATTGAATTTGTATCGACCTAGAAGTTCATTACGTTTTTTGAAAGTTTATCAGCATTCATGAAAACTTTTAGAAATTTAAAATAACGTGAGTTCTACGTAAAAAACTCATAATTTTGAAAGTTGGAATCTGAACTCTACAAATCGATTTTTTAAATATGGGAACTACCACAAAACTTAGATTTATCTGTAAAATGATGTGGGAACTCTTACAAATTACGATTTTAGGAATAAATTCTAAAATTGTAGAGACTCATACTTTTAGAAAATTTCCTTACGCCAAACTCACGTTAAAATAGGGATAAACCGCACACATTTTACTAAAAGCTTGTCCCAAAAGCATAATCCTTTAGAAGTTTCTAATAAAATGCTGGAGTTCCCACATTTCAAAACCTCAACGTAAAATTCTAAATTTGCAGTAGTTCCCACAGATTTAGTCTCATTGCGCTTTTTGAAAAACTTTCTGCATTTCAATCGTGGTGGTAGTTCCCACATTTCAGAGACGACGAACTTGTTATACTCGTTTTAAACAATAAAGTTGTTTAAAAATTCCAGAGCGAATATTAGCAATCGCCCATTTCAATACAACGGAAACAGATGAGGAATCAATTTTTTGACAACTCCGATCTACTGATAGTTATAAACAGAGCGTGCAACCTATACCTCAAAATGTATTTTTACTATATTAATAAATTATAATATTAAAAATACACATTCAATAAAAATACAAACTACATATTTAAAATCTTCTTAAAACAGAATTTCCATATGGATACGATTCTTTCAGATGAGAAAGAAAACCGGAATAGGTAAACCAACCTCGAGAACCAAATTTTTCAGGCGCTCTTTCAATATGCATTTCCTGAGCCGGCATAAAACTGAATCCAATCAAAAAAAATCTTTCTCCTTTTCGATTTTCCGTTAAATCTAAAATCATAGAAACATGCCCGATTCCCCCAGTCTCATTTTGAACAAAAAGATCTCCCGGTTTTAAATCCTTCTCCGAAATAATTTTCCCACCTTTTTTAAGAGAATACGAGTTGGAAGACGCAAACATTTTCCTCAAAAAAGAAGAATAAGAAAGTCCGCTTTTGGAAAAAAACTTTTGTTTTCCGTTATAATCAAAAAGATACAACTGGTTTAAACGATTCTTTTGTTTATGATATTCCGCCCATATACGCATTGTATAATCCGCGCATTGTTCTAAATCACTCTGAAACAAAAGCGGAAGGTCTAAAACCGCAATTGTATCATAACGTAGAATGATATTCTGTTTTTTATACGTCCAAAGAGTCCGATCCGATTTTAACGGAAGATTTTGTATAAAATCTGGAAAAGAATTTTTTTCAAACCGAATCCGTGTAGTTTCCAATGGAAGTACAATTTCATTCACTTTAGAAGGTATCGTATCTGCATCCACACAACTGAAAACAGGAATAAAAAAGCCAAATACAACCAAAACGATCGAAGCTAATTTTAGAATAAAAGATCTTAAAAATTGAATCGATGTCAAAATTCGTTTTTGGAATTGATTGACAAAAGTTAAAATAGATTTCATTACGATTCCTTTTTTAAAAAGGATAAAAACGATCAAGTGTTAAACCTATTCTTTTTCTCTATAAAAGTATGAGTTCCTACAATTTTAGGAATTATTTGTAAAATCGTGGTTTGCGGAAGTTCCCACATCTTTTTACAGACAAACTTAAGTTCTGTGGTAGTTCTCACAGTATCAAATGATTTATAGTTTTTTAACATTCTTTTGTTATTATAATCTCCGTATGAGTTCCCACATTTTTGTGGGACTCAACCTTACGGGTCGTTTGATAAGTTTTGAGACAGACCCTGAGTAACACATGAAAGATTTATAATGTTCTATTGACTTCCAGAGCCAACAATCGAAACGACGAATGATCAAAGGTTTATATTCCCTGATATGATCCAGACTTTTGGGTTTTACAAAAGAAGGCGTTTGATTTGTAAGTTAAAACTTTATGATCCTGCGGAATCGTTTGACAAAAGAAACATATAAATCTAATATACGAGCGGCCTTCTATTTCTTTTTACCGATCTTCTCAACAAGATCTACTAAAAGTCGAACTCCGTATCCGGTCGGTCCGTTACCAATCTGAGTTCCAGAAGTTTTCTTTCTCCAAGCAGTTCCTGCGATGTCAATATGTGCCCAAGCAATTCCCGGTTCCACAAATCTTTCCAAAAACTTTGCCGCCGACAAAGAACCCCCGGCTCTTCCAGCCACGTTTCGAATGTCTGCAATGTCACTTTTTAAGTCTTCTGAATATTCTTCCCAAAGAGGCATTTCCCAAATTCTTTCATCCGAAGAAACAGATGCTTCTTTTAATAGACTTGTAAGAACCTCAGAATTACTCATCACTCCGGCGGCCTCGTGCCCCAAAGAAATGATAATCGCTCCGGTTAAAGTCGCAAGATCCAACATATAATCCGGTTTGAATTTTTTTCCTACATAAGAAAGTACGTCTCCCAAAACTAAACGACCTTCCGCGTCCGTATTTTGAACTTCCACAGTGATTCCGTTATGTGCAGTATATACGTCTCCCGGTTTGATCGCTCCAGCGTCAGGCATGTTTTCCGCAACTCCAATTGCAGCGATTACAGAAACACCTAATCCTAGTTCGGCGATCGCTCCGATTGCATGAATTGCCGTAGCCGCTCCACACATATCGTATTTCATTTCGTGCATATCCTGAGCCGGTTTAATGCTGATTCCACCCGAATCAAAAGTGAGTCCTTTTCCGATGATCGCAAGTTTTTTCTTCGTAACCGGTTTTACAGGAGTATATTCTAAAAGAATCATCTTCGCTTTTTTATCCGAACCTTCACAAACAGAAAGAATTCCCCCCATTTTTTCTTTTTTTAATTGAGGTTCGTCAAAGACTGTGATTTTAAGTCCGTTGTCTTTTGCAATTTCTTTTGATCTGGAAACAAATTCTTCCGGAGTAAAATGGTTTGCTGGAAGATGAGCGATATGACGAACTTCGTTGATATAACGACTTACAATCTTTCCTCGTTTGAGTCCTTTTTCTGCTTCTTTCAACTTTGCTGCGTCTTGAAGTATAAAAGAAACGTTCCCCATTTTTTTGGAATTTTCTTTGTATTCTTTTGCCAAAACGTTGATCGCGTAAGCTCCTTGTTCCAAAGAGTTTACAATTTGATAAACTACTAAGTCCGCTGGAAGTGTGTTAGTTAAAATCTTTGGAAGATGAATTTCTAAACCCACACTTTCCCATTTTTTAAGTTTCTCTCCAAATTGAAAGAAGTGTTGCGCAACTCCTCTGGTTTTTACTTTGGAAGTTTCGCCTAACCCTAAATAGATGATTTTTTCGACTTCATCTGTAAAAATTTGTCCGTTTTCTCCCGTAAAAATTCCAGAAGTAGTTTGAAAAGAAAATTTCGTCTTTAAATTTTCCGGAAAATGATCTTTTAAAAGAAGTTGTAATTTATAAAACGTCTTAGAAGGATTTTTTCCGATCGAGATTTGGATTTTATTTTTATCCAGTTTCATTTTTTCTCCAATGTTTTGATGTCAGAAAGAATTTCATCTACATGTCCTTTCACGCTGACTTTAGGATATACTTTCAGAATTTTTCCGTCCACTCCGATCAGGAATGTTGTTCTTACGATTCCCATAAATTCCCTTCCCATGAACTTTTTCATTTGCCAAACTCCGTAGTCCTCGCAAATTTTTCCATCCTCGTCCGAGATGAGCGTGAAGTTTAGTTCCTGCTTTTCAATAAATTTCTGATGCGATTTCACGCTGTCTTTTGATACCCCTACCACGTTAAATCCTGTTTTTTTGATCCTTGAAAAGTTATCCCTAAAATCGCAGGCCTCGGTCGTACAACCTGGAGTTTGATCCTTTGGATAAAAATAAAGTACAGTTCCTTTTGGTCCGGACAAATCGGAAAGTTGAACCTTTTCACCTTTTTCGTTAAGCGCAGAAAAACCAGGCGCTTTGGCCCCCGTCTTGAGTTCACTCATGAAAATACCTCTTTAAATTATCTTAGAATTCTTTTTTTAGCGGTTAGTCTTGCAAGATAGTTCTAAAAAAATTCTCATTTTTCAAAGCGGTCGTAACTCTGACCTTACTAGCAAAATCCATTCTCGAGAAGTTGTTCCCAATCTCAAAAAAGTCACAATCCTAACGTGAGCAGGGCGTAAAAAATCCATGATTCATTTTTCTAAAAAAGTTGGAATCTGAACTTTTCAGATCAACTTCTAAAATGTGGGAACTCCTCCAATTTTGGAATTTTTTTACTTCCAATCGGTATGATCGCAGTAGTTCCCATAGAAATTGCTTAGTTCCGACTTTTGGTCGTCCAATTTCAGAGATTAGTCCTATTTTGAAATTAAGAATTGTTGCTTATTTAATGAGCTTGGATTCGATTTAAGGAATTGCTTATGAAGGTTCATTTTACCGTAAAATAACGTGAGTTCGACATAAGAAAACCAGGGCGAATCCGGCTTGCCATAGGCAGCCGGCCGGGCTCTTTAGCTCTGGTCAATAAATTGCATACAGGAAACATAATACAACAATCGTCTTTAGATTCAATTTAAAACGCGATCTGTCGAGCGCAAATAGAAGCGAGACGCTTTAGTTTGAGAGAGCGTTTTGCTTTAGTTACTTCGAACGCATCGATCCCTTTCGCGTTACGCCCTGCTCACGTTAAAATATAGATTTGTGAGAGTTCCCACAGATTAAGTCGCATTACAAATTTTCAAACATTCATTTTTTGTGATTTGAGTCTGGTAAGTTCCGATCTATTTCGCGTCATACAGAATTCACGTTTTTTAGGAGACTCTAGCAGACTTCCAAATGTGCGATTTTTGTAGGAACTCCAGCAATTTACTGATCCCTATAAAAATAAGTACCGTTAATTCTATCACAAAATGCTGATTCTATGTAAAATATTAGGTACTTTATTATATAGTTATGAGTAGTATGCAGAGTTACACAAATAGAATACTCCAAAATTCCACCTAACAATGATTTGTCTATAACGGGATTGTCAGAAGTCATAGAATCTCTAATGTTTTGTTTCGAGATAGTATTTTGGGATCAAAATTTAGTATTCGTAAAATTCTATTTGTTTGTTATCTTTCAAAATATTGGGAAAAATTCTTTATAAAAGTCGTTTATATTTTTCTTCAAAAACACAATAAAAGCAAACTTAATAGAGTTATTAAAAAATGAATTCTCCATCGGTTTCCGTTGTACGGAAACGATCGATTGAAACGTTTTGTTAAATTTTCACTATGGAATTTTTCAAAAACTCTAATATATTATAATATTTAATTTTTATGATGAACTAAATGGGGTTCATCTAAATCCTTCCAAAGAGCGGAGTTCCCGATCGTGAGAGACGCTTCGTGTATTTCCTCTAAAAACTGAGTTTCTTTTTCAGGAATTTTTTTCTTATCTTTTGAATCCAAAGACTCCTTTACATTCTCGAGAACTTTATCCAAAAGAAAATTGATGGGTTGATCCCAAATCGCGGAAGTGACTACAATTACCATTCTTCTATGAGGAATCACATACACGAACTGACTTCCCTTTCCATTGGCCATAAAAGTTTTTTTACCTTCAAACTGATGCGTCCAAAGTTGATAACCGTAATTTTGGGAAGCACCTGGTTTGATCGCTTGTCTGATCCAGTCCGGTTTGAGAATTTTTTTGCCTTTATAATTTCCGTTGTTCAGATATAAAATTCCTAGTTTCAACATATCCACAGGTCTTAATCTCAAACCAAAACCAGCGGTCTGTCTTCCCGAAGGAGAGGTATACCATTCGTAATCTTTAAAATCCAACCAAGAGAATAAGGTTTTTTCTGCAAATTGAAGTAGTGTAGATCCAGACTTATTTTCCAAAACCGCAGCTGCCAGTTGCGAATCTCCATTACTGTAATCAAACTTTGTTCCTGGTTTATCTTTCACTTCGGGTAACAAAGCAATTACGAGCGGATCTTCCGCCGTTCTTATATCTTCTCGTTCTGGAAATTCGGACCAACGCATTCCGGAAGCCATATGTAGAACATCTTTCAAACGAAGAGATTCTTTTCCTTCCAGTAAAGGAAAAGGTAAATTTCCCAAGGAACGAAGTGAGTCCATCACCGGTTCGTCTACGTTTTTTAGAACTCCTTCAAAATTCAAAATCCCAAGTAAAGTGGAAGTAACCGTTTTTGTGACCGAATAAACGCTATGATTGTGATTTCTAGTGACACCTCCCGCATAACGTTCCATGATCAACTTTCCATCTTTTAAAATCAAAAGAGAACGAACCTCTAATCCTTCTTCTCGAATGGATTTTGATAAGCGAAGTAAAGGAGCGGAATCTAAACCGACGTCTTCCGGTAAGGCGACCGAAAAACCTTCAAATGGAGTTCTGTTGAGTTGTTTCGGAGCAAAAGAACGAGAAACGGTTTTAAGCGCCACTTCCCCATCTCGCCCAGCGCTGGTGCAGGAAAGAAACCATCCCGCCCAGATCAGAAAAAACAAAATTCTCATATTAACACTCACCCTTTTTTATAAAAGATTGAAATCGATTCTTTTTCATTTGTATTCCGATTTTTGAAATTTATTTCCCATCGTTTTTTTAAACCGACGGACCTTTAAACAACTTTCAAACCAGGATTTAAGTAGATTTTTTTTAATCTTTTGCAAAGATTTATTCATTGAGATTGTAGTTTACGATGGATTCAAAATTCGTTGTTCGTTTTTTTCTGATCTGCTTTTTTGGCGCCTCCATTGTAATCACGGATTGTTTTGTCCGAGTCGACTGGGATTCCCCCAATCCTAAAAAAGGAAAAAATGCACCATCACAGGACGCCTTTCCCACCGCAGAAGAAGCCAATCTTACACAAGTGGAACGTGCAAAACTGATCCAAGAAAAAAAACGAATCGGACTTTCTCCGGAAGGTTTTACACTGGTTGGTCAAGAATCTAAATTCTCATACGAAAACGCCTGCACTCAGCTTCTCTCTAAATGTCAAGCAAACTGCATGGAAGAATGGTATCCTTTTACTTCTATTTTCTTACCAATTATAGGTTATAGAAGCGCAAAACAAAGACAATGTATGGATCGATGTAATCAATTCTGCAAACTACCTAGTAGAATTTTATCCGGAGAAACTAGTACGACTCCTTCTACTCCAGTTCCATTTCCTCAATAAGATCTTTTCAATAAACGTTGATTAGGCGATTATTGTTTTGCAACAAACATCGATTACTCCCCGCTATCTCCACGCTTACTATGGGCGCGAGATGTAAATAAAACATCCCAGATTCCCCAGAAACGACCAATTTCTCCCGCATTCGGAATCAATTTAAATTCCATTCTTCCTTGAATTAACTCTCCTGGGTCCACACGAAACCTCACAGGAAATTGAGAAGAATACATATCATTCCCCGGAAATCGAATCGTCTTCTTTAAAACTCCGTTCATATATACTTTCAATTCTCTAGGCTTAACTCCCTTCGGTCTTTCAGTATATGTAAACTGCGTTAGATCCATTTGAACATAAATCGGATCGTTACTGAATGGATCTGCGGTCAAATAAAAACTAAGTCCTTCTTCCGGAATCATTCTACAAAGTCCATCTTGAAGTATACCCGTTCCCGCACCGGGAGCCAAGTCAGGACGATCCCTTTCCAATTGCATTCCGTTATGAATCGCCCAAGTGGAAAGTTCGGAGTAAGTCCTAAAATCTTCCGTTCGAAGCGGCTCCCCATCCTCTCCTTGATGATCAAAGTTGATGAATTTTTTAAATTTCGGATTTTCTTTCGATTGTAAAAACCACGTATTGGTAAAAGTAAAACAGAATAAAACGAGTATGAATCGGTGCCAAACCATCTACTCTAGTATCGACAGGATCGGGAAGAATTTGATCACATTCCATACAATCGAACAAGCCGGAAAAACGATTCATTCCCCCTGTGTAGTCACTTTGGGAAATTTTGATGGAATCCATCTGGGGCACCAAGCGCTTTTAGATCAGGTTTTAAAAGTTTCCCAAACAACAGGGCTCTCCTCCTGCGTAGTTACCTACGATCCAAATCCAGCGATTGTTCTCGGGAAAAAGGCCGGAATGAAAATTCTGATGTCCCTTGAAGATAAAGAAGAATGGATCCGTCAAAAAGGAATTGATTTTTTAGTCGTTCTTCCATTTAACACCGAATTGGCGGAAATGAATGCGGAATCGTTTTTAGAGGAGATTTTACTTAAACAATTAAAAGCTAAAAATATCATCATCGGCTTTAACCATTGTTTTGGAAAACAGAGGAGAGGTAATTACGAACTTTTAAAAGAATATTCAGAAAAACTAAAATACTCGGTAGCAAAAGTGGATCCGGTATATTTAAATGATACTAAACTCTCCAGTTCGTATGTAAGAAGATTGATAACGGAAGGTAACGTAAAAGAAGCCTCCCATTGTTTAAATCGTAGTTATTCCTTATCCGGAATTGTAGTGGGCGGACACAAACGAGGGAGGGAAATCGGATTCCCAACTGCAAATGTTAAACCGAACACGGATATTTTACTTCCAGGTATTGGTGTCTACGCGGGCCTTACTCAGGTAGAAGGAATTGAATATCCTTCAATGATCAACATAGGTCGTAATCCTACATTTGGTATAAATTCGTTGACCTTAGAATCTCATATATTCGACTTTCAAAAAAACATCTACGACCAAACCGTGAGAATCTATTTTAAAGAAAAAGTCAGAGATGAAATTAAATTTTCAAGTGTTGAAACATTGATCTCTCAACTCAAACAAGACGAAATCATAGCAAGAGACATTCTAAAATCCACAATTGAAAAAAACTCGCCCCATTTTTAAGTGTAGTTTAAGTAGCTAGTAAATATTATAGTTTTAAATTTATAATCGCACCTTATATTGAAGCGAGTAAAAATTTTCAGATTCATTTTTTTGCATGAACTATTATCTTTTCCTTCCAATGGCTTCTTTTGTTGCGAACGCTATGTTTATAGCTTTCGTATATGCAAGACGTACCAAAAATCCTGTCATTCGTTCTTATTTACTTTATACGATCATTGTAGAAACCTGGTTGTTTACTCATATATTCTATTGGGCCTCTCCTTTTGAACCTTGGACGACTTGGGCTTTTAGGATTCTTTCTATCACTTGGCTTCCAGCCGGTTTGTTTTATTTGGAATTTGTTTGTATCTTTTCTCAAAATTTAAATCCAAAAAGTCGTTCTTCATTAGGATCTGATTTTAATTCTTCTCCCTTAGGAATTCTTCTTTGGCTCTTCAGAATCGGAATTCCAATCTTATATTTGATCACACTTTCCACAGACTGGATCATCCATGGAAGTATACACTATCACTGGGGAAATGAAAACGAACCCAGTCCTACGTATTATCTTGTAATTCTCATTTTTATATTACTTCCATCTTTTATAGGTTTGGGAATTTTAATTAAATCTTTTTTGGTTTCGGAAGGTGAACAGAAAAAACAAATTGGTCTAGTAGTATTCGGTTCCACATTTTCAATTTTAGTGAGTTTATACTACGAAGTCATACAAATAGACGACCAGGGTAGATTGTTATCTCCACCTCTCACTTCGATCGGAATTTTAGTTCAATCCTTTCTGATTTTTATCGCGATTACAAGATACGGTTTTTTAAAAATCAACGTAGAAGGATTGGCGACAGAATTATTTCGAGACATTCATGACGGAATGATTTTGATAGAGCAAGATCGATCCCTTTTTTTTATAAACGAATCGGCAATAAAAATATTAGGAATTTCTAATTTTCTTCCATCTCACTTTTTTCCTTCCGATTTTTTAGAGGACTATCAGGAAAACCTGGATCATTTTTCTAAAGAATACAAACCGGTTTTTAACGCCGATTGTAGAGGGATCGAACTTACTCGATCGAACATACTGCTAACCGGAAAAGGAAACGGTCATCTTTTTATTTTAAGAGACATCAGCGAAAAAATAGAATCCAGAGAAAAAATAGAAAGTATCTATTCTACATTTAATAAAGATTTAGAAATTGCGAAAATAGCTCAAACCTCAGCGATTTCTACCAAGTTTCCGGAAAGTCCTAAATTTAAATTTTACTCTCACTTTCAACCTTTCGAACTTGTAGGCGGAGATTTTTTGAAAGTCCTACAACGTTCCGACGGTAAGTTAGACGTCTTTTTTGCGGACGTTTCCGGTCACGGAATTTCTTCGGCTATGGTTACCGGAATGCTTTCTATTTCCTTTCAGTTGGCAGTGGAAACAAATCCAACCCCAAAGGAAGCGTTGGAAAAAATACAATCTTTACTTTTAAACGTAGTATTAAATCACCACGTTTCCGCGGTATATTTTTCTTTCGATCCGAACACAAAAATATTAGAATATTCTTATGCAGGACATCATCCGATTTTAGTTTTCAGAGAAGGCAAAATTATTCCCTTAGAAGGCGAGGGAAGAATTCTTTTGATTACATCAGAAACTGAATTAAACAATTATACCTTCCAGTTTAAAAAAGGAGATATTGTATTTCTCTATTCGGATTGTCTTTTCGAAGTTAGAAACGCATCGGGTGAAATATTCGGGTACGAAAACTTCATACAAAAAATGAACGAAATGCCGATTTATAGTCCATCCAGAATTCTCAAAACCGCAATCGATCTTGCCCTCAACTTTAATAACGGAAAACTTACGGACGACTTAACAATTTTGATTTTGGAGATTCTTTAAAAGATGAACCCGTATATTCTGATTCCTTTTTCAGCATTAATCATCAACGGGTCATTGTTCGCCTATGTAAGCGCACTCAAAGGAAAATCTGAGACGGTTACTCTCTACCAAAGATTTTCTTTTATACTTTTTATCTGGCACATTTCTCTCATTCTTTATTGGTCTTTCTTACCAGGTGATTGGCCTATAATCATTTTCAAAGTGTCTTCTTTTTCTTGGATTTTTATAGGTTGTCTATTCTTTGAATTTGCGGTTCGATTTTCAAATTCTTCATTTCGATTTTTAATATATCTATTTAGAGGTTTTTGTTTAGTTTCATTTCTCATAACGATTAGCACCGATTTGGTTATTAAAGGAACCATTCGCGCTTATTGGGGAGATATGCTTCAAGCCGGTCCTTTATATCTTTCCATTAGTATTTTAGTAACTGGAATTCCCATGTTAGCCGGTTCCTTGATTTTAATTTTTAACGGACTACACTCCCACAATTCACTTTTAAATAAACAATTTAGACTGGTCGCCTACGGAACGATTTTTTCGTATCTAATTAGTTTTGTTACGACACTCCTTCCTAGATATTGGAACTCTTCACTCACATTTCCCCCGTTAAGCGGAAGTTCGGCTCTCATCCAGTCGATCTGTATTTTTATAGCGATCAGTAAATACGGTTTTATGGATCTCAAATTGGAACATATCGCATTACAACTTTATGCAGAGATCAGAGAAGGAGTGATCCTTCTTTCCTCCAAAGGAAATCTTATCTTTAGTAATTTATCCGCAAAAAAAATGCTAGGAATTTCGGATAACGTATCGACAGGATCACATTTTGATCTAAACAATTATCTGGAAGGATTTCCTTCCGACTCCTTTTTTGAAAGAAAAGAATTTGTCAATCTCACCGTAAAAATCGAAAACCATTCGTCCGAGATTGTAGAAAATAAATATCTTGAAGTTTCTTCTTCTCCTATTCCTCTTTCTGGAAAAAACGACGGAAAGGTATATATACTCAGAGACATCACCGAAAAAAAAGATTCCCTCGAAAAAATTAGAAAGTTATTATATAGGTTGGAATTAGATCTGGATCTTGCAAGAGATATCCAACAAATGATTACCACTCGAAACTTTCCGGATTCTTCGGATTATAAAATTTATTCCCACTTTCAACCTTACGTAAAAGTAGGTGGAGATATTTTAAACGTAATCAAAGAAAAAGACGAAAGTCTTCACATACTTTTTGGAGACGTTTCCGGACACGGAATCTCTGCGGCCATGGTAGCCGCTATGACCTCGATTGCTTTTGGTGCGACGACCAAAAGAAGCGATTCCACAGACAAAAACCTCCTTTTTATACACGAACTTTTAAAAGATACGGTTACACTTCATTCTTTTTCCTCTGTATACATCAGATATATCCCATTCGAAAGAAAATTAGAATATACTTATGGAGGACATCATTGTGCGTTATTGATTCGTAATAAAACTTGTATTCCAATAGAAGGTTCGGGAGAAATTCTATTTACAACTCACGCTCCCGATCTCCGAAAATACGAACTCTATCTAAAAAAGGGAGACAGAATTCTTTTATATTCGGACGGTTTGTTCCAGATTAAAAACAGAGAAGGAAATCACCTAAGTCAAAATCAATTCCTCGAAGCAATCAGATCCTTGGTCGGAGAGGACACAAATTCTATGATCCGTTCGATTCTTTCATATTCCAGTTCCTACGGGAATGAAGAAATTTCAGACGACGTTACAATTTTTTGTTTAGAAGTTTTTTAATAAATATCATAATAATATTATATATTATTATTTCTTAATTCTCCAAGTCGTTTAATCAAAAAAACATTCCTCAATCCTTGAAAAGAACAGGACCTACGATTTTTCTTTTTCATAAAAAAATCCTCTCCAGTAATTCAGAAAGAAAGAACTCTATGTTGACCGTAAAACTTAGGCGACTTTTGAACTCAATCGACTTTTTTGTAGATTAATGTGAGTTAGGCTTAAGAAAGAATTTTCTAAAAGTAGAGTCCCTACAATTTTAAAACTTGTTCGTAAAATCGTAATTTGTGAGAGTTCCCACATCATTTTACAGACAAATCTAAGTCTTGCGGTAGTTCCCGCAGATTACGTCTCTTTTATCTTTTTTGCGATTTTAAATCATACTTTCCGAACGAAATTTTGCAGTAGTTCCCACATTTAAGAAATCGATCTATAAAGTTCAGGTCCCAACTTTTTTCAGAATCATGAGGTTCTTACGCCTGACTCACGTAAGATTAACATTCATTATTCATTAAACAAAAATGGTTAGCTTTTCTTTTAAATCTGAGCAGGTTTCAAGATTTTATAAATTTTTCTCCGGAAATTTGTTTAAACATTTTTCCGGAATGTTCCGCATCATAAAATCAAGTCAAAGAGTTATTAAAAAAATGGCCTCTATGATTATAAAAATGGAATATACTTTGGCTTTATAGATGCCTATAAGATTGAATACCGTGAGTAAATCATTACTACAAAATATTACTCAAAGCTGCATAATAAAGAACCCAATCCAATAAATGTTTTAAGAAATTTTTTCTCGGATCAATTTTAAAAACGGAAGTATTTCGTCTAACGTTCCAGGAAGTTCATACTCGATTGAATCTCCTGCGCGGATAATATCTTTCTCTTCCAGAGCAACCGCGATCGAAGCCAAAATCTCATTTAATTCTCCGGTTTTTTCTTCGAAACCGATTCCGTCAATTTCAATCTCTGAAAAATCCAGATCCGGCTTTTTCAATTTCAAAGTAATAAACGAAGTCAATAACACATTAATTTGCGAAATGGATTGAGTCAATAGTTCGATTGCTACTTCGTCCTTGCCGGATTGATAAGATTCGTTTACTTTTACAAAAGCCTCTTTGAGTCCCCCTATGTTCTCTATAAACGTATTCAAAATTTCTTTTAGAGTTGGCAGATCTAGATCTAGAACTTGAGTTCGAGCAATCAGATCCATGATAAAAAGTTTCAGGTCTCTTAGATGTTCTAAAAAGTTTTCTATAGTTTCCGTGTTATCTAAACTACCACAGTTAGACGAAATTTCGTTTAGGATTTGTGATACCGTATTTCCGGTTCCCATCGGTTTGATCTGATCTAGTTTGAGGTGTAATAAGTTAGAAGCAGAATCTAAAACGCTACCGATCCATTTGATTCCGTCCGATAATTCTCCGGATTCTTTTTCGGTCAAAGAATCTCTTCCAAATAAAGTAGAACCGACCTTATCCACGTATAAATCCAATTCGGTTAATGTGGAAACTAGAAAATCCATTTCTTCTCCCACAAAAAATTCCATCTTGGCGACCGATTCTATTTCTTGATCGTTCATGATAGAAGTTTGAAACTCTACTCCGTCTACGGTGCAGCTTAGAAGATATTTACCTTTTGATTCGACCCATTTGTTGACTTCACCAAAAACTTCGCCTAACTTCTTTTCGTTTTCAAGAGAACTATCTATGAGATGTTCGTTGATATAAATTTCCATTTCATTCTCCTACTCTATCACTCGTTTTTAGCACCTTTTAAATTGTTGTTTAAATAAGCGCCTACAGCCTTGTTCTTACCGACTCCTTGTTCCATATAAAGAAACTTGGATTTCAATTTTTTCTCGTAACTTACAAGATGATTTTCAAATTCCTTAATCTTTTTGTTGTTATCAGCGACCTGTTCTTCGAGCATTTTCACTTTTCCAGAAACAAGTCCTCCCGCATACTGGGTGTAAGGTTTAATATGTTCTAATAAATCCACTCCGACTCCGGTATCCATCCTCGCATCCGAATTTGTATCGATCGCAAAAAGATTTCTGACGGAATCAGGATTTTCTGCAAGTTTAGAACGTAATTTGTCTTCGTCCAAGATCAAAAAACCGTCTTGTATATCGGCCCATTTACTTCCCACCTTACCGGTGTTAATCCCTATGTCGCTTAACATTCTGACAGAATTTTCTCCGCTTACCGGATAGGACGAACTTGCAATCGTTTTCATTCCGGCGATCAATCGAATTACTGTATGTTCTCCGGATAAAAGTCCCGTTTTTGTTTTTCCTTCCCAAAAACTTTGTCCAATTTCTCCACCCTCTTCCTTTCCGTCCTGAACGGTAGCATTCTTATCCACGGCGGTAGATTCTTTAGAAAATTTTAATACAGTGTTATAAGCGGCTACGAACTCCTTAATCATCTCGATACCCTTATCGGAATCCGTTTTTATATCTATGTTTACGGGTCCTTCTGTTTTTTTATGAAGATTGAGCGAAACCCCATCTAAAACGTCTGTAAGTCCTTCGTTTTTAGGACGATTGACTTCGATCCCATCTACTAAAAAAACCGCGTCCTTGGCCTCGGCGATTTCTTTGGAAGGTTTAGCTCCTCTAAATTCTCCTGGAATTATTATATGAAAAGAATCTAATGTAATCGTTTTACCGCTTGAATTCGCTAAAAGTATTTTATGAACCTTTTGGCCCGAGGGAAAGTTTTTCAAATTGAGAATCACTTTTCCGTTTTCTTTGGAAGCGGTTTCAAAGATCATTTTTTCTTTATCGTTTTCTTTATAAAGAATTCCTAATTCTAATTTCTCTTCCGGTGCAAATTCGGTAGAAGTAGCAAGTTCAATTTTTGTATTCTTTTTAAACTCGGTAGTAGGAATTCCAAATTGAAATGAAGCAACGCTCGCAATTTCCATCCACCTCTTACCGTTTTCCTCTTTAAAAACGGGTTTAGAATCGGAAGGGATTCCGTATTTTTCAGGTTGAAAAACTTGGATCTGATCCGCCTCGGGAAGAAGATTCAGTTCTTTAGGAGGATCTGCGGGTTCGGTCGCGCCTACAAGATTGGCTGCTTGTAAAACTCCATTTGAATCTTCGAACTTCAGTTTACGATCTTTTCCGGAAAAAGTCGCCGTTAGAGTAAGAACGTAATTATCTCCGTCTACTTTGACAAGTCCGGTGTTTACAAGTCCTGCTGCAGAAACTTTGATCGAGGAAGCAAGATCTCGGATTGTTCCTCCTGAAAATTCTATTTCTTTTTCGGAATCTCCGGAAAAGATTTTAAATTTTCCGGCGGGAATCTGTTTATTTACGTCCGTCTTTTCTCCTGAGATTTGGTGGGAGGTTGCAAGTTCTTTAATTTCAATTCTACGTTTACCGGAACTTGCAGAACGAGAAGCGTCTCCACTAATAATTCCTTCTGGTTCGGAAACGATACTTTTCATCGCAAATGGAGCCGTAAAAGAAATGAGTGCTCTCGTTTTTTCTTGTAGATCAGTTGTTACTGTTTTGAGGTCGCTCCACGCTTTCGACTGAGCTTTGTTAAACGAATTTTGTTGTTCAAGTCTGCGGATTGGTTTTGCTTCCAATTCCACTAATTTTTTTACAATTAAATTCGTATCTTGTCCGGAGCTGAGTCCTGGAATTGTAAACGCGGGCATCTTGTCCTCCTACATTCTTAATCGGTCGATTCAGAAAAAAGATAAGGGAAATTGAAAAAATTCAATGTAGGAACTCGAGTACAATACTGCAAATTTTCGGATCGTTTATCAAAAGTTTGTCCCAATACTTCGAAAGGTATTTTTTAGAAGTTTCTAATAAAATGCAATAGTTCCCACATTTCAAAATTTCAACGTAAAATTTCAAATTTGCAGTAGTTCCCACGGATTTAGTCTCAACCATACTTTTTGAACAACTTTCTGTAGCAGGGAGTTCCCACAAAAACTGTTACATTCTGTGATTTACCGTTTTGAGCCGTTTTTTCATTGGTAAATTTTCGTATGAGTTCCTACAAATTATGTCTCTTTTTTAAGCAATTTTTGTTTTAGAAAAGCTTATTCGCGATGTATCAGTTCCTACATTGAAAGTTTTGAAGCAAAGTTCTCGGTCTCTCCAACCTCTTATAAAATCTTTTAGGTA
Organism: Leptospira kirschneri serovar Cynopteri str. 3522 CT; assembly: GCF_000243695.2. Taxonomy (NCBI): domain Bacteria; kingdom Pseudomonadati; phylum Spirochaetota; class Leptospiria; order Leptospirales; family Leptospiraceae; genus Leptospira; species Leptospira kirschneri. The sequence goes on along the minus strand of NZ_AHMN02000011.1, from coordinate 285,250 downwards.
GTCCATTTGGGTATTTTTGTTGAGTAAAAATAGAATTTCAGAACCTTGTCTGTGGTTTTAGTTTCGATAATTATGGTTTACGGAGGAATGATGGGATCGCCTATTTTAGGAGAATTTTTAGGAACTTTCGTATTGATCCTTTTAGGAAACGGAGTTGTGGCCGGGGTTTTACTTGAAAGAAGTAAATCCAAAGATGGAGGCTGGATCGTAATTACAGCAGGTTGGGCCTTTGCGGTGATGATCGGAGTTTTCGTTTCCAACGCATTTGGAAGTTTAGACGCACATCTCAATCCCGCCGTGACGCTTGCGTTTGCGATCCAATCCGGAGATTACACTAAATTGATATATTATATCCCTGCACAAATTGCGGGAGCGTTTTTAGGAGCCGTCTTCAATTATCTGCATTATCTACCACATTGGAAAGAGACCAAAGATCCAGGAAAAATACTAGCTGTATTCTCCACCGAACCAGCAATTTCGCATAACGTTTACAATTTTTTCAGCGAATTTTTAGGAACCTTCATACTCATCTTAGGAATCGTCTCCATTTTCTCCCCAAAAATACAAGGTTTAAGCGCTCACTTTGGAACTTTCTTAGTAGGGATTCTTGTTTGGAGTATCGGACTTTCTATGGGAGGAACGACCGGTTATGCTATCAATCCGGCAAGAGATTTAGGACCAAGACTTGCACATTTTATTTTACCCATAGTAGGGAAAGGAACTTCTAATTGGAAATATGCTTGGTTGCCAGTAATCGCTCCCTTAAGCGGGGCAGCTTTCGCGGGTATATTAATTCGATTTTTATAATATAATAAAGAATAATATTTTAATGTTTAGATACGGTTCCAAAACAATCTTTTTTGAAAACGAATATAATTTTTTCAGAATTATTAGATTTTTTCAACAACTCTAATTAACGTGAGCAGGCGTAAGGTGTTTATAAAAACCTGATTTTTCCATAAAAAATGAATGTTTAAAAATTTATTATGTGACTTAATCTGTGGGAACTATCACAAATCCATATTTTACAGTAAAACTTTGAGATGCGGGAATTACCACAAAACTTAGGTTTGTCTGTAAAATGATGTAGGAACTACTGCAAATCACGATTTTACAAACAAATTCTAAAATTGTAGGAGCTATTACTTTTAGAAAAATTTTCTTATGTTAATGAATGTCTTTCCTATTTATTAATAATTCCTAATATAGTTGTTGAAAAATGAATTCTCCATCTGTTTCTATTTCATGGAAACGAGCAATTGAAATAGTTTTGTTAAACGCCACTATGGAATTTTTCAACAACTCTATTATATAATTCTGAGTAATAGAAAATTATAGAATTTTCAATAACTCTAATGAAGAATAAAATCTTACAAATGCAAAAGTTGACTACTCAGACACATGAAAATGTGTATCCGAAACGAACCGTCAAATTCTACAAAAATACGGAAATTCTCAAAAATTGGGTCTAATTTGAAAATGTTGGCCGTTTTTAAAGTAGGTTGAATATTCTAACTTTTGAAACAAGCTCATGATAGAATTATTTTTATGCACCCGAATGGTAAAAATCAAATGAACTATGAATAGTAGTAAAAAACTTATTTTTTAATTTACAGCGCATCCCAAAATCTAATTCTCTTTATCAGAAAGATCAAGTTGCAGGTTTTGGGACAGGTTCTTATGTTTTTTAGAAAAAGATGAAACGAGATGCAAAACATCATTTTCATTTCTATTTTTATTTCATTCACTTCTTATAATCTATTTGCGGATATTCCGGATTTAAAAGGAGAATGCAAACCCAAAGAATGGATCTGTATTCTTACACGAAATGAAAATAATAAAATAGAATTCTACGTTCAAAACCGGACTCCTTCCGGAGAATATCCATTCTCAGTGAACTTCTACTTTACTAGTTTAGAAAATTTTGAATCCGACGTTACTCTTCCTTATCGTTTTATTTCCAGAGGTAGTTCGGAACCGAAAAAGATTCTTACGATTAGTCCAATCGACATTTATAAATCAAGTTCTTACAGTTCTCAAATTTACGTAAGAGCAGGAGACAACAACACCTCTAAAGAAAATATTGTTCCTTATCGTTTACCTTTCGAATCCACTTCCAGAGTCGGACAAGGTTACAAAGGGAAGTTTACCCATGCCGGAACAATTCCCTACGCACTCGATTTTGTTCTTCCGGAGGGAAGTTCTGTTCTAGCAGCAAGGGGTGGTCTTGTAATCGCCAAAGAAGATAAATATCAATCCGGCGGAATTCATCCATCCTTCAAAGATAAAGCGAACTTCATCCAAGTTCTTCATAAAGACGGAAGTATAGCAGAATATGCTCACTTAAAATATAAAGGTGTATTTGTTCAGATCGGACAAATCATTCAGACCGGGGACAAAATTGCTCTTTCCGGAAACACAGGTTTTAGCAGCGCCCCTCACTTGCACTTTCACGTTTTAAGGCCATCGATTGACTTTCAAACCTTAGAATCTTTTCCTACTTCCTTTGAGACCGACGAAGGAGTGTTAGGCGAACTAAAAACCGGAACCGTTTATTGGAATCCCTCTAAAGTTCTACCTGCTGGAAAAATTTTCTTTGAAGAAGATCTAAAGATTTGTTCTGATCTCGTTCAAAAAAAACTCTTGGACTGCGAAGAAAAGTTTAATCCTCAAAAACGACCGATTCTCGCGCTCGAAGTGAAAAAACCAGGAAAATATGATTTAAAGGTGGAAGTATGTAATCCGAATTTTGTTTGTAAAAGAATCGATTGGATTCTTCAACCCGAATGGAAATCTTCGATATTTTACCTCGACTGGAATTTATTCCCAGAACAGATGACCGGTAATTATAGAATTCAAGTGATCAACGATATTGAAATTCTTAAAACCTGGTTCGTTGAAAGATAACAAACAAGTAGAATTTTACGAATACTAAATTTTGATCCCAAAATACTATCGCGAAACAAAACATTAGAGATTCTATGACTTCTGACAATCCCGTAGAAACAAATTCTTGTTAGGTGGAATTTTGGAGTATTCTATTTGTGTAACTCTGCATACTACTCATAACTATATAATAAAGTACCTAATATTTTACATAGAATCAGCATTTTGTGATAGAATTAACGGTACTTATTTTTATAGGGATCAGTAAATTGCTGGAGTTCCTACAAAAATCGCACATTTGGAAGTCTGCTAGAGTCTCCTAAAAAACGTGAATTCTGTATGACGCGAAATAGATCGGAACTTACCAGACTCAAATCACAAAAAATGAATGTTTGAAAATTTGTAATGCGACTTAATCTGTGGGAACTCTCACAAATCTATATTTTAACGTGAGCAGGGCGTAACGCGAAAGGGATCGATGCGTTCGAAGTAACTAAAGCAAAACGCTCTCTCAAACTAAAGCGTCTCGCTTCTATTTGCGCTCGACAGATCGCGTTTTAAATTGAATCTAAAGACGATTGTTGTATTATGTTTCCTGTATGCAATTTATTGACCAGAGCTAAAGAGCCCGGCCGGCTGCCTATGGCAAGCCGGATTCGCCCTGGTTTTCTTATGTCGAACTCACGTTATTTTACGGTAAAATGAACCTTCATAAGCAATTCCTTAAATCGAATCCAAGCTCATGAAATAAGCAACTATTCTTAATTTCAAAATAGGACTAATCTCTGAAATTGGACGACCAAAAGTCGGAACTAAGCAATTTCTGTGGGAACTACCACAAATCCTAAATTCTATGTCTCTTTCCGTCTAATATAAAAGGAAGTTTATCGAAATGATTCTTAGTATTGACTCCCGATCAAGCGGGTTTAAACAGGAATAGAAATCTCCCGACAAAACTTGAAAAACTCCGGGATTTTTGAAAATTTTCAGGTATCGAATGTCAAAACCCAAAGCACAAGGTCAAACTCCGACAACAACAAATCAAAACGAATCCTCCAACGGGAACCAACCGGAAATTCATTTAAATAATCCGAATATATTTTTTGACCGGGAGCTTTCTTGGATCGATTTCAATCGGCGAGTATTGGAAGAAGCCCAGGATTCCGAAAATCCGCTTTTGGAAAGACTGAAATTCTTAAGTATAACCGAAACCAATTTAGACGAATTTTATATGGTTCGAGTCGCCGGACTTCGTAATCTAGTCAAGGAAGGAAACGACGAAAGAAGTTTAAACGGAGACAGCGCTTCTGAAATTTTATCCGACTTATCAGATAAAGTCAGAGCCTTCGTAAGGGAAGAATACGAAACCTTTTCTAAAACATTAGAAGAATTGAAAGTAGCAGGGATTCATCTAATACTCAATCCAGAAGAACTAACAATAGAAGAAATTAAACAAATTCAAAACTATTATCAGGAAGACGTATCTCCGATCCTTACTCCTCTTGCAATCGATACGGCCCACCCTTTCCCGCACATACTTAACAAATCCTTAAATCTCGCGATGGTATTAAGCACGGACGACGAAAAAACCGGAGGAAAAAAAGATTTATTCGCGGTAGTACAAGTGCCTTCCGTACTTCCTAGATTTTTGCAACTCAAAGGAAAAGGGGAGGAAAGAAGATTTTTTCCATTGGAAGAAATCATCAAACTGCACGTAGATGATCTTTTTTACGGAATGACCGTAAGAGAAATTTATCCGTTTAGAATCATAAGAGACGCAGACATATCCATCGACGAAGAAAAATCTGTCAAAGACCTACTCATTACAATGAAAGACGAACTTAGAAACCGAATCTGGGGAGACGCGGTTCGAATGGATATACACCAAGGCACCTCCCCTTTTATCAAAAACACCCTAAGAGAACTTTTAGAATTACAAGATAACGAAGTATTCGACGTTGCCTCCATCTTGAATATAAACGATGCAATGTTTTTTTACGGATTGGATCATACGTCCAAACTCAAATATCCATTTTTCCAACAAAAGACCACTCTCAAGTTCGAAACCCCAGAAAAAATTTTCGAAGCGATCAAAAAGAAAGATAGACTACTCCATCATCCATACCAATCCTTTTCTGCCATTGAAGATTTACTTCGAATCTCTTCCGAAGATCCTAAAGTTTTAGGAATCAAGATGACACTCTATCGTACAAGCGGGGATTCTCCTATCATACAATATTTAGGAGAAGCTGCTGAAAACGGAAAACAAGTAACCGTTCTTGTAGAACTCAAAGCTCGTTTTGATGAAGAAAGAAATATCAAGTGGGCTCAAAAACTCGAAGCGAGAGGAGTTCACGTGGTTTATGGAGTAGTCGGATTAAAAATTCATTGTAAAATGCTTATGATCGTTCGAAAGGAAGACGATCATCTTGTGCGTTATGTGCATCTTGGAACAGGCAATTATAATTCTACCACATCCAAATATTACACCGACCTCAGTTTTTTTACGGTAAATAAACAGATCACGGAAGACGTAGCCACAATTTTTAACACGATCACTAGTTACGCTAAGATGCCAACTCTGAACCTTTTATCTGCTTCTCCGCACAATCTAAAATCTACCTTCCTTTCTCTCATCGATAAAGAAAAAGAAAACGCACTTTCAGGAAAACCGGCAAGGATCATTTTTAAAATGAATTCACTCGTAGATCCACATATTATACTTTCCTTATATAAGGCAAGCCAAGCCGGAGTCAAAGTGGACCTGATCATCCGGGGAATCTGTTGTCTTAAACCGGGACTAAAAGGGATTTCTGAAAACATTACCGTGTTATCGATTGTCGGAAGATTTTTGGAACATACCAGGATTTATTATTTTCATTCCGGAGGTTTTGAATCTATTTTTCTTGCGTCCGCGGATTGTATGCCTAGAAATTTCGAAAGAAGAATCGAAGTTCTTTTTCCAATCGTAGAAAGTAAAAATAAGGAACGAATCAAAAAAATTTTAGACGTACAGTTACGAGACAACGTAAAGGCTAGATTTTTGCGTCCGGACGGACATTACATAAAGAAAATATTAGAAAAAGATGAAAAACCCGTGGATTCTCAAATCGAAAGAATGACATTTGCGGAATAAAACTTTAAAAATGAATATGACTACAAATTTTACAATTAACAAATCCGAACTTAAATCCCTTATCGGGCCCGGAAAAATATTCTTCAGAAACGACCCAGAATTTGACGAAACCGCCTTTCTTTCTTTTGGAACAGATAGAACCAAGGTTTATCAACCAGATTTCGACATTTTAGCCTTTCCTACAACAACGGAAGAAGTTGCAAAAATTATAAAGTACGCATACGAAAACGAAATTTCGATCGTTCCTTCAGGGGGAAGAACCGGATACGCAGGTGGAGCAATTGCCAAAAATAAGGAACTGGTACTTTCTCTTTCCAAAATGGACAAGGTTTTGGACTTCGATCCTTTTTTTGGAAGTATAAAAGTACAAGCGGGAATGATCACTAAAAATCTTCACAAAGAAGCGGAAGAAAGAAATTTCTATTTTCCGGTAGACTTTGCGTCTACCGGCTCTTCTCAAATCGGAGGAAACATAGCGACTAACGCAGGTGGTGTTAGGGTCGTTCACTACGGATTGATTCGTCAATGGGTTTTAGGGCTTACGGTAGTTACCGGAACCGGAGAAATTTTAGAATTTAACGGAGAAGTCCTTAAAAACAATACAGGATACGATCTCAAACAACTATTTATTGGCTCGGAGGGAACGTTAGGCGTAATTACAGAAGCTACTCTTAAATTGACCACAAAACCTTTGGATAGTCGAGTTTTACTCGTTGCAGTTTCTGATTTTGTATCCATTCTTTCCTTGTTTCAAGAAACCCATCTTGTCAAAATTCCACTACTCGCTTTTGAATTTTTTACGGAATACTGTCTCGGGAAAGTTAAGTCTCATCTTGGAGTTCCAGATCCATTTCAGTCCACAAGCCCATATTATGTTTTGATGGAATTTGAAATTGCGGATGAATCCGACGACGAAAAACTATTCGGCTTTTTGGAAACGATTACGGAAAAAGGACTGATCGTGGACGGAAGTTTAGCGCAGAATTCAAGACAATCCGAAACTTTTTGGAAATACAGAGAAGGAATCAGCGAAAGTATTTCTATCGAATATACCGTTCATAAAAACGACATCTCTCTTCCTTTGAGAAACATGGAGCCGTTTCTCATAGACATGAAATCGTTGTTAAACGGAAAGTATCCTGGATTCGAAATTGCTCTTTTCGGTCACGTGGGAGACGGAAATCTTCATCTAAACATCGTAAAACCAAAAGATCTTTCCAACGAAGATTTTTTAAAAAAATGTAAAGAAGTGGATCCGGATATGTTTCGTTTATTACAAAAATATCATGGATCGATCAGCGCCGAACACGGAATCGGTCTTTTAAAAAAAGACTTTCTTCATTTTTCGAGAACACAAGCCGAAATCATTTTGATGAAAGAAATCAAAAAGTCAATGGACCCTAAAAACATCATGAACCCAGGCAAAGTATTCTAATGATTTCCACTAACGGTTCCAGCGGCAAAAAACCGAGTAAACGAAAAAAAAAGATACAATCCGAACACAGAATTGTTATGCGAAGTCTCACTCTAGACGACTACGCAGATATAAAAGAAATCATGGATATCGTCTTTCCTGAGTTTGATGGTGCCTGGAAAAAAAATCAGTTCGTTTCTCAGATCACAAAGTTTCCCGAAGGACAAATTTGTATCGAAGACAACGGCAAAGTAGTAGGCGCAGCGATTAGTCAAATCGTCAAGTGGTCCGATTACGGAGACAATCACACTTACGAAGAAATTGTAGGCAAGGGAGATCTTAAAAACCACAACGAAAACGGAGATTCTCTTTACGGAGTAGATATATTCGTTCATCCGGAATACAGAGGTTTACGTCTCGGTAGAAGATTATACGACGCAAGAAAAGAACTCTGCGAAAAATTGAACTTAGAAAGAATCGTAGTCGGAGCGTGGATGCCCGGATACGAAAACTATGAAGATTCCATGACTCCAGCCCAATATATCGAAAAGGTAAGAGACAAAGAGATCTACGATCCGGTTCTTTCTTTTCAATTAGCAAACGGTTTCCACGTTCGCAAACTGAAACGGGGATATTTCGGAAATACAAAAGGATATAGTTCTTACGCGGTTCTATTAGAATGGTTGAATATATATTACGAAAAAGAAGAAACCGCTCTGATTGGGGGACAAAAAACCGTCGTTCGAGTGGGAGTGGTTCAAATGCAGATGCGTCCAGTTGCGGGGATCGAAGAGCTGATGCATCAGGTAGAATTTTTTGTAGATACCGTTGCCGGATATAACGTAGACTTCGTATTATTTCCTGAATTTTTTAATGCGTCTTTGCTTGCAAGATACAACGACAGAAGTCCCTCGGATGCAATGCGAGCTCTTTCCAGCCATACCGAAAACATCATCGAAAAAATGGTAGAGCTTGCAGTTTCATACAACGTGAATATCATTTCCGGTAGTATGCCTGAATACAGAGACAATACACTTCATAATGTTTCCTATCTCTGCAGAAGGGACGGTACCTACGAAGAACAATATAAACTTCATATTACACCGGACGAGGATTTTTATTGGGGAGTTAAAGGTGGATACAATCTCTCCGTGTTCAATACGGACGCTTGTAAAATAGGGATTCTCATCTGCTTTGACGTAGAGTTTCCGGAACTTCCTAGATTTTTAGCGGATCAAGGAATGGATATTCTTTTCGTTCCGTTTTATACGGATACTAAAAACGGCTACAATCGAGTCAGACATTGTGCAATGGCAAGAGCGATCGAAAACGAATGTTATGTGGTCATTTCCGGTTCAGTTGGTGGTCTTCCTCACGTAGAGAATATGGACATTCAGTATGCTCAGTCTGCAGTATTTACTCCTTCCGATTTTGCCTTTCCTCACGACTGTGTTGCCGCCGAATCCGTTCCCAACACAGAGATGACTTTAATCGCCGATTTAGATCTGGACCTTTTAAAAGAACTTCGTAAAAAAGGTTCCGTTCGCAATCTTTCCAATCGAAGAAAAGATCTTTACGAACTAAAATGGATTTACGAATCATGAAAGTTTTTTCAATCCTAACAATTTTAATCTGGCTTGTGTTTGCAGGACTTCAATATAACGATCCTGATCCTTGGCTTTGGATTCCGATTTATATGAGTATTGTTATTTTATATGCAGGTTTTATAATATATCCGACAAAAACGAAATTGTGGTTCCATCTTTCTTGGATTCTTTTTGTATTTTTTGGGGCGGGAGCTGTGTTTACCACAACGTTAATCCAAAATTTCTCTTTTGACGACGAAGTCACAAGAGAAACCGGAGGCCTAATTTTATCCGCGATTTGGTCCGGAATTTTAGGTTATCGGATTCGTAAAAAAAATTCAGGTTAGGCGCAATTTTTGAGAACTTCTACACCTTTGTAAGATTGATATTGATTTTTAGAACTATTTCTGTATGACCAAATAGCAAAACTAACGGTATGAATTAGAGTTGTTGAAAAATTCCATAATAGAAGTTTAATAAAACGGTTTCAGTTGCTCGTTTTTAATACAACGAAAACAATTAATTTTTAAACATATTTAATGTGGGAACTCTCACAAATCCATATTTTACGATAAAACTTTGTAACGCGGGGACTACCACCAGCAGTTATAATGATAAAGCAGCAATTTAAAAAAATAAATGCGAAACTTCCCGACTCAAATCACAAAAAGTGAATATTTAAAAATTTATTATACGAATTAATCTGTGGGAACTCTCACAATCATGGATTTACCAGTTAAGCTTTGAAATTTGTGGGAACTACTATAAAATACAAAAAAATCATCGTCCATTCGATTCCTGCGCAAAACCTCTGTTTTGTGGCCATCATCAAAATTTAAATCTTATTTTTACTCGGATGCATGAAAGGTGCCCGAAATGAATCATCTATTTTTACAAAAATGAGGAGGGAGTCCTCAAAAACTCGGAATTGTTGGCTGTTTTTTAAAAGAGGTTGTATATTCTAACTTTTGAAACAAGCTTTGGTAATATTGTTCGAGTAGTAACGTGAGTTCCTACAATTTTAGAATTTGTTCGTAAAATCGTGATTTGTAATAGTTCCCACATCATTTTACAGACAAACTTAAGTTTTGTGGTAGTTCCTACAGATTACGTCTCTTTTTATCTTTTTTGCGATTTTAAATCATACTTTTCTAAACGAAATTTTGTAATAGTTCCCACATTTAAAGAATCAATCTGTAAAGTTCATTTCAGAATCATGAATTCCTTACGCCAAACTCACGTTAAAAATAGGGATCAAACATTTTTATAAAATGAACGTTACTCATAACTATATAATAGAATTGTTGAAAAATTAATTCTTGATCTGTTTGTATTTGATTGAAATGGATAATTGAAACAATTTTACGAATCTTCACTATGGAATTTTTCAACAACTCTAATAAAGTACCTAATATTTTACATAGAATCAGTGTTTTATGATAGAATTAACGATACTCAATTTTATAGAGATCAGTAGGAACTTTTGATTTTAGAAAAGCTCTCCCACTTCGAACTCAAATTAATTTAAAATATTATAAAATAATTAAATATTAGAAAGCAATATAAAATGATTCAGAAAAGTAAAGCTACATTCAAAAACAAAATAAAAAAATCGGACCGATCGATAACTAATTTTGATTCGATCGGCCCTTCATAAAACTTATTGAAAACGATCTTTCTTCCAATTGAAATTAGATTACAAAGTATCTTTTCTAATCTGAGTACACAACCTATTCCTAAAGAGCAAACGAGCGAATCGTAACCGTATAGTCTTCTACTTCTCCTTGGATAAATTTTTCATCCGGACGAGGATACGTCTCACCACCGGTCGCTGCCTTCATCGAAACGCGCATTTTAGTATTTCCAGTCAAAGCATCCGCAGGAATTGTGAAAGTCTTTTGAATCACTCCCCCGTCGTAAGAAGAAATAGTTCCCTCAGCAATCAGCTCAGGGGAATTAATATAATTGTTAAAAACTCCGTCCCGATTGAAATCAATCCATACTCTCCACTTATGTGTTCTAGATGGCATATTGATAACCGAATCTCCCTGACTAGACAATCGAATCGTATATGTAAAACCCTTATATACAGTTTGATTTAGATAAGTACTGTCTTTATATCCACAGTCATTTCCGGAATTTCTTTCCATCTCCGACAGTTTTACCGAAGTAATATAATGATCCGGCTTCATTCCAGTACCTCCGCGTGAACTCGTATTTGCAGGCACTCCCACTGCATCCCAAGCGTCGATTGTACTTTTTACTTCTTGAGAAAACGATCCGTATAAATATTTCGATGCGAGGATACTCGCAGATCTCACATCAAAATACTCAGCAGTAGGCCAAAGATACATAGCAGCTGAATAGGCGATTTTTTCGGCCTTCTCAATACTGATACCGGAAGTATCGTATTCACACCAGATATCATTGATTCCTTGTTTTCCATTCGAAAGTATATAAAACCAATGACTCAAAACGTTACTGTTTCTGTGAACATCTATTTCACTAAAATCCCACAAACCACCTTTATAGGTATTCGGTCCCGGATATTTAACCGTGGTTGATTTTGGATTTGAAGCGGAACGTAAACCACCTGAGGGCCTAGTTTCATCACCAAACAACCAAATATTTTTATTCAACCCGTTAGTCTTGTTTACGAAATGATTTACACCTATATTCCAAATATCTGAAAATCCTTCGTTCAAAGCTCCCGGTTCATAACTATATTCTAATTCGGAAGTATATGCATTTACCCCATGTCCGAATTCGTGAGATACAAAATCAAGAGAAGTAAAATCGTCGTATTGCGGATCTATATCTCTAGGACTTGTATAAATTGTCGCACAAAAACTTTCCGGAGGACAATAATAATAATAAATCTCCTCGGTTATAGGATCCCAATGAGCATTATTAAACCCGAAACCAGAAAGAGTATGAACGTTATTAATTACTTTTGCACCGTCTCTATCATATCCGGAACGATTATGAACCGTCTTAAAATAGTCGTAGGTTTTTTCCGAGCCCCAGTGTGCATCCAATACTGCATCGTGATTATAATCGTCATGGTATTCGGCTGCAGACCAATAATTATCGGAATCGATCATAGGTATTTTCTGAAGTTGAACACCTAAAATACCTAAATCTACAAACTCCCAAGAATAAGTGAGAATTCCCTTACCTCTTGAATAATCCTTGAGCTCGTAATGATTTTCTTGTCCTGCCGTCCAGGTTGTGATTGTCTTGTATCCACTAAATCGAGTTTTAGCCGTTCCATTTTTGATACAAGGTGTTCTATCTGGAAAACAAATCCCCAAATCCGTGGGCAGTGGTGACGGCGTAGTACCTCCTCCACCATCACCAGGTTGAGATTCAAATCGTCTGGCATCTCTACTCGCAAGAATCTCTCCGGAACGGGCATCCACATAAACATATTTTGAACTCGGCGGCTCTAAAGAAGAAATTCCAAACTTATACGTTAAACGATATTCATTTTTAAGATTCGATTCAGCTCGATTGTATACGATCAATTCTCCTTTAGGAAAATAAGTCGCTTTCGGATCTACTTTGATAGAACGAAGTCTCTCCTCCCTTTCAGGAGATTCCCATAGATACTTCTTCGCACCAAAATGTATCAACGCTTTTGATAAGGCATCTTCTTTAGATAAGTTTGGGGTTACGTTTAAGTCTTGCTCGATCCCAGCAAAATCTCCACCCATAAACTCGATTCTATTATCCTTAGAGACTACGGTGTAAATTTTATTTTCGACCTTTAGACCTTTATAATATTGTTGAAAACGATCCAAAATATGTCCGTTAGATTCGTTTGAACGTGCAAGTTTAGGTGTATATTCTGCAGGAATTTGCAGATACGTTTTTAAAACTTCCGAAGCTTGACCTCTACTGTATGGCACAAGGTCCGAATTGAACCGAACAAAAGTGATAGCGCCGTTCGAAGAATAACCTCTTTCGGCCACGGCTTTTGGATCCATCTGAACCAAATTTAACATTCCCAGCCAATATTCTACACCAAACGTTTTCCCATCGTCCTCTTTACAACCTTGTAGAAAAAAATTTAAAAAAATCCCTAAATAAAGGAAAAAGATTTTCACTTTCCCAAATCTAAACTTTTGTTTATATCCCATTTGATACCCCTTCTGTGTTTTTAGAATTGGATTGACTCAGTTTTTACCCGGTTACAATACCATTCTAGAATATTTAAAATTAATAAATTATAACACTTTTATGTTTTTAATTTTGACTCAGTTTTTAGATCGAGAATAAAAATTTTTGAATTTGAAATTTTAAGGGCCTAACTTTCGGTTTTAAACCTATTTAGGATCCTTTTATGCGAATAGAATCCTTTGATTATTAAACTCATAATCTTGTCAGAATTGGTTCTATTACTTGATCCCTATAAATTTAAGTACCGTAAATTTTTACTGCAAAACCCTGTTTCAGTGCAAATATTCGTATTTTGCTATATAGTTTTGAATCATCTTTACTACTCGGACGTATGAAAATGGTACCGAAAATTAACGGGTAATTTTTTAAGATATAGAAGTCCTAGTGAAATTGCACAAAACCTAGAATTATTGGCTTTTTTAAAAGGATCTCAGTTTTGAAGAATCTTTAAATAATACTGATCTCTATAAAATTAAGTACCGTTAATTCTATTACAAAACGCTGATTCTATGTAAAGTATTAGGTACTTAATTATATAGTTATGAGTGAAACCTTAGATTTCAAACTAAATCCCTGAATTTAGACACTCTATTTTATAGTCTACGTAAAACTTAAAATATAGGAACCACTTTATAATAATTTACTGATATTTAAAGAAATTTTAACGTGAGTTTCAATACAAAATTTTTCTAAACAGAGACTCACATTTATATTACTTAAAACCATATAATAAAAAACCCAATACAATCGTTTACACTTCGATAATAGAGTGGTTGAAAAATGAATTCTCCATCTGTCTTTGTTTCATAGAAACGGTCGATTGAAGCAGTTTTGTCAATCGCTACTTTCAACAATTCGAATGTGAATTCAACGAAAGAAAATCAGGCGCTGCCAGACTGCAGGTTCCATTGCATGAAAGAAACGGAATACGATATTTCGTGTTTAACTACAATTTATTATAAAACGCGACCTGTCGAACGACCCATGGGGAGTCATAACCTTACCCACAAGTTGAATAGGATTTTAGAATCATAAGGCTCAAAAACGCACATTTTTCAAGTGTTCCGACAAGAATGAGTCTTTTTACTTGCAAAAAGCATGTTTTTCTGATAGAGAAAAGTCTTCCGAATTTCTCCACCTCCGCCCCCACCCAAAAATAAGGGTGGGAACTCAGTTTTACAGAGGATTTGTCGTAATTCCCACAGATTTAATATTGAAATCTAAATACTTGTGGGTAAGGTTATGATGGGGAGTGAGACGCTGAGTTACTTCGAACGACCTAAAACGCTTTCGTAAAAAGCGTTTTGCTGAGTTAACGCGATTCATAGAGCGTTCTGCTTTAGTTCCCTACGCTTCAATCGCTTTCGCATCGAACTTATTTGAAACTGCACTTTGGGGATAAAGTATCTAGATACTCAATTTTATAGAGAAAAATAGAAAAAGTTTTTATTAGAATGATCATCACAAAACGGCGATTTCATGTAGCAATTTAATTGTACAACCAAAGATCCCTTGAGTTCCTACTTTTCAGAACTGGTCTATAAAATCGCGACTTGTAATAGTTCCCACATTTTTACAGGAAATAAAACTCTATATTCAATATGCCGGATTAAAATGCAGTAGTTCCCACATCCAAATTTATTTTGCAGAAAAACAAACCTTCGCAAAATCAATCTGATTCGGCTCACATGAACAGAAAAGATCTACTTCTTTTCTCTAAATCCGATTTTTTAAAATTTTTCTCCCAAAAAGAAACGATTTTAGATCATTCTCCCTTGACTCTAAAGACCATCAACAAATATTGAGAATCATTTTTAAAATTGAAACTCAAAATGAAACATAGATCCTCTTTGCCTCTTTGTATTTTTCTATTTCTTCTTTTTTCGTGGGAAACTCCAGCACAACCAGAAGAAACCAATAAACCAATCCTTTCAGAATCTTCTTCTAACGGAGAAGAAATCGAAAAAGAAAAATGGAATCAAGGAACCATTTCAGTGATAGGAAAACGAAAGACAGATCTTAAAAGAATTCCAGGGTCTGCCACGGTCATTGAAAAGGAATTTTTGGAACAGACCAAACCTGTAGATTCAATGGAAGTTTTAAGAAGAATTCCAGGTGCCTCGATCCGTTACCAAGATACCGGTTTGATTTTAAACCTTGGGTTTAGAGGAGTGAATAACGACCTCGGAAGAAAAGTGCTCATTTTAGAAGACGGAGTTTTCACTTCCCTGAATCCATACTCCGCACCGGAACAATACTATACACCTAACATAGATCGTATGGAAAGAATCGAAGTAGTCAAAGGTTCAGGAGCAATTCTTTTCGGACCTTCCACAATCGGAGGAGTGGTAAATTTCATCACAAAACGTCCTCCCAAAGATCCTATACTTTCCATTTCTGCTCAAGGAGGATCTTACGGTTTTTTTTCTTCTCAAGTTTCTTACGGTGGAACTTTCGGAAATACCGGAATCGATATTTCAATTCTTAGAAAACAAGGAGACGGATTTAGAGAACATCAAAGTTTTCGAATTCACGAATTTTCATTTAAGTCAGTCACCGATCTAAACGAAAAACATACTCTTACTTCTAAATTTCTTGCAACCGCACAAGACGCAAATATGACTTATTTAGGTCTTACAACGGCTCAATTTTGGAACCACTCTTCTTCTAACTTTGCGGAACAGGATAACCGAAAACTAGAAAGATACTCGGGTGATATAGGTCACGAATGGAAACTCGCGGATCATTCTAAACTTGTAACCAAAGTTTACTCTGCTTATACAGAAAGAAACTGGGCAAGACAAAATTACCTTAGAAATACAGGCTCCAACTTCAGCACAATTCCGTCTAACGTAATCAAATCGTACGATACGGAACCTTTCGTAAATCGTCCGGGTGATACGGTTTATATGTTAGATAGTGTTGGTCATAGAAATCGTTCCTACCGTTTTGTAGGAGTGGAATCCCGCTATCAACAAGACTATCAATTTTTAGGGATTAAAAACCAATTAGACGCTGGTCTTCGTTATCACTACGAAACCGCAGACATCAAATATCTGGACGGGCCACCTACTCCCGATTATGCGATCTTTGGCAACGGTTTTAACAATTCACCTACGGGAATTGCTTCTTCCGAATATTCTCTTGCCAAGTCGGGAAACGTAAGAGACCACGAAGTCAATAACACCAAGTCTCTCGCAGGTTTTACTCAAAACAGTTTTAAATTCCAGAACGGATTTTCGGTAATTCCGGGAATTCGTTACGAAATGTTTACTCAAAATAGGACGATCCTCCGTCAACAAACCATCGATCCAGTGACCAATCAACCTGATCCAAATTCCCCCTCTCAAGAAGTGGACAAAGGAAGTAAACATACCTATCACGTAGTAATTCCAGGACTTGGCCTTACATACGATATTCGTAAAAACGCAAATTGGTTCAAAGACCTGACTTGGTTTGCGGGCGCTCACAAAGGTTTTTCTCCACCTAGATACCAAGACGCTTTGAATAATTCGGGAATCGTAAATCGGATCGACCCGGAATATTCCTATAATTACGAAACTGGTTTTAGAGGAGATATTACAAAATACTTAAATGCTCAGATTACCTACTTTAACCTAAACTATATAAATCAGATCATCATCACTTCTTCTACTTCCGGCAACGATTCCGCTTCTTCGGCTAAAAACGGTGGTAGAACTTATAGCAGAGGTGTGGAAACTAACGTTACTTTCGATCCGGCACAATTGTTCGACGCTTCTTTTAAACTTCCGATCGATCTGATTTATACAAGAGCGGACGCGAGAATGAACCAGTATTCCATAGACACTTCTAAAATTACAGCGGATCAATCTCTTCTCGATTTTGTAGTTACCCAAAAAGATAAAAACGGAAATTACGTTCCGTATGTTTCTAGAGATACTGCAACTTTAGCGATCGGTTTTATTCATTCAAAAGGTTTTTATGCAAGAATGGAATACCAATATTTTTCCTCCCAGTATCATGACGACTCAAATACCAGAACCGTTTATTGGGCGGATTCCATCACTGATCCTCTTGGTAAAAAAGTATTACAATATTTGAATATTACTTCCAATAGTTCCGGCGAAACCGGTGTAATCCCTGCATACGAACTGATCAATTGTTCCTTTGGATACAAGGATCCGATCAAACGCTGGAGCCTTTTTATCACGGGTAAGAACTTAGCGGACGTTCGTTACATTTCAGGCCGTCTTCCGGAAGGAATTCAAGTCGGCCCATTCCGTCAAATCAACGTAGGTGCTTCGTTTGAACTTTGATCTTTATTTAAATAGATCCGATCTTTTAAAATTTAGAAAATCAAACGGTTGACTCCATTTAACTTTTTATGCCTCAAATACGTTATGCGTCTTTTGATGATTTTAAACACGATTTTATAGTAAACGTTTCTGATAAAAGTTTTTTACTTTTGTTCTAGAGAACCTATATAAAAATGAATTTTAAATTTGAGGTGACCGCAAAACAACAATTTGATGCAGATTTTTTTTGTGAAAATCTGTAAGGAACTTATTCTGACTATAAAAAATTTTTGTATAAGTTCCCACAAATTCACACTGATGAATTATTTTAAGTTGACAAGAAATCTGATATTGAGAATTAGTATCAATATCATAACAACCAGTTCATCGAAAATTCCCCGGTTGCGGGCAACGGCCCTCTGCCGGGATCTTTTTTGAAAACTTTCAGGAAATTTGAATGAATCTAAAAAAAATCATCACACACTATTTTCTACTTTGGATCGTTATATCGTTTCTTTTTTCAAACTGTAAATCAGAGACAAATAACGATTCAGAGCGTTTAGGCTTATTGTTGACCTTATTCCAACCCACTGCGACAAGAACCCAAGTAGTTGATCGTTATCTTAAATTAGGCTACGAATCCTATGATCAGAGTTATAAAGACGCTGTCGCTTTTCAAACCGCAGTTACAGCCTTTGCCGCTAATAACAACCCGACCGCGACGGATCATACGAATCTTAAAAATTTATACATCATCGCAAGAGCTTCTTATTTAACTACGGAAGCATTTCGTTTTTCATCCGGACCGATAGACAACGTTGACATTTTAGGTTGTGGAAGTAATGCAGACGGTTCCGGTGATGAAGAATGCGAAGGGCTGATCAATGGATGGCCGTTAGACGAAAGCGCGATTGATAATTATTTAGCAAATGCAGGAAATGCAACAACCTACGCAGCCATCTTAGCTGCAAACGGAGATGCAAATGCAAATAACGCAGTTGATCAAGATGATGAAACTGCACTTACGGTCGGTTGGCACGCAATTGAATATATACTCTGGGGTCAGGATCTATTTAACGGAGGAGTCAATCAAATTTCAGGACAACGCACTGCGAACGATCTCTCGGGCGCCGCTGGCACAGCCGGAGGTAGAAGAAGAACCTATATGAAAGCGGTTACAGACGGACTCGTCCTTCAGTTAAAATTGATTCGAGATCAATTTGAAGACGGTGCTAGATATTCGGATGGACTTAAATCCAATCCTGACGCAGCGGTCACTTATATCTTTCAAGGGCTTGGTAAATTCATCGCTGGAGAATGGGGAGGAGAAAGACTTACCGGAACTTTTGGCGGACAACAAGAAGAAGAACATTCTTGTTTTAGCGATACTACCAAAGCCGACTTCTACTATAACGCACAAAGTGTGTTGAACATTTGGAACGGATCTTACGAGTTGAAAAAAGGAACCGTAACTTCCACAGGCCCCGGTCTAAAAAATCTTTTTGGCACTTTAAACGTTCCTGGGATCGGTTTTCAAGCTACTGCGGCCAGAGACGCATTTTGTATCAATCTTTCGGAACAAACCGCAGATCCAAATTATACCACCTCTTGTCCAGCCGGATCTCTAACCGGGAGATACGATCAAATTATCAGAAACACGGATAACGAATATCAAATTCTTTTCGACATACAAAAATTTATCGGAGACAAGATGAAAAAGACAATTACGGACGCCGCAAAGACTATCGGAATTTCCATCACGGACTTTTCAATTTAAGTTAAAAATAAAATATGAATATGAGGAAAAATGAAAATTAGAAGATCTTCAACGCGGGGGATGGCTTTCATTCCCCGCAAAATTTCAATATATTCTAAAATTCGAATAGGATTTCTAATCGGGATCCTATTCTGTTTATTCACTCAGTGTAACCTCAAAATTTTCGACCATAAAAAAGACAACAACCAAGAACTGACAATTATGTTGTTATTACTCGCCTATATGGATCCGGGAGAACAATACTCCGGAGGTTACACTACGACCTTTGATACTACGGTAAACGCTTTCGACCTCGCGGCTTCAAATCTGAGAGAAGGTGGAAACATAGAATTTCAAGGTGGAAATTCATTTTTCAATCGCACTTGGGTTCAAGGAGGCAATTCCGCTTCCGACGGGCTGGGGCCGGTTTTTAACAGCACTGCCTGCAACGGTTGTCACGTAAAAGACGGAAGAGGAACTCCTCCACCGGATGGAAGTAACGTTTTTTCTACCATGCTGATCCGAGTCAGCAAAGATGGAAAAGATCCGACTACGGGTGGACCGATTGGGCTCGACAATTACGGACTTCAGATCAATAACCGAGGCATCCCGGGAGTTCAAGCCGAGGCGACTACTACTGTAAACTTTGCAGAAGAACCTGGAAGTTTTCCGGATGGAGAAACTTATTCTTTAAGAAGACCTACATTCACAATTTCGAATTGGAACTTCGGAGCGCCTGCGCTTGTACATCAATCTCCCCGAACGTCTCCCATGATTCCGGGACTCGGGCTTTTAGAAGCGATTCCAGAATCTACGATCCTTTCTTTTGCCGATGAAAACGATTCAGACGGAGATGGAATATCAGGAAAACCGAATTTAGTTTGGGACGCAAAACTGCAAAAGAAAGTTTTAGGTAGATTTGGTTGGAAGGCAAACGAACCCACTCTATTCCAGCAAAACCAAGGTGCGTTTTTAGGAGATATAGGAATTACAAGTCCTCTGTTTCCTAATCAAAACTGTGTCGGTGCACAAGCCGCCTGTTTTGCTGCTCCCGCTGGTAATAACGGAAATCCGGAAGGAACCGAAATTTCCAATAGAACAGCTGAGTTAGTGACTTTTTACACCAAACTGTTAGGCGTTCCAGGTAGAAGAAACTGGACTCAACCAGACGTAGTTAGAGGGAAAGAAATTTTTTCCCAAATCGGTTGTAACTCTTGTCACAAACCTCATATTTTTACCGGATATTCGGAAGGGTTTCCCGAAATTTCGTTTCAACATATCAAACCGTATACAGATCTTCTACTACACGATATGGGACCTGACCTTGCAGACAATCGAGAAGATTTTGAAGCTTCGGGAACGGAATGGAGAACTCCTCCTCTCTGGGGAACGGGCCTTATACAAAAGGTCAACGGTCACAATCATCTTCTTCACGATGGACGCGCGCGAGGTCATAAAGAAGCGATTCTTTGGCACGGAGGCGAGGCTTTGACGTCCAGAAATAAATTCGTAAATCTTCCAAAAGAAGATAGAGATAAGTTGATTCTATTTCTGGAATCTTTATGAGAATTTTAGAATTTACGAATATGTCTTCCAACAAATTCAGGCTGCTCGCCAAGAGGATTACGTTTTTTTTCCTGAGTCTTACGGTTCTTCTACCGGGAATCCGTTGTCAAGACTTGGGAAAAATTACCGGATCCGAAATTTTACTGGTCGCATTATTTGCAAATGCAAGTACGGGAGAATTTTTGAATTACACCGCCAATCAAGTCGCGGTTCCTCAATTTAAACGTCTTCTAACTGCAACAGACGAATTAAAAACGAGCGCCTCTGCCTATCAAGCCAATCAGAATGATACCACTCTTGCGGATCTTCAATCCAAATGGTTGGTTGCTAGAAAACTTTTTAAACAATCAGAAATTTTTTATATCAACCGATCTTATTTTCCTTCCAATTACTTTCACCGATTGGACGGTTATATTTTAAATGAGAACAGTCGTCCTGTACCAAATGATTTAACCGTAGCCGCGGCCACAAATCCAAACACAAATACCGTGGATTCTTATCCTCTGACAAGAAAAGGTTTTGCCGCTTTGGAATATTTCATTTTCGACGACGGGAACGGAGTACATACGTTAGCCGCAATCAATGTGGCAAATGGAAACGCTGGAAGAAGGGCTTATATAGTTTCACTTGCAAACGTAATTCAGTTGGACGCACAAAGACTTTTAAATTCCTGGAGCCCTTCTTCCGGAAATTTTGCAGAAGAATTAGCCTTTGGCCAAGGTTCTTTCGGCGGCGTCAAGGATGCGGTCGATTCGTTTATCAACGGTTTGGTTCAATTGGAATATACAAATCAAGACGTTCGAGTAGGAGTTCCGGCAGGCCTCACGGTTTCAGGAACAACCCAATATCCTACTAAATTGGAATCCGTTTATAGCGATACGGCGTATCAAGATTTGTTATCTTCTTTGGAAGGTTTGGAGCTCGTTTATTTTGGCAATCCTGGAGATCGTGAAGCAAAATCACTCAGCTATTTAGTTCAGTTTCAAAATAACGCGTTAGACGCTCGTGTAAGAACTAAAATTTCCACTCTAAAATCACTCATTCAAGGAAGAATCGACGCGTCGGCAACTCTCAAATCCGATCTCGTTGCAAACCTTAGTTTTGTAAATACGGAAATTTATTCAAGATTTAGAGAACTTAGAATCATCTTTGCTACCGAAATCATCGGCATCTTAGGCGCCAATGCTCTTCCTTCCAATTCGGATGGTGATTAAAAGATCACATTTTAAAATCGTCCGAATTTTTATCGTTAGGTTATAGTTTTCTTAATACTCGGAAATAGATTTGGTTTAAAAGCTTTAGTGTTGTAATGTAAGGACTCACTTTTAAAAGTAAGAGCTCCTACATTTTAGTTTTTATGAAAAATTCGGTTTTTTATATCAAACTTATAACTGCAAGAAACCTCTATAAATGAATTTTAAATTTACTGCTCGGATGCATGAAAATAGTATCAAGTTATTAATGGCCGAATTTGCGAAAAAAATAACGGTATTTAAAAATAATGCAATTCGGGATCTACGGTATTTTAGAGCAGGATCCAAACATTCAAATTTTTGAAACAATCTAACCCTATTTATGCGTCCGAGTAATAAGAATAGATATAACGCGAGAGGGACTAAAGCAAAACGCTTTCCTAAAACTCAGCATCTCACTCCTCATCATAACCTTACCCACAAGTATTTGGATCTCAATATTAAATCTGTGGGAATTACGACAAATCCTCTGTAAAACTGAGTTCCCACCCTTATTTTTGGGTGGGGGCGGAGGTGGAGAAGTTCAGAAGACTTTTCTTTATCAGAAAAACATACTTTTTGCAAGTAAAAAGACTCATTCTTGTCGGAACACTTGAAAAATGTGCGTTTTTGAGCCTTCTGATTCTAAAATCCTATTCAACTTGTGGGTAAGGTTATGACTCTCCATGGGTCGCTCTGGAAACTCAGCGTCTCACTCTTCATGGGTCGTTCGACAGGTCGCGTTAACTCAGCAAAACGCTTTCCTAAGGGTCGCGTTTTATATTAAAACTTAAGACGAAATATCACATTATGTTTCCTGCATGTAACTTATTGACCAGAGGGGAGAAGTCCGGTCGGCTGGCCGTGACAGCCGGATTCGTCCTGATTTTCTTACACCCTGCTCACGTTAAATATAAATCCGGTTCCTGGTTCATCTCTTTGAAATCTCACTGGAAGATCAATTTTTACGGATTCAGTTACCGGAATTCCGGAAACTTCTCCTTCTAAAATTCCAATCGTTTTGATTCCCTCTTCCAATTCTATAACCGCTAAAACATAAGGCACCCTTTTAGATAGATGTCCAAAACCTACATAAACGACGGTGTAAGTGTAAATTTTTCCTTTTCCCGAAAATTGGATTTCAATGGTTTTAGAACTTCCGCAACGTGTGCAAGCTATGGTAGTTTCCACGGTTTGGAATCCACAGGAATCGCATTTTTTTCCTTTCAAAATTTCTAATATACTTTCGGACATGTTGAATCCCTTACAGGTGTTTTATGAGAAGGAATTTATATAAAATTCCAAAAAATAATTATTCAATCAAACTTTTTCATAAAATCATATTTTGCGACCATCATAAAAATTAAAAATCTATTTTATAAATTTTTTTTTACCAAGACGGGTGTAAAACTATTCCGCCATTTCCCTAAAAACATTAATCTTTTATATTTCTATTTTTCGCAATCGTAAAACGATCTTCGTATTTCCCAACTTGGTTTTTAGCGTTTTAAAACCGATACGAACAAAATCAAAAATACATTTGATTTTGAAGTCCGATTTAAATTTAAAAATAATATTTTAATTATCTAATTTATAAAATATTTTATTATGCGATAAATAGAGTTGTTAAAAATGAATCGCCACCAAGCCCCTGTTTTATGAAAACGGTAGACTGAAGCAGTTTTTATTGATCGTCACTATGGAATTTTTCAAAAACTCTTGTATATTAAAATACTAGAAGTATCTTTTTTGAATTTTTAATAAAGTACAGCACCCGAGATAACACGATCAACTTCTCAATGTGAGAACTACCACAAAATCAAAGACAATCAGAATAACGAACGCCGTTATTTCTAGCGTTCATTTCCACGGAAATAGACTTAGACTTTGCAATTTCGAGCAAGCCGGGAATTGTATTTTTTTCACAAATCCAAATCGCCGAACTACCTTGTATATTCAGATTTCCGCAACCTCCAATGAAATCCAAATTACGCCATACAAGAACGTCTAAATTTCGAAACGGAATTTCACGCGCGGCCCCGCCAATGGAAACGATACCGATCTTCAATAAACTCTCGCCTTTAAAAAGATAAGACCACTCGTATTCCGGTTCAATAACTTCCGAATTTTCATTAAGCGTGATTTTATTCGGAATACTTCCTAAAACTAACTCGAATACAACGTTAGTCGCGTTATCTTGTACGTTTCCAGAAATCAAATCCAGATAATCCAATCCCTCTCCTGGTTTGTTTAAAAGACCTGCGTTGACATCTCCTCGGGGATCCGTAAAATTCCAAGGATTTGTATAACTTTGAGAAGAACACGGAAAACTCGCTGTCGTTAAAAATAAATATCGAATATAATAATTTTCGCCGGATTCTTCGATCTTATCTCCAGAACAATACGACAAACAAAAAAGAAATAAAAATAAAATTAGATTTTTTGAATGCACTAAGGACTCCAAGGACAAATCGGAAAACCGGAACCACTCTGATATGCACAGGAAATTCCTTTTAGTAAAATTCCGCTTTTGATATTCTGTGTCAAAAAAATTAAGTCGGCGCTAAAGTTCAAATCGTTCATACAAGCCGCGTTAGTCGCGGGGATCAAAGCAAGCTCCGCCTCAACACCGTTCAATTGAGATAATTCCGTAGAATTTAGTAAACGGGAAAATCCTACCGTTACAAACGGAGCCGTCTCCAATTTTAAATCCTTACAACTGCTCTGATTGGTAAACTGAAATTGAGATTCCAAGTTAGCTCCATCGAACCCGAAAGAATCTTTCCATACCATAGAAGCTGGAGTTTGCAAGTTTGAATATTTTAGGAACAATGGTGCGGTTCCGGACGCGCAGTTCGGAAAGTTAATGCTAATAAACGTTAAATCATCCCTTCTGTTTTGCAAAATTGCTGGCGTTTTAATATTATTAAAAAAATCTAAATTACAAAATTCTCTTTCGATTTCGTAACAAGTAGTAATCATTCTACCCAAAACCAAAGTATTAACAAGGCAAGCCTTGATTTCCGGAATTTCGTATTTCGGCACAACCTGCATCTGAGACTGAACGAGCGCCAATTGTAGGCTAGGATTAGATTCATTTTCTTGAATGCAATAAATAAATAATATACTAAAGATACAAAAGTATAAAACCCTTATTTTTTGGAGAATTACCAACATTTTCCGGTAAAAATACAGACTAATATCCAGAAATCAATCGGCCATTCCTCCACTTCTACGTTTTGAGGTGGTTGTTCTTCCGGCAGAGCAACAACCACAGTATCATCTCCAGGAATGGAAACCGCTCCGTCGTAATGAGGAGGACCGTTTCTTAAAGAATTATGCCAATCTAGTTCGATCACCTTTGCGGACAAAGCCCCCGCCCACACTGTATATCCAATGTAATTTAAATGTCCTATCTGATCCTGGTACAACCAAGGATTTGCTACCCAACACTGACCAAACTCAAAACAATCTCTTTGGCGTATAAAAAGATGATACAAAGGTAGAAATTGCACTTTGCCGTATTTACCATTGACTTCTTGCGCCGCTTGTTCGATGGCCCCTTGAGAAAAATACATTCCTAAACTAGTTACCATGCTGGGATTGTTTTTCACTCTGTGCAACCAGAGCCAGTACCAATCGTCTTGCATGGTGGGCGAAGTACCCGCATTTTTGATCTGTGTGCGAAGCATATCCAATTCTTCAATTCCAGTTTGAATTTCTAGGTTTACTATAACTCGGTTGTAAGCCTCTTTGATATAAAGGATCGATTCTACAAACTCAGTATGCAAATGATCCAAATCGATCGGCATATAAAGTAAGGTGATCCATCCTGTCGGAGGTAATAAAGTTAAAATAGAGGCTTCTTCTTCCTCACGCATTGCGTTTTTTTGTTCTGACTGTAGCTGGCTCATATTATAACTAAAACCGCTATCCGGTTGGGTAGCCATCGGAGAAAAATATTGATTCATATTTCCTAATGTAGGACTGTAAGATAGATTTGGAAAATTTCCCATGACCAGAATGTCTTTATTCCGTCTTGGATTTCTCAATTGATACAAAATGGATTTAGTATTGAAAGCCACACGACCTACTACGGAACTAAACTTCCAAGGCATATAGGTCAAAAGAAGTGCATTGTGCCAAAAATCGTTTCCTCCGATTTCAAATGCTACGTTAGGCGCCGTTTTAAAATTGATACGCCTTTCATATCTATCTGCACAAGCTGCAATTAATTCATGTAAATTTTTTGTTGTATATCCTCCTATGGCTAGGTTCTGCACATTCCATTCTACACTAAAGTTCATCAAAGTTAGATATTGATCCCAACCAAAATATCCATAGGCAGGTTCATCTATAAAATCTCCCAAACTATCCCCATACATTGTAAGAAACGTTTTATTAGGTTCAAAAGATTCTGGATCATTATTGTTGAACTGTGTATTACAGTTGGTTTGAATAACGAAATGGTTATACGTGTGATTCGCATCCGGAAACCAAAACTTAAAACTATTTTTGTCTGCAAAAAGTTTTAGGTTTGTTGTTAGAAAAAGTAGCATAAATAAATAAAATTCAGTAATGTTAAATGTTCTCATAGTGATCCTCGTGATTAAAGCGGTGGATTGGCGATTGACGGTGTTGTAAAAGTAATAGTTCCTGAACCAGAAACGGCGGTTAATTTTGTAAAAAATAAAGATCTTTTTGTATCACTATAAGGTGGAATTCTTAAAAAGATATAAACTGACTCAATTTGTCCTGATAATCCGGAATCATTATAAGAACGACTTTCCAAAGGATCATTACCACAAACTGGACTTGTAAGTTTCACTTGTTGATTCACTGATTCTTGAAATGTGAAATTAAAACTTCTTTCAGAATCAGAGGTCCCTGGAACACCATTCAACCTAGCTCTATTATCAAAAATATACGTATCTCCCTCCGACATATATCTTGTATAAGTTCCGGGTTCCAAGATTGGAATTTCCTCTGTGGGCGGACAATATTGATTGAGATCAAGATTGGGAAGTATAAAGAAAATAGAATATTCTAACATAAACTCGTTATAAAAGTTGCCGTGCGAACTTTCTCGAGTCAGGCTACAATCAAAACTAAAGTAAGAAATAAAAATTAAACATAAGATTTTTTTCATTTTAAATTCCTTATTTTTATCTTGGTGGGTCTTGCACAGTGGGTGTGGTAAATGTAATAGTTCCTGAACCAGATACGGCTTTTAGTTTCGTGAAATATCCGTATCGATTCTGAGGTTTAGATTCAGGTATTCTTAAACTAATATATAATGTTTCTAAATGTCCAAAAGTTCCAGAATCCCCTTTAGCAGAATAGAAATCTGGACTTGTTCCGCACACTGGACTAATTAACTTAATCTCTTGCTCTGCATTCTCTTGAATGATAAAAGTAAAGTATTCTGAAGCATGTCCTTGATAAGGTGCATTCAACCTAGCTCTATTATCAAAAATATATGTATCCCCTTCCGACATATATCTTGTATAAGTTCCGGGTTCCAATATTGGAATTTCCTCTGTGGGTGGGCAATATTGATTGAGATCAAGATTGGGAAGAATAAAGAAAATAGAATATTCTAACATAAACTCGTTATGATAATCACTCGTTGAAGTCCCCTGCGAGTAATCGCAGTTAAGATTTAAGTAAGAGATAAAAACTAAATATAAGATTCGCTTTAACATAGGATTCTTTCCTGGAATATTCATTTTCTAAAATATGTTGAAATGATGCGGCCAATCATAAGGATTTAACGTCGCGTTTGATGAGTTCTAAGTTTACTTTTTGGCGGATTGCCACTGCCTTCTCACGGGCCATAATTAAAAAAGAAGTAGGAATTCCGTTAGGAGTATTTCCATAATCGATCATAAACCGAATCATAACTAAACTCAAGGTAAAGTTTTCTCGGACTTTGATCAGCTGAGGAACCGTCATATTGGGAAGATCAGCTTCCACCCTTCCGTAAAAAACGTCCGCGGCCTGACTTTCTTGAAGAAGAATTTGTTGTTCAGTGCCATATGTAGGAGTCGGATAAGATTCACCTTTCAATTCCGCTTCTACTTTTGCCTCTAATTCGGTATCGGATAACGGACGGTTAAAAAGCAATTCTCTGGAAGCCATAGAGGATTCTTTTACGAACTTCTGATCCAGTTGGCCGTTTTCGTTCATCAAACGAAACGCCTCTTCGATAGATTCTCGCTCCTTGTCTGAAATAGCGGGTAACGTCGATAAAGGGGAACCCGCCGCCGGAGTTTCTATGCCCAAATCGGCAGGAGTATATGGAGTGACGGAAGACAAGAACAAGGGTGGAAATTTACCGGAACCAGGCTTGATACATCCCACAATTCCTATCAAAATAATAATTGAATATTCTAAAATTTTAAAATATATAGAACAAATCTGTTTCATAATTCTTTTCCTCAAAAGTATAACGTAAATGCAAATTGAATATTTGGAGCACCTAATAGAGAAGTTTTAGGATCCGAGGTTTCACCAAATGACCTTAATTCTCTCCCTTGAATTTGTAGATCTTTGTAGTGATCATTTTTACCAAAACGGACGTAAGCTTTAACGGTGGTAAAAGTGAAAAAACCGATCGTAACTCCGCCTAAAATTTGGTATCGTGTATAAGAATTTTGGAATGCGTGTTTTTCCTTATCGTTAAAACCGGAATATGCATTTTTTAAAGAATGATTTTTTTCATCGGCATCAACATAAGCCGCCGCGGTCAATAGAAGCAGACTGATTTTAATCCAGAGGATAAAAAAGTCTTCCAACCTTCCATCGTTAGTAAAATTGTCCTGAGGAAATCCCCTCCATTGTTTGTCTGCGGAAGCGTTAAAAAAAACAAGAGACCCAAAGGCGCTTTTTAAAGCTGATGAATATATTATTTTATTATAATATTCTTCTGAAATAAAATCGACTACTTGATCTTTTGAAATTTTTTTACCAATTTTAGAGTTGCGGATAAAATAAAAATCCTGGAACTCTCCTACTTCTCCGGATAAAGCAGGTCCATTATTTAAAAGTAAAATACCTTTGCGATACTGGGTTTCACCAGAAGTCTGTTTTTCTGAAAACAAACTCGTTGTCGTAACACCTACGAGAAATAGTAAAAAGATTCGAACGAGTTTTTTCAAAACCATCGAACCGCTTCCGCATCAACTTTGGTTTCTTTTTGGCTATTTCCGATCTTCTCTTGAAAAAGGATCCATTTCCTGCCCTTTTCTTTTCGAGTAGTATAAGAAAGAAATCGGAGGCTTTTACCTTCTAAAAAGTCGGGGGGATGGGGAAGAATTCGAACGACTGAGAAGAATTCTTTCTTATTTTCCACTTCTTTGGGGCAGTCGGACTTTGCTGTAATCGATACTGGTTCCGGAGATTTTTTGAAAACAGGATAAACAAATAGTAAGTTACAGAAAGTGGAAATTCCAAATAAAACCAAAATGATTCGTTTTTGCATAATTAAGTCTAAAATATAAAATTTTAACACATTTTATTATATATGACCCATTATCAACAAATTAAGGACTAAATTATATTTATAAATAATTATCTGTGTTTTTTAAATTATATTAGCATTAAAATACATTATTATGGCGTTTTTTATGGATTTTTTAACCAATGAAAGGGAATAGAAAGATCATTTCTAAAACGTAATGCTTGAAAATTCTCTTGGGAAATTGTGGTAGTTCCCACAGTCTATTTTGTGCGGACAGATTCCGTTTTTTTAAATGGATCTCTGGACTTCATTCTCTGAAACGGAAAAGATCTAAAGTTTTGCGAGAGTTCCCGCAATTTTAGGAAATTGGAATATTTTGCATATCAAACTAATGTAGGAACTACTGCAAATTTGAAATTCTACTGTAGAACTTTTAAAATGTGGGAACTACCACGTTGAGTTGAGCATAACGCGAAAGGGATCGCGCCAACTCAAGCAGAACGCTTTTTACGAAAGAGTTTTAAACTGAAACTAAAGACGATATATCGTATTAAGTTTCTTTCATACACTTTATTGATTGGAGCTAAAGAGCACGGCCCGTAACAGCTGGATTCGCCCAAATTTTCTTACGCAGGATTCATAGAATTGATATGTAAACAATTAGAGTTGTTGAAGATGAATTCTTCAACTGTTTTTGTTTTCTGGAAACGGTCGATTGAAGTAGTTTTGTAAATCGTCACTTTCAATAACTCTATTGGATTGGGTATTTTATACTATAGATCCGAGTAGCTTGTCGAACAAGCCCGCATAACGCTGACACTTACTCTTTCGGATTTACAACGATCGGAAGATTATCTTTACCTTGTGGAACAAAGATCAGTTTAGAATTTGGACTTTCAAACGATTTATACTGAAGATACTTAGTGGTCAACTTATCGTTGATAATCGATTGAGACTTCGCTTGTGCCTCGGCTCGGATCAACTGAGCTTCCGCATCTGCCTTCGCTTTCTTTTTGGCGATTTCTATATTTTTTTCCGCGATTTCCAGTTCGTATTTTTGCTGTTCCAGTTCTTGTTGTTTCGTCAACTTCGCTTCGATTGCGTGCAACATATTGGGAGAATATTCCACGTCGTCCAATATTACATCGAACACTTCGATATGTTTTCCCTTCGTTCTTTCTATAACTGCGGACTTAATGTCCTTCGCTAAGACTGCGCTATTTTTAGAAATTTGGATCATCTGATGATGGGAAACTACGTTTCTAATAGAAGCCCTAAATTCCGGTTGTACAATACTTCTATAATATTCCGGACCAACTTCTATGTGAAGCTGATATACTTCATCTCGAATCGGTCTCATGATGACTACTGCTTGAACGTCTATTTTCAGATCGTCATTGGTAAGTACATCCACCTTTTCCTTATATGCGTTCCATTGTGTGGAATAAGTATAAATATCGTTCCAAGGATATAACCAATAGAATCCACTCAACACTGGTTCTTTGTGCAAACCTATATCAGAAAATCCGAAAGGTTTCCAAAAGAGACCTATTTCTCCGGCTTTTACGGTAGAACCACAATACAAAGTAGGCAACAATGTTAAAACGAACCAAATTTTTTTTCCATTCATGGTTTTTCCTTAGCCGTTTAGGCGAGCGAATTTATTGTGTTTCGATCGTTTTAAATGTACGGTTTTTATCAACCCACATTTAAAACCTAAAAATTATATTTTATCTAAAATCTGACTCTCTATTTTAAAACTTTCTTATATCAAATCATCATAAAAATTTTTCTATTTCGTTTTTTAGACTTTCTTATATTGATTCGTTTCTATTTTAACGTAAGTCAGTATCACCAATACAAAAACAGTTATGTTTTACTTGAGTTGGCGCGACCTGTCGAACAATCCGACACTGAATTTGAAAAAGCTATTTTACTGGATTCAAAAAAGCAACATAAAGTTAAGTTCCGAGGAAATTGGGACATTGAGTTTTTTTATTCTCCCAAGTTTTTTTACATCGAATTCACTTTATTTTAACGTGAGTTCGACATAAGAAAGCTGGGGCGAATCCGGCTTGCCACAGGCAGCCGGTCGGGCTCTCAGCTCTGGTCAATAAATTGCATACAGGAAACATAATACAGCAATCGTCTTTAGATTCAATTTATTGACCCCGCATCGATCCCTTTCGCGTTATGCTGAATTCGCTTTATTTTAGCATAAATCTCCTAATAAAAACATTCAATTTTTATAATTTTATTTTGAAATCATTTCTTAGAATTGACTACATAAAAGTTTCTGAAATTTATCTAGTTTAAAAATAGAGTTGTTGAAAAATGGATTCTCCATCTGTTTCTATTTCATGGAAATAGATCAATTGAAGCAGTTTTGTGAATTGAACTATGCGACTTTTCAACAACTCTGATCATCTAAAAAATTCAGAAAGTGTATTATAAAATTCTAAATGATTCGCGTTCAAACTCATCTAATCATTTCTTTAGAAACTTGTGAACAAATTAATTTTCTCCGTCAAATTCTATCGTAAAACGTTTGATCTGTTTTGGATCTACGTATTTCATACTCGCATAAAAATCCCTCTTGTGTCCCGATGGAAATCCTTGCACAGCAAATCGGCAGGTTTCCAAAAGAATATCTTCTTTATCATAAAAGTTCATCGTAAAAAAAGCTTCTACATGATCTTTTCCGGACAAATTTTCGATTTGTCCGTTAATTTCAAGATAGGTGAACTGATCCTGTAGTCCTACGTTATAATATTTATAATTTCCATCGACTGTTATCATTCCGTTCGATTTGCTCCAATTTGAAATCGGAATCAAAAGAAAGAAAAATAAAATAATCAAACGAAACTTAGAATACTGGAATTGTTTTAGGTTTAGACAAGAAAGTATCGCAAGAAAATTCAAGATCATAACTCCTTACGGGAGTCGAGGCAAGAACAGAGTCTGTCGAACGATCCTAGAAGGGAGAGGCTGAATGATTCAGTTTGATCTTTTTGATAAAAAACAATTCGGTTTTGGAATGTGCCGTAAGTTTTTTTGCCTTTGCAAAATAGGTTTTTAGATTTGTCAGTCATATTAGATTTAGAAGTGTATCATTGTATTCAAAAAACGGAAACCTTTTTCTTACTACTTAGATGAGTGAAAGTAGTATTAAAAATGAATGGTCGATTCTGCAAATATACAATAGTTCTCAAAAAATTTCATCTAATCTGGAATGATTGGCTTTTCGCTCAGAACTATATAATAAAGTATCTAGTTTTTTGCACTAAAACAGGGCAATTTACAGTATTTACTACTCGTTAATGTTGTAATCAAGCATCGATTAACGTGAACTTTGTATAATTCAATGCGAAAGCGATTAAGGCGTAGAGAAACTCAGCAGAACACTCTCTATGATCGCGTTCTATAATTAAATTGAAACTAAAAAAGAAATATTGTATTCAGTTTCTTGCATGCAATTTATTGACTGGAGCCGAAAGTGCGGTCCGGCAACGCCGGATTTGCCTAATCTTTATTACTCAAAATTTCACAGAATTGATGTGTAAACGATCGGATTATGATCACTGATTTAAAATGGTAATGCACATCTACCGCTTGGACACTGATTTACGGATGCACTTGTTGGATATTCTCCAGAACCTCTTCTGTCTTCCCCCTCTCCAGTACAATTTCTGTTAGAGACCATGGAATCAAACATATTTGTTGTGAGCATTCCCAGTGATTGTATGGTTGTAAATCTTGTCAGTGTATTTGATCCTTCCAGATTCGCGATGACTTGGGACGGATCTGTGGTGGGTGCTAAAAATCTTCTGAATGTTTCTAATGTCCACAAACGCACGTTAGTTGGAATTACCACTAATCCCTGAGAGATCCTAAGAATTGGAACTGCGTGTCCCCTTGTAGTTCCATCAGGATGTTGTCTCTCCATAACTCCGAACCAAATACTTCCAGCAGGGGAACTAATAAGTGAACTTATGTGGGAAAGAATCTCATCCCGATTAGTAAATTCGGTAGAAGCAGACCAAAAATACTGAGGCAGCATTGTATCAATGGATGCAAATGACAGAAAACTTTGTGTAGAATAGTGAGGATAAGGTGCATACTTTTTAGGTACATCTTCTAACAGTCTTTCCAAATGCGGATAACGTTGACTAAACGATATAAAAGGATCTGTATTAGGAGCTGTATCAAAAAAGTAACCACCACTCTGAAGAGGTTCTTGAGAATGACGGTCCTGAAGTTCCGCCAACATCTGAAAACTATGAAGAGCACAAGGACCACAGAATCCACTGACTCGAGTCTCGGATTCAGCGGAAACCGAAGTCGCTATATCATAAAGTCTTTGAATCCATTCCTCGGTTAATTGGAAGTTAGGTGGTAAATCTCTTTTGACTCTTTTATGTAGAATACTTTCGTGATTACCAGCCGGACAATATTGTCCTGTTTTACCAAGATTGCTCGCTGTATAACGTGTCCAATTCAGTAAATTTTTATCAACAATAAACAAAGAAGTTGGACTATTAGTAGTATCCTTTTCTAAATAAGAAGGTTTAGCTGCATAGGCAACTCCCCAATTGGATCCGTATCTAGTAACTCTCAGTGCATTCCCCTTATAATCCGTAATGATTCCTCCTTGATCAGTTTCAAAAGAGACGTTCCAAAAAGCCGGATTCATCTTACTAATCGCTGCGTCACTACACGATGCCCAAGTCACCCAATTCCAATTCGATTTACCCACGTTAGAATACATACAATAGAGAGAACTACTAACCGGATCATACTGAGCGAGATGTCCACTTTCAGGATTGTAGTAAAGAGGAGTTGTATTTTTATCTGAACCTCCCCGGCGAATAAAATAACGTTCATTTCCCTCGGTAGTTTGCAAATCCCAAGCGATAGAAGTTTGAACACTGATGTTTCCAGGAGTGGCTATGGTTTGAATCCATTCATCCATGGAAGAATCTAATGTATGGTTGTATCTATCTTTAGAATTTCTTGATATATAGCCGTACCAATTTGTATCCTTCAATCGATAACGTCCATCTGCAGTCCAAAACGAGTTGTCTTTTACAATCCATCTTTGATAAGGATCGTTGATTGTACAAGGCCTGAGATGTACATAGTCCCAGTTTTCTTCCCCTCTAATTACTTTTTCCGGTGCAGTGATGCATAACCACGTATTATTGACGTTATACGAAATTCTTTGGAACACATCGTATCTTGCATTCATAACGTGCATTTGCCAACACTGTTCAATTATGATATAACTTTCACCACCGCTAAAAGTAGGACCATAACAAAACTTTCCTCCATCATGAACAATGACCTTAATCGGTTTGTCTTTTGGTGGATCGGTAGGTTTTTGAACGATCGAGCTGGTGGCCTTTGAAGCAGCAGCATGTACAAATGTATGATCCATTTCATACGCCAAATAAATCATGATAGAGACTAACAAAACCACTATAAAAATTTTCTTCCAATTATACATTTTCAATTTACCTTCTTTTTCATAAAATTGAATTGCAGAACGATATTTTATATAAATAGTAATCAATTATATTCTAATACTTTAAATTATTTTCAGAAGACACCTTGAGTTGATTTCTAATAAATTGATTTAATATTAGAGTTGTTGAAAAATTAATTCTCCATCTGTTTTTGTTGCATTACTCATAACTATATAATAAAGCACATAATATTTTGCATAGGATCAGTGTTTTGTGATAAAATTAACAGCACTCAATTTTATAGAGATTAGTAAAATGGACAATTGAAGTAGTTTTGCAAATTTTTACTGTGGAATTTTTCAACAACTCTATTCTATAGTTTTAATATAAAAATATATTCTTCTATTATTTCTCCGGGATTAAGCTACTGTTGATCTTATATAAAAGTATCATGATTTTTTAGATAGATCCGTGTTCAGAAACAGAATTTTAGCGTTCTAATAATGGTTTTGAGTAGTAAACTCAACGTAAGACATTCTAATAAATCAAAATGATAATTTGTTTATTTTAGGCTTAAATTTGAATTATAATTAATGTGAATTCGTATTTTTTTAAGTTTTTCTACTCTAATTGTGAACTTTGAGATACATGTGGGAACTACTACGAAAATTTAACAACATTAGAACTGCTTGAAAGTTCGCAAATTGCCAAATACAACCTAATTTGTAGGAACTACTGCATTTTATTAAAAATTTCTAAAGAATTATTGTCTAAAATTCTTTGAGCTTTTGAGACAAACTCTAAATTGTGGGAACTACCTCAAACGATGATTTTGCGAACAAATTCTAAAATTGTAGAAACTATACAAAATCAATTTCGCCTAACGCAATTTTGCGAATCGATCAGTTATTTTCCGGAACCTCGTCCAGATAACTTTTTAATTCTTCCTTAAGTCCGGGCGGAAGTTGAAGTCCGGAACTTTCAATTCTTTCATTATATTTACTGAATGAAAATCTATGTCTGGAAGTTTTTAAATAATCTTCTAGAGCCTCTGAACCCCAGTCTAAAATTTCTTGGATGAATTCCTCATTCTCTTCTAATTTTTCGCAGTAAGGAATAAATAAAGGTCTGTTTACCGGTCTTCCGATGGTTCTATAAAACATAAGTCGTTTGAGAAGATCGCTGTCTTTCAAATTCTCTTTTTGTTCCATAGCTTTTTCTACCATTCTTAAATTGATACAATCCAAAAATTCCACTTGTAGATTTTCGTCGTTTAAACGTTTACGAAGAGAAGTTTTAATTTCTTCGGTTTCAAAAAGAAAATTGGGGCAGTATTCTGGACATTCTACATCTTTATGAAGATCGCAAAAATGAAGTAAAATACAATCTATGTCGGAAGCGGTTTCTACAATTCCAAAATTGATCGAACCTAAGATTTCTACTCCTGTATGAAATCCTTTTTCACCTAACTCCTTTAAGACGATTCGAAAGGCCTGCATCCTTTTCAGAGCTTCTTTGGTATCGTAGTTCCGATATTTGTTTTTTAAAGCGATGTATTTCTCTATGAGTTTTGTCATCCGGTAATGTCCCTGAGATACAGGTTCATTCCCTTAAGTACCACATCCGGAATTTCATGTCCACCCTGAAAAGCGATCATTTCTCCTTTCCATCCGGCTCCGATTAAAAGTTGTTCTAATTTTTTAGAAGCCGGATAACCTAACACCGGATCCATTCTCCCGTGACTTTGAAAAAAACGATAATCCTTCTTTTTTTCAGCGAGTCTCTTCCAATCCGTTTCACTGATCAGGGTTCCGGATAAAATCATAAGACCTGCTGGAGCTATTTCGGAATGAAGAGTAATATCGGTCGCAAGCATCGCGCCTTGACTAAAACCTCCCAAGATGATTTTGTTCATAGGAACTCCTAAAGTTCGAATCATCTCCATTGCCTTCTCTCTTGCGCTTTCCAAACCCGCTGGATAACGATCCGAAAAATCCCGATAACCTCCTGTCACCATCGCTCTTTGTAAAGCTTCCATGTCGATCGGAAACCAAGCTCTTCCGTTATAACCGGGCATTACCGGAACTTCTAAAATTCCATTTGGAAACAACCAATTGGTTCCATCTGGAAGATCTAAATACGCGCTGAGAGGAGAAAGATCATATGCGTTTGCTCCGTAACCGTGAAATAAAATTACAGTATATGTTTCTGGATTTCCAGGGATATAAACCGCTTCGATCGGTCCGATACTTTCCAAAGGTCGATTGTAAGAAGACTGCATGTTTTAATTCTCCAAAAACAAAATGAATGAATATTCATAGAAACGAATCTATATTTTCAATTTCAAAAGGTAAATGAAATTCAAAAGAAAGTTTTTAACTTGGCAATTCTATTTCTCTTACGGAAATGGAAAGCCAATTAGAATCTCGATTTGAGGGAAATCATGTCTAAACAGTTCGAAGGAAAAGTAGCACTCGTTACCGGAGCGGCGTCTCCTCGCGGTCTCGGAAGAGCGATCGCAAATACAATCGCTAAAGAAGGAGGCGACATAGTACTAGTCGACCTCAACAAAGAACAGATAGAACAAGCGGCGGCTGATGTAGCCAAAGAATTTGGAGTAAAAACTTTAGGACTTTCTTGTAACGTCACTAAACCGGAAGATTGTGATTCTGTCATCGCTGGAGTAAAAGAAAAATTTGGAAAACTAGACTTCCTAGTTAACAACGCCGGAGTTCTCAAGGATAATCTTTTTATACGTATGTCCGAACAAGAATTTGATTTTGTTTTAGACGTAAACTTAAAAGGCGTTTTTTTGATGACTAAGTATGCTTCTAAACTTCTTCTCAAAGCAGAGTCTGGAAGGATTGTAAACATCTCTTCCGTTTCTGGTCTTACTGGACAGCCGGGACAAGCGAATTATTCTTCTTCAAAAGCGGGAGTGATCGCATTGACAAAAGTAGCTGCAAGAGAATTTGCAGGAAGAAACGTTCTGGTCAACGCGGTTTGTCCAGGTTACGTTCAAACCGACATGACCGCGTCTTTGCCGGAAGAAGTTCAAAAGAAACTGACAGATCCTTCTTTCATTCCTCTTAGAAGACCAGGCACACAACAAGAGATTGCAAACGCAGTGAAGTTTTTCTTAAGTGATCAATCCAATTATATTACGGGAACTTATTTAAGAGTCGATGGCGGTGCCGCAATCGGTATGTAATTTAGAAAACGATTGTGGAGATGATAGAAAAAG
Organism: Leptospira kirschneri serovar Cynopteri str. 3522 CT; assembly: GCF_000243695.2. Classification (NCBI taxonomy): domain Bacteria; kingdom Pseudomonadati; phylum Spirochaetota; class Leptospiria; order Leptospirales; family Leptospiraceae; genus Leptospira; species Leptospira kirschneri. The sequence continues at coordinate 247,044 of NZ_AHMN02000011.1, read as the reverse complement.
ATTCAAGTCTCCTCAATCATTCGAGTTGTTATTTTTAATTGTTTCTTTTATAATTTTAGAAAATCATTATATATTAAATTTATATATATGTTTGAGCCGTCAAGCGGCGATTTACTTAGAAGTTTATCAGGTTCGGCGATTACTCGGAACTATAGAATGAAATGTCCAGTGTTTTGTAATAAAATTAATGGCATTCAATTTTATAGAGATCATTAAAAACGATTAGAAAATTCTCAAATATGAAATTTCGGTAGGAACTTCAGCATTGCTACTCAGATCTATAGTAGAGTTATTGAAAGTGACGATTTACAAAACTACTTCAATCGACCGTTTCCAGAAAACAAAAACAGTTGAAGAATTCATCTTCAACAACTCTAATTGTTTACATATCAATTCTATGAATCCTGCGTAAGAAAGTTTGGGCGAATCCAGCTATTACGAGCCGTGCTCTTTAACTCCAGTCAATAAATTGTATGAAAGAAATGTAATACGATATATCGTCTTTAGTTTCAGTTTAAAACGCTTTCGTAAAAAGCGTTCTGTTTAAGTTTTATCGTATCAATCCCTTTCGCGTTATGCTCAGCCCAACGTGGTAGTTCCCACATTTTAAAATTAAAAAATTGAAATCAATATCTTTTGTTCAACTTGACACCCAACTTAAACAAAGACAAAATCCGTTTTTTAAAAACAAAACGGAAAGGTCTTTTTAAAATAGCAGAAAGAGAAAAATCCCAAATAGGTTTAGAATGAATTACTAAATGCCAAGTTTCGTTCGGCTTAAAAAAACTGAGTTGGATTATTTGTGAATTTATAATATGCGTCTTTTCCATATATAAAAATGAAACATAAGGGTCAAATATCATGTCCTTAACTTCTAAATCGTTATTTAGAAAATAATACCAATAATCCGTACCATCGTAATAATCATAAGAAGTAATCAACAAAAACCCATCGAAACATTTAAACTGAGCTTCTATTTGTTCTCCTTCTAATATTACACAGGTTTTACCACTCTCAAAAATCAGAGTTATAGTTTCATTAGAATATATTATTTTTTTAATATTTTTAATAAAAGAAAAATTAGATATACTTTCCAAAGTAAACCAACCGAAACACATTTATATTTGGTTTTAAATCATTAGAATTGTTGAAAAATTTCATAGTGAAAGATCAACAAAATTGCTTCAATTGTCTATTTCAATACAGCGGAAACAGATCAAGAATTAATTTTTCAAAACTCTATTTAAGTTTAAATTTATAGGTAATTTCAGCAAATAACTAAGTAGTTCCCACAAATCAAAATTTTATAGATAAATTCTGAAAATGTAGGGACTCATACCTTTAAAAATCCTTTATTTACTTTAAAGGCCGTTTTACAAACCGATAAACTTTTCAAAGAGACGTAATCTGTGGGAACTACCACATTTTATAACTGATCTATCAATTACCATGAGCTTTAAAACAAATCCAATAAGAAGCAAAACTCTATACATCCTTATTATTCTCTCTAAGTAGAAGCTAATTTATTCAGAGTTATAAAATAGAATACATAATATTTTGTCTAAAAATAGGGGTTGGTAATAAAAGCTTAAGATAACGTGAGTCGATTATATAGAAAAACTAGAAAAATTTTTCTTAAAATAAGAGTTCCTACATTCATCTATGGAAATAATTGATTTTAGTTTTTAAAAACTAAAACAGATGAGTTCCCAAATATTAAGGTTTTACCGTAAAAAATAAATTTGCGAGAGTTCCTACAAATCACGTCATAATGGTGGCTTATGGGCTTTCGAACGGTCTTCATTATTCTTAAACATTCCTAAGAATTTGAGATAGGCCTTTTATAAGTTTCATCTATAAAACAAAGACTCACACCAAAAACTTCTAAGTTTTAATGTAACGCAACCAAAGAATGAAATTCAGGATCATCTTTAAAGTTATCAAAGTCGCTGTCTTCAAAGTCTTTTTTAGGTTTTCCTAAACTCAGTGCCAATTTCGTATAACGCAGCAAGTTCGGTTTATTTTTTTCCAAAGAATTTAGACAAGCAAGATTGAACGCAAGTCTTGCATCTTGAATGTCGGCAGGCAAAAGATCTTCAAGTAAGTTCAGATATTGACTTCCACCGTATTTAGCTATAAATACGATAATGTCACCTGCAAAATATTCAGCGGTGTTATACGAATTTCCAGTTTCATTTCCCTTAAGAGTAGAATTTCGACTGATTCCCAAAGAACGATAAATGTCTTTATAACAATGAAGAACCCATTCTGCAACGTCTGGTTTATTTTCCCTTAAAAATCGATTGAGTGCCGCAGAACTCATTTGCATTCCAAGATTGACTAAAGTTGTTTTTTCTTCCTCTCCAACTTTGTCTTTGTATTCTAGAATTTTGTTAAATTCTCTTTGATAACGTTCTTTGTTTTCTTGAAAATTATCCGCAATACGATCGATACTTTTTTCGATCGTACTTTTCCAAACCCAAGGATAATCGTCCATTACGTCGCCTACAATATCATCAACGACTTCTTGTTCCTTTTCAGAAATTTCCTTTTCCTTCTTGGCGGCTTCATCTTTCGGAAAGTAATTTTTAAAAAATTCTTTTTTAATTCCTTGCGAAGAATGAAAGGCGACTTCGGCTTCTTCATCGTGATAGTGAGAGTATGCGATATAAATCCCCTCCTCATCTAAAGGAAGTTTCTTAAAATCCTCTCCATTTGCTACTGAGATAAAATTTTCAATCGAAAGATAAGCGAGAATATCACGAGTGATCGAGTAATCATCTTCTAAGATTTCCATAACTTCATCACCGCTCAATTCTTCTTCTCGATCTTTTCCCAACACCAATTTGTAAAACGAAGTAAAATTTAGAATGTATTCGATTTCGTTTGCTCCATCAGAAATAGCGTCTTCGTAATCGATCCCGGAATGCCAATCGAATCCTAAAAATATAATTTCACCAGCGTCATCCCAATACGAATCGAACACTAAAATGTTTTCTTTAACCAAACCTTTCTTCGAAATAGAGCGAACCCAATTTAGAATTTTCTTATGGATATAACGAGCTAAAGAACCCCAATTATACTCTAACAAACGTTTGGCGACTTCCGGTTGATTCTCCGAAATTTCAACTGCCTTTTTAGCCATAAATTCTTGAAAAGCTCTGGTAACAACGGGAGAACCGTCTAACGGAAGTTCATCGTCCGTATCCGAATGAATATCTCGGACCCAATTACAGATTTCTCGAAGTAAAACTCCTCCGAGCCCGTAACGAACTGTAGGAGATTCCAATTCACAACTTCCATGATCCACATTAGAAATTGCAGGTTCTCCGTATTTGTTCTTTATAAATGGATGATATACGAACCAATTTTGACATCCATCATAAGAGCCCAAAGATTGAACGTCTTCTAAACTTTTTTCCACAAGTTCCAAAGGTGTAATCCACCAACTGTCCCCTTCTTCTAAAATCCCATCTTCCCAACCATAATCATCTTCAACGTGTGCCGGTTTATCTGAATCCTCAGAACGTACACCTTGGATAACAAATGTAGGCATGTCGTCATCATGAAAGATTTCTATCCCATTAAAGATAGAAACAAAACGGGCCATAGAGCCAGGAACGGAAGAATGAATTTTACCTAGATAAGGAGGATTCCAACAAAGATGAACCGGAGTTTCGTCGTCATACGACCAAGGAAGTGTAATTACAAATCTATTTTCTTCATCTATTTTGACTTCCGTAATCTGATCTAAGATTTGCTCCCAAAGAGATTTACATTCTTCCGTTTCGATCAAAAATCGAAATTGGTCTCTCAATGCTTGTTTTTGATCGGAAGATTCTATGATTTTTTTCCACGTTTCTTTATAATCCGGGTTTCCAGTTAAAGGTTTTAGTAAAGGAACATAATCGGATTCTTGAAAACCTAACTTTAATCTTTCATTTACTAATTTTTGAAATTCCTTAAAACATTGTTCTCTATTTTCAAAATTGAGAATTTTACGTTTTCCAGAGAAGCCAGTTTTTCCAAAGGAAAGAATTAAAGAATAACCGGAGAGTTCGATTTGCCAAAAGGTTTCGGAACCGTTTTCCGAAAGAATGAAGTGTTTTTTCATACTTGAACCAAATTCTTTTTTGATGAGAGTGAGTTAAACAGCATAATTAATTTCGCTTTTGTTTGCCTATCAGTTTATATTTTGAATTGGATTAAATTATGTTTCCCGAATATTCTAAAAATTGAGATTGATACGAATAAATCAACTTGCAGTTTTTGCAATCGCCTGAACCGGATCAGAAACGTGTCTAATGTCCATTCCAGTATTTAAACGAACCAATTCTTCCGCAATGTTCACGGCATAGTCGGCGGTCCTTTCCAAACAAAGAATCAATCTGTATACATCCGCAAATTGGTTTTTATCCAGTCTAGAATCCATAACAAACTTTAAAAAAGCGGATTGACATAAATTATTGATCTCTTCTTCCACCGTATGAACACTTCCGTAAAATCTATTTTTCTCCTCTACCAAAGATTCAACGGCCATACCTACAATCGTGATCACCCTGGACAATAATCGATTAAGAATTTCTTCGTCACAGAAAAATCTTTTCGGAATTAGACCTCTTCGAAAACATTTTGCGCAGTTTACGATCTGATCTCCCATTCTTTCTAAGTTTCTAGTGATTCGAATCGCGGAGAGCGCAAATCGAAGAGGATCTCTTTTTAAAACCACTTCTCCGTCTACCAAATCCATTCCCATAGAATTACGATTGGCTACGGCTTCTAAAATAGCGTTCTGAGAAAGATTGTCGTTTTGTTTTTCGAGATTATCGATCAGGTCATCCCGGTCAATTAGCTTTCTTGCAAGTTCTCCGTCGTCCTGTTCCAAAGCATCGTCTAACAGAAGCACTTGTTCAAGACATAGTTCAGCCATGCTATATAAATTTTTACGAAGGAAGTCGAATTTGAAAAACATAAAGGATCAGACGGACAAAGGCTCGGGTAAATAAAGAATCCTTTTGAAAAAATGCGTTCGGTCAAGTAGATTTTCTTTTCAACCAACTTACCAACAAATCTAAAGAAGATTATCCTAAAGTCATCCTTTGAATCTTTGTTTCAAAAGAAAGAATCGGACAACTTCTGTCTCTTGAAACAACTTTCGATTCTTAGATGATTTGAGTACTATGCAGAATATGCCAAAGAAGATATAGAAAACATCCGTATTGAATCATAAAACCTGTAAAACGTGCATTCACCGCAAGCACGGAACCAGAACTTAGATGCGAAAGAGTCTGAAAAATTCTCGCTCCTAAAATGATCTGAGTCGCGAGTTCAAAACGATCGTCTAAAACTCCTGCAAAAACTCCGATCAAAACTAAAATTCCGAAAATGGGAAGATTCTCGATACAATTGATATGAGCCCGGTTGAGCCTCCAATAAAATTCGCTTCCGTGTTTAATTCCAGCGGGAAACTCGTTCGATTTGTTTGAACCGGTAAGCACCTTAAATGATCGAATACTTACCACACACAATCCGAGAAAAAGAGTCCAAAATATAAAACCTAATAACGCTACAATTGCAGGATTCATTCCGCCTCCGTAATTCTTTTTCGGAGAATAAAATCGACTACGATTCTGAAATCAAGTCCGATTTAAAAGATGTATAATATTTGAAATCAGATTTAAAAATAATTTACTGGGCGCCTTACTTCGTTTCGGTCACAAGTGACCGCGTCGCGAGCAACTCAACGAAACACTTTTCCAGCATTCTACTGAGTTCCTTAGCATCGATCCTTTCACGTTAAATTTAACAAACAAACAAACACAAATAACGTGTATAGTTAAAAACGACTTTATACTTAAATATATAAACTAAAATGAAGATAATAGAGTTGTTGAAAAATTCCATAGTTCAGTTTAACAAAACTATTTCAATTGCTCGTTTCCATGGAATAGAAACAGATGGAGAATTCATTTTTCAACAACTCTAATTAAGACAAACTATTGTAACAAAAAACATTGATGATTTAAAAATTGATCCTGTTTAAAATTTAATAAGCGAAATTTCAAATGTATCATTTTATAATGACTTTAAAGAAGAAAAGGATCTAACTTCGCAAATCGAATGAAATTTAAATACATTATCCCCCCTATTCTATTCATTCTATTTTTCTTTAGTTGCGAAAAAGAAAATAAAATAAGTTCAACGGATTACTTTATGATGGCTTGGTGTATGTCGCCAGCGGATGCTCCACCTAACCTAATCACTGCGAACGAAATAAAAATTTTTCCTTCTGGTTCTATTATAGCCATCTATCAAAGTCAGGAATTTTATGAATCGAGTTCTAAATCGGACGTAACTCTTGTATGGAGCGAAGACGGAAGAAGTTTTTCGAATCGAACTCCCACTTACGTCGTTTCTGGCCAATATAACTTCCATTATTTTATAAAATCGGAATCGGAAATTTATGCAGTAAATCATAATAGAGTAAATTATAAAACTTTAAACGGAGGACAAAATTGGACTCCGATGAAATACGAGTCAACTGCTCTTGGAATTTTTGATTTAGGGCCTCAGAATACAGGTAATTATCATTGGATTCGTTTTTTAAATAGTCAAAACGGAATTAGAATCGGCACAAAGGAAGATACAAACTTTAAAAATATTCCTTTTTTAGATCGTACTATAAACGGAGGAGAATCTTGGGAACGTTCTGCACTACCTCAAGACGTTAAAATTCTGGATTTGTTATATAACTCCATGCAAGAAATTTTATATATGAATTATGGACCAATTTATTCCAATTCAGTTATTTATTATTCCAACGATACGGGAAATTCTTTTCATTCTACCGGTCCTTCAGTTAGTTACAATAGTAGATTCCATTTTTTAGATTCACTCAACGGTTGGATAAATTCAAGTTCTCTTGTGCACACCGTAGACGGTGGAAACGTTTGGACTACCATTCCCAATAATTTAATTGGAGGAGCTTTTCAAAAGATAAAATTTTTAAATCCAACACTCGGATACGCGTTTTACGGACCTACCCAATCTTACAAACTTTATAAAACCGTGGACGGAGGAACCAATTGGGTTTTAGTTCCTTTGTCTTTTGCACCTGAAGGGATGGACGGGACTTTCGACGCTGGCGCAGGTAAGATCGTAATCGCCTATCAACAAAAGTTATATGAATCCACGGACGAATTTGTTACCTTCCACGTTATGGATCCGGGTCTTAAAAAAACAACAACTTCCTATTCGAACGCAGTCGGTAATCCTGCTTGTATATTGTATTCTTTTTAAAAATTTTTATTCAACCTTTCATTTTGTTCAAAGGTGAATTGCAACTAATGTTAGTTCAGCAGAACGCTCTCTCGAACTCAGCGTCTCGCTTCTATTGGCGCTCGACGGATCGCGTTCTAAATTGAATCTAAAGACGATTGTTGTATTATGTTTCCTGCATGCAATTTATTGACCAGAGCTAAAGAGCCCTACCGGCTGCCTATGGCATCGCCCCGGTTTTCTAACGCCCTGCTCACGTTAGTTAGGTAAAAAAATAGATAAGAATTTTCTAAAAGAATGAATTCCTACAATTTTAGGACTGATTCGTAAAACCGTGATTTGCGGTAGTTCCCACATCATTTTACAGACAAACCTAAGTTTTATAATAGTTCTCACACTTGAATACAATAGATTCAATTGTTATAAATTTCTATTTTTTAAATTGTGGTAGTTCCCACATTTAAGGAGATGGCTATAAAATTCAGATTCCAATTTTTTTCAGAATCATGAGTTCCTACACGAACTTACATTAGAGTTGTTGAGAAATTTCATAGTTCAATTAACAAAACCGATTCAATCGACCGTTTTCCATGAAATAGAAATAGATGGAGAATTTATTTTTCAACAATTCTATTAAAGAAATAAAAACATTTTATTAAAAACAAATTTTAAATCGAAAATTTCTCCATCAGACGTTTTACTTTACCGGATTGTTCATCGATCCGTTTTGCGCCAGAACTGATTTCTTGAGAACCGGAAGAAATTAAATTTGCTCCCTGAGAAAGATCCTGAATCGACTGTTTGATAGAACTGTATGCGCTTTTATTTTCTAAAGAAGAATGTTCCAAATCCGTAATATTCGAAGCGATTTCGTACATCTTACGAGAACAAACATTTAAACCAGCTTCTTGAGTCCTCATATCTTCCAATAAACGCATACTAAAACGGGCCATATTAGACGCGTTTTCTTGGATAATCGTAAAAAAATCGGAGAACTGATTCATTTCTCCGTCTCCGGATTCGATACTAGATCTTGTAAATTCGATCAGATCCGTAATCTCTCTAGTATTTTTCATTGTATGCTCAGCCAGTTGTGAAATTTCATCCGCAACAACCGAAAAACCTCTTCCATGATCTCCAGCTCTTGCCGCCTCGATCGCGGCGTTGAGAGCAAGCATATTTGTACGAGTGGAAATATCTCCAATCTTAACAAGAGATTCGTTGATCTTTTGAACGGTTCTTTTGACTTCCAAAAAAGATTTTTGAATCCCATCCACTTTCTCTTGTCCTTTTAACGCAGTATCGGAAGATTCCCTCGCTTGCAAAGCCAAAGAGTTCAAAGATTCCGTAACGTTGATCAACGAAGAAAGATTTTTTTGAATTTCCTTTTCCAAATTTCTAAGGTGTTCCGCAGAAGTAAGAATAACGGAAGTATTCGCTTCTACTAAAGTACTCAAATGATCTATATGATCGGCCACTTTTTGAGAATCATTTGCCTGAGTTTCCGAAGTGGAAATAAATTCTTTCGAAACTTTATAAAATTCTTTACTAGCTTTTTCAGAGTTTTCGACAGAAATCCTCGCTTCTACAATGATTTCACGAAGTGAAACTTCCATTTTCTTTAAGAATTCCAAAAGTTCTCCCATCTCATCCAAACGATCAATCTGAATCCGATTGTTCAAATTTCCATTTTGTATTTCGGACGCGAAATGAATCGCCTTTCTTAAAGGAAACATTACAGATCGTATGATGGATCTGGAAAATAAAATACCCGCCACCAAAGAAAGAAGGGAAAGAACGCATATCATATACAAAGAAAAGGTAAGTTGAGATTCTGCCGCGTCTTCGTTTTTACGGGAATTAGACGCTTCAAACTCGATTAAGGTTTTGACCGTCTTACGAAGAGAAGCACTCAGTGGATTCACTCCACGAACGTAAAGAATCTGAGCTTCTTGTCGTCTATTATCTTTACCTAATATATGAATCGTTTCCGCGTATTGAGCAAAATTTTTGATACCGTCTTCGAGAATTTTTAGATTTTCAAGCTCGTTCTCTTCCAAAGGAAATTCCCGAAATGTAACGTTACTCTTTTTTATCTCTTCTAAAAGAGTTTTAATCTTTTCGTATTCCTCTTCGGAAAGAAGAGAGTCAATCGTGGATACTTTGGACGAAATCGTCAATTCAGCAAGAATCAACTTTTCCAAAGTCAAATTCATTAGTTGGAACTTAGGTTGAGAATTTTCTATCATTGATCGAATCGTTTTACGATACACAAAAGTATTGTAGACGATCAGAGCCGAAGAAAGAATAAACACTCCTATAATAGCGCCGAAACTGAGACGTAATCTTGTTTTAATCCTGATATTAGCGAGTAAATTCACTGTCTAAAAATTGCGGAAACTTTTTTTCCGATCATTTCGATTTCGAAAGGAAATTGATATAGGAAATCACGTCCTTAATTTGTTCTTCTGACAATTCATCCTTCCAAGGAGGCATAAACGGAGAACGATTTACTCCACCCCCACCTTTTTTGATGATTTCCTCTTTTTGTGCGTCAGTCAATTTAGTAATCGTAAGATTTGCAGGAGGAGGAACTTTTCCAGTCGCAAGTCGTCCTTTTCCGTCAGCGGCCTCTCCGTGACAAAGAACACAATAAGTTCTAAACACGATACTTCCCCGAACCGCCGATTTTTCCATTGTATCCAGAGCCGTCAAAGAAAACAAAGACGCCGAAACAAGAAAAAGAATTATAAATTTAGAATATTCTTTCATTATTGTACGTCTATAGTCATTTTCATTTCTGGATGTATCGCACATTGCACCGTGATCTTACCCGATTTTTCGAACTTTACCTTTTGTGTTTTCCCTTGAGAATAGGAACCTAAATCAAAAATTTTCGCGGGCGACAAAGAATATACGTTATGATAGAAAGTATCGTAATTTGGAAAACTTACCACGTCTCCAACTTTGATCTTTAAAGATTCTACAGTAAAACCTTTATTCTTTTGACCAACTTCGTGTTCTGCAGCCGAAACATTTCCGCCCCAAAAAACCAAAGAAATAAAAACCGCTAAAAACCGAATAAACATTCAATACTCCTAATTTATAAATAAATAATATACTATCTTGGAAACACAGGAACCGCAATCAAAGCCCTTTTACCATTTAAGGATTTCATAAACTCTACAAGATCCGTTTTTTCTTGATCCGTAAGTTTAAGCGCGAGCATATTCGGATCCAAATTATTTTTTTCATCTCCACCTCGATCGTAATGTTCGATCACTTCCTCCAGTGTTGTATAACTTCCGTCGTGCATATACGGCCCCGTTAAGGCAACGTCTCGCAAGCCGGGAGTTTTAAAAGCGCCTTTCATGGATTTTACCGGCACGATTTTAAATCTTCCGACTTCTTTAACTGCATTTTTTAAACCTATGTTATGAAATCCATTATCTGAAAATTGTTCTCCTTGATGACAAGAAGAACAATTTGCTTTTCCGTTAAATAGGGTAAAACCTCTTTGTGCGGATTCTGAAATCGCGGTTTTATTTCCTTTTTTCCAACGATCAAAAGCCGACTCCGTAGCAAGGATCGTTCTTTCAAAACTGGCAATCGCCTTTCCAATCGTCGCCGCGCTAATTTCTTCGTTTGGATACGCCTTGGAAAATAGATTTTTATATTCTGGAATATTCTTTAATTCTAATATAAGTTCTTCCATATTCTGGTTCATTTCATCCGGAGAAGTGATCGGTCCCAAAGCCTGTTCTTCCAAACTATCCGCCCTTCCATCCCAGAACATTTTATTTCCATATGCGCCGTTAAGAATCGTAGGAGTATTTTTTCCTAAAACCTTCATATTATGTCCGACCGCCGTTTTAAGTCCGTCCGTCCAAGCAAGTCCGGGATTATGACAAGAGGCGCAACTGATCCAATTAGAGCCAGATACGATCGGATCGAAAAACAGCGTTTTTCCGAGTAGAATTCTCTCCGGAGTCGGAGAATTATCTGGAGGAAAAGGATAGGAGGCCGTTTCTACTTTTTTTATTGGATCTTCTTTACGAACGACTTCTTTTTTTTCGTCTTTGCAAGATAAAATCAAAAGTGAGCTGAGAATTAAAAACGTGACCAGAAAAATTCGATTCAAATTAACACCCTTTATAACGTTTCCGCTTTTTATCTTTTTAGAATATTTTAATAAGTCCTACCTATCCACTTAGTTTATAACTTAGAATATCGATTATTATAATCCCGAGAAACTTATCTCAAAATCTTAAAAAAGAATCAATCAACTCAAAGTTCAGTTTCAGAAGATTGGAAAGAATTTTCTTAAAGTATGAGTTCCCACAATTTAGAATTTGTTCGTAAAATCGTGATTTGTGTTAGTTCCCACATTTTAGAAATTAATCTGCAAAAGTTTAAATCCCTACTTTCTTCATAAAAATGAATCGTGACCGAACTTACGTTAGAATAGGGTCTTTTTGAAAATGTAGGAACTACTGTAAAATTTTAGTTTTAAAAATATGATTCAAAATCGTAAAACGAACCAAAAGAGACTTAATTTGTGGGAACTCACACAACGATCAATCAAGCCTAACTTGAAACTTAAGGTCGAAAATTGTGGGAACTACCTCATTTTTTATACATGGTCAAACACGTTATTCCAAAAGACAAAATCTGTAGGACTACCACTTCCCATTGTAAACTTATAATAGAATTGTAATCGATTTATTTTTGAGATTCTGGTCATGAGTTCCGACTCGGAGCCTGTTCTAAATCTTGTCGAAGACGGATATGTTTTAGTTTCACAATCATGTGGGAACTAACACAATTCTAGATTTTACAGCAAAACTTTGAAATGTGGGAACTACCGCAGAAATTTAAAGATGAAACGGTTTAAAAAAACAGAAACTTATAATAATCATGCGAGAACTAACACAATTCTATTGAGAATTCACAGATAATGATTCTAAGTTTTTGGGTAGACTTTTAGTAAATCTTCACCAAGCTACGTGAACGTCGTAATTCTTACTATCAAAGTTAACTTTCGAAAAAAAATCAGATCCATAAAAAGCTCAAGTAAAGAGTCTTTTCTAAAAACGACTTCAAGCCCCCAAGATCAAATCCAGAACTATTTTACCGTCCATTTCACCGGTAATTGGATTCATCGCTCTTTCCGGGTGAGGCATCATCCCTATAATTTTGAAATTTTTAGAAGTAATCCCAGCAATCGAATCCAGAGAACCGTTTGGATTCTCCCCAGAATAACGGAATAAAATTCTATCCTCATCCTCAAGCTGCTTAAGAACGTCTGAAGTAGCGTAATAACAACCATCCGCGTGAGCAATCGGAATTTTCAATTCCTTACGAACATCCATAGAAGCCGTCACAGAATTTCCGGCGGAACCTTTTTTTAAAATCACCGTTTTACAGATATATTTGAGAGTTTTATTTCTTATCAGTGCGCCCGGAAGATATTCCGCTTCGGTTAAAATCTGAAACCCGTTACAGATCCCGAAAAGTTTTCCGCCCTTATCCACGTGTTCCTTAACGGATTTCATCACCGGAGAAAAACCAGCCATCGCACCGGAACGAAGATAATCCCCGTAAGAAAAACCGCCAGGCAATATTACAAGTTCGTACTTTTTGTCGAGCCCATCTCTATGCCAAATCCGATCCACTTCGGCGTTATATTGATCTTTTAAAACTCGATAAATATCCGAATCACAATTAGAACCCGGAAAAGTGATTACCGCTACTTTCATATTTTTTGAATATTCGCAGAATATGTTTCTATAATATGATTGACTAAAATCTTATCACAAAGTCTTTCTACGTCCTTTCTAGCGGCTTCTTCGCTCGGAGCGTCTATTTTGAGTTCAATGTATTTACCAACTCTCACGTCCTGAACCGATTTTTCTCCGACTTCAGAAAGAACTTTTTTAACCGTACTTCCTTGCGGATCTAAAACGGATTCTTTGAGAACTACTTGGATTTTTGCGATGTACATGAAAGAACGAGGTCCTCTATCTTCTGGTATTTTTCTCTCAACTCTTGGATAAGTTCCGCCGGGAGATTAGGCGCGGGAGGCATCTTGTTCCAGCTCGTAGTTTCCAGATAATTTCTAAGAATCTGTTTATCCAAACTAGGAGGAGAAATTCCAACGGAATATGTATCCGTAGACCAATATCGGGAAGAATCCGGAGTCAAAAGCTCGTCGATCAGAATCACCCGACCGTCCAAAATTCCAAACTCAAATTTGGTATCACAAAGAATGATTCCCGCCTTATCTACCACTTCAGAAGCGCGTAAGAAAATGGAAATCGATTTTTCTTTCAGTATATCGAACAGTTCTTTACCGATTCGATTCTCCATCTCTTTTTCCGAAATATTCTCGTCGTGTCCCTGATCATTTTTAACTGCAGGAGTAAAAACAGGTTCTGGAAGTTTTTGAGATTCTTTAAGACCGGACGGAAGTTTGATTCCAGCAAGAGTTCCGGCATTTTTATATTCTTTCCAACCAGAACCCGCAATATAACCACGCACAACGCACTCGTAGTCGATTCGTTTACACTTCTTTACAAGAACCGATCTGTCTTCTAAATCAGGATGATTTTGAAACGGAATCGGAAAATATTTCACGTCCGTTTCTAAAATATGATTAGGAACGTCTTTAAAAAATTCAAACCAAGAAACAGAAATCCGGTTTAAAACTTTTCCTTTGTCCGGAACCAGTTGCGGAAACACAACGTCAAACGCTGAAATACGATCCGAAGAAGAAAGAATCAATTTATCTCCTAGATCGTAAATATCCCTGACCTTCCCTCTGTAAGAAGGATTCATAATTTCAACACCATCATAGCAATATCGTCGTCGTTTGTACCTCTGTCCGAATGTGCAAGAATCGATTCCATCATAGAAACCAAAATATCTCCACCCGTAGAAACGGATTCTTGAAATATTTTCTTTAGTTTATCTTCTCCGAGAATGTTCATACTCTTATCGCTAATTTCAGTCGCACCGTCCGTGTAAAGAAGCATATAAGAGCCTTTCTCAAGTTGAACGAATTTAAATTCTTCCTTAACGTTGATTTCAATCGGAATGATCAAAGGACCCATTCCGGGAAGAATCGAAACCTCTCCGTTTTGGTAGAGCATAGGAGAAGGATGACCACCGTTCGAATATTCGAAACTCAAATCTTTATGTAAAATTCCATAAAAGAACGTAATTGAAAATTCATCCGGAAGAATTTTTTCTAAATTATGACGAAGAGTCCGAACCTTTTCTTGCAAACTTTGATCCGGAGAAAGACTAGAAACCTGCATCTTAAGCATCGCAGCAAGTAAGGCCGCAGAAGGACCATGGCCGGAACAATCCGCAATAAAAATATGAAGAGAATCATCTTCGATCCAAGCGTCCGTATAATCTCCACCGATCTGCATCAAAGGTTGAAAGATCGTACTCAAACTAACTCCGTTCCATTCCAGTTCTTTTTCAGGAAGAAGTTCCTGTTGAACCTTTCTGGCCATGATCAATTCTCTTTCGTAATTTTTTTTCTGTTCTAAAAGTTCGTCCTGAAGAATTTTAATCCGAATAAAAGCCCGTATCTTTGCGATCAATTCTTTAGGTTGAAACGGTTTCTGAATGAAATCGTCACCTCCGTGAGAAATCGCTTCGTCAAAACCAACTTCGCGATTAATTCCTGTAATAAACAGAATAGGAAGAAGTTTAAATCTTTCTATTTCTCTCAGTTCTCTACAAAACGAAAAACCGTCTTGATCAGGCATACTTACGTCCAACAAAAGAACGTCTACACGATTGGTAAGAAGAACGTTACGCGCGTCTGCAGCGGACTCCGCGGTAAAAATCTGAAAACCAAAAGGTTGGAGTGTATGAACGATCAACTTCAAATTGATTTCGGAATCGTCCACCGCTAAGACCGTATGACTACTGTAATTCGGAGTTGAGGACAAGATTTTTTACGCTTCCCTTTCCGGCAGATTTTCTCTCAGATCTTCGATCTTACACAAACGATAAACAAAACGAAATAAAACTAAAAACAGAACGTGATAGGCAAGAACCCCCAGCCAAAAACTCAGACGAATGTCGGAATCCATTCCACCCTTGCCCATAATCGATTCTGGATGATTTCCAGGATTGTCTATCCAACGAATCGCCCCCCAGGTAATTACCGCGTTCACCGCGCATAAAATACTTAAAAAAGCCGAAAAAACCTTTTTTTTGGAAGCGTCCGTGATTAATATTCTAAAAACAAAATATGCAATTAAACTAATAAATAAAACCGTAAAGGACTGAAGACGAGCGTCCGTTTTGTCCCAAGGAACTCCCCAGGCACTTGCGGCCCAAATCCTACCCGAAAAAATAACTCCTACGGCAAATAAAAGAGCGATTTGGTTTGCAGAAAGAGAAAGTAGATCCCATTTAGATTCCTTACGAATCAGATAAAGAACCGCAAAAATCAGTGAAAAGATAGGACCATAAAGAGCGACCCATGCGACCGGAACGTGAAAGTAAAAGATCCGGTGAGCGGTTCCTTGTTGTAAAATCACATTCGGATAATTCAGCGAGAATAAAACTACGATCGGAAAACCGATTAAAAAAACTCCGGATAAAACCCAATCCCAAAAAGGATGGGCGATTCTGATTTTCATACGAAATAAAGTATTTGTAGGAATGTCGGTGGAATCAAGAAAGATTCTTGGATCGTTCAGGATTCGTCTCCGGAAAGTTCCAAAAGTAGAATTCCGATTCCTGCGTAAAAAACACAAAACGAAAGTAAGATGGAAAGGCCTGGAACCGGATCAAAAACAGGAAGTCTTTCTAATTTTCTTTCCGCTTCCATTCCAAAAAGTAAAATCGGAATCGTAAATGGAATCATCAAAAGAGGAAGTAGAATTTCCTTCAATCGGGAAGAATCACTGATATGACTGAGTGCAACTCCCAAAAAAGAAATACAGAGAGTTCCAGGTAATAAAAAAATCAAGTTTACACATAAATCTTTCCAATCTAGGGGGAAGGCCTGAAAAAAAACGGATAATAAAATCATTAAGTAGATCGCCGCAATGGAAAGCCCGACAAATACAACCAGAGACTTAGAAAGAAAACGCATCCAAACGGGAAGAAAAAGAGAACTGATTCTACCTCCTCCACTTTCTCTTTCCTCCCAAGCAGATTGACCAATAAAGACGTATGATGTAAGAAACAAAACCGACCATTTGATTCCGATCAAGGTTTGGCGGTCCAATCTGCCAGTCTGTTCCAACGCATAATTAAAAATGAATACGATTGAAGTGATCAAAACTAAGACGGAAAGAATTCCGTTGATCGCTTTTCCTAATAACAGAAATTCCTTATGAAGAAGAGAGAATAGAAGTTTCAAGATTTCCCTCCTTTAAAGTGAAAGAAATAGTACGTCGTCCGAAAGAAATTCCGGGGTCATGAGTTACCATAAGAACCGCGGAATTTTGAGAATATTCGTTTAAAAGACGAATCGCGGTTTCTAATCCGGATCGATCCAGAGCTGTAAAAGGTTCATCCAAAAGAATTAAATCTCCTCCGGTTAAAAGTGTACGAACTAAAGCCGCTTTTTGTTTCATTCCTCTTGAGAAAGTAAAAATCGGATCCAATCTTCTCGTCCAAAGTTGAAAGGCTCTCAGAAGTATTTCTACTTTTTCTTTCGAATATTGGATTTTAGCAATGGAAAGAAAATAACGAAGATTCTCCTCAAGGTTAAGGGAAGTATAAAGCCCAAGTTCATGTCCTAGATAAGAGATTTTAGAATTTAGATCGGAAAATAGAATACAATCTTTATGACGATCATGATTGAGAATTGCTCGAAGAAGAGTGGTTTTACCAACTCCATTATCCCCTCTCAGAAGAACGATTTCTCCACGGAAAATAGAAAATGATACCTGTTTGAGAATTCTTTTTTTTCCGATAGAATAAGATAGATCTTTGCAAACAAAAAGCGCGGGAGGCATCTGAATGATGTCAAGGTCTCTTTGGAATTGGAATTTACAAATCGTTTTTTAGTGTGTGAATTCTCCGAATCGTTTTGAAAGGAAACTTTGAATTACATTTTACGATCTTAAAAATTGAATTTTGTGGTAGTTCCCACAATAAAAAGGAGAAATTTTCTCTAAGAGCGGAACCGTCCACATTCCCCGATCCTTTTATGGGAGTTCCCACATTTTAGAATGATCTTAAAATTACATGAGAGTTCTCAAGTTTTACAAAACCGAAAGTCCAGAAAGTTTTGGCTTAAAGTTACGAACCATTTTTTGTATTTGAACCCAGTTCGTTTACGATTCTATAAACTGAGTTGTTCAAACCTGATTCTAAATTGCATTTTAAACGATTTAAAAAAAATCAATTTTTCTTTCTTTCAATTTGTTTTTCATTCCTACTTTCAGAAGATCCTTTTTTATTTCTTATTCGTTTTTGCTTTTACTGATCAGACAATCGAAGCACAAATACAAATCGGGGGACAATACTACTCAGGATTACTCTGGGGAGAAAACGAAATACTTTCACCCGAGTATTACAACGACGGTTCCTTTTTAAGAACGGAACAGGATTTTATACTCACCGCGGGAAGAAATTGGAAAGGAGATCCACCTCCTTCTCAAGGAAGTTTTCAATTTGAAGGAAAGGAAATTCTAAACTCAGGTCTTTTTAACAACGAAGCGGTATTATTATTAGAAAAAGGAAAAACCGAAGATAGACTCAAAGCAATCACTATGTTTGAAGAAGGAATTCGATTCGATCCAAAATTTTTTCCGTTTCGATACAATTTAGGAAGGGCATATCATTTGGAAAAAAAATATCAGAAATCCATTATCCAATTTGAATATGCAAGCGCTGAGATTCCTGAATATTACAGAACCTTTATTCATTTAGGAACGTTATATGAAATCGTAAGAGAACCGATCAACGCGACCATTTTATGGAAAAAGGCGGTCAGTTTGAACAAATTTCATACCGAAGCACTATTACTATTGGCGGATCACTACATTCGAACCGATCTCAGAAATCGTGCATTGATCTATATTAAAGAAGCTGCAAAAATAGACGAACAAAGCCCAGACGCAAGATTGGGAAGAGCCAGAATCGAACTACTTTCCTCTAAAGATTTATACGCCTACAGAATATTTAAGAATACCGAACTTGTAGACGATTTAGGACAAAAAAAACAGTATAATAAAAAGTTTCATTTCTACTACGCCGAAACCGCCAGCAAAGTAGGAGATTATGTCACGGCTGCAGATCAATATGAGCAACTTTTGAAATATCCGAACGATCCATTCTTTTCCGAATTTTCATATAAGGTGATCGAAAGAAGAAGAGATCTCGCACAACGTTTCGCCGAAATCAAATCCTTGGAAGAAGAAAACAAAAACGAATGAAAAAGGTTTGCTTTTTTCAATTTTCTTCCTTTATCTTGAGCCTGGAGGAATTTATGAAAAAAATCACCTGGCTCACAATCTTGTTTATCCTCCTTAACGTTCCTGCATTTGCGCAGAATAAAGAGAAAGGACAAGCAGACCTGAGTCGTGCCGATGTATTTTCTGAACAAGGAAGTTCTTACACGAAATCCCTTCAGAAAATAGTCAGAGATCTGGAAGCCACGATCAACGAAAGGCTTACGGATTTGGAGAAGAAACATTCTCTTCTCGTAATTCTGAGACCGGAACTGGAAAAGGTGCAAACAATCGTCACGGAAGACATTCCTTTTACTTTCGACGAAGGTTACGAGAGTAACTTACTCAAGTATGTTCGTTTCAAGTTTGAGGCCGGCAAAATCAAGGAAGTTGAACTTGCCTCGGAGAAAAAAAGAATTCAATACGAATTCGCTTTTGAAAACAAAAGACTGATTTTCTCTCCTCCGGATGTATTGGCATCTCAGGTCAGACTCGAAAGATTCGACAAAATAGAGAACACAAAAGTGGCTGATATTTCTTTGGAAAATCAGATCAAAGCGCTTAGGCTTTTAGAGTCCAGCCTCAGATCTTCGATCTACCGAATCGATATTATGATCGCACTTTACAAAGACAAAAAAGACAGAAAAAATCTCTATCAGATCGACATCTGATCAAACGCGGAGGGAACTCAAATCGATCGCACGAATGAGTTCCCCCGTAAAAGAACTTTTATAATTCGTAAAAACTTCTTCCGTTGCCCCAAAATCCAGTAATTTACCTTTTTCTAATATTCCAATTTGATTGCAAAATTTTTGAGCCGTTCTCAAACTATGAGTAATTAATAAAATCGTAATTTTCCTTTCTCCAGAAATTCTTTTTAAAAATTGTAACACCTCGTTCAAAAGGATTGGATCCAAGGCGCCTAACGCTTCGTCCAAAAAAAGAATTTTAGGTTCCGTGAGAAGCGCACGAAGAATCGCCGCCCTTTGTAGTTCACCTCCGGAAAAAGAAAGAACATTTCGATTGAGATCTTTATTTGCCAACCGAAAAGATTCGAGTAAATACGGAAAAAAAGCCTCTCCCCTATTTGCGACTTCTCCTCCTAAAATTCGGAGTGGTTCTTTCAAAGCTTTTTCCAAAGACCAGGTAGGATTGAAACTTCCGACAGGATCTTGAAAAACTGGTTGTAAGTGATGGATCGGAATTTCCTTTCGGTCCTTCCCGAAAAAATAAATCGATCCGCTTTGTTCTAGATTGGTAGTTGTAGGAACTCCTAAAATCGCTCGGAAAAGAGAAGTTTTACCCGAACCGGAGCGTCCTAAAATTCCGAGTATCGTTCCAGAATTCACTTCGAACGAAATCGTATCTAAGATCGTCCTCTGACCCAACCGGAGATTTAATTTTTGAATTTCTATGGCTTTATCGGAACTAGGCATTTCTTACAAAGTAGAATGCTCCTCTTTTTTAAACAAGAATTCTTAAAAATGTGGGAACTATTACATCGTAAAAGATATTCGCTCTGATGTTTGTAGGAACTATTACGTTACGAAAAAAGTTTTTTT
This sequence comes from Leptospira kirschneri serovar Cynopteri str. 3522 CT, assembly GCF_000243695.2. Taxonomy (NCBI): domain Bacteria; kingdom Pseudomonadati; phylum Spirochaetota; class Leptospiria; order Leptospirales; family Leptospiraceae; genus Leptospira; species Leptospira kirschneri. The sequence continues at coordinate 226,769 of NZ_AHMN02000011.1, read as the reverse complement.
GAAAAAGTAAAACGATTCTGTTGTAGTTCCTGGTTGAATCTGAAATAGATAGAACTAAAAATAAAAGGATACTAAGATTTTTTAGCGATCGTAATGAACGCTTCCGAAGAAAGTGAAATTGGAAGTAGAGCAAGTTGTTCCGAAAGATAATCAAACATAATTTTTTCTTTTTCTTTCCAAACGGATTCTTCCAGTTTACTTTTCATCAGTTGTATAGGTGCACTTCCTTCAATCATCATATTCAAAAATCCTTGAATATTTTCGACTTTGATCGAATTAGAAAAAGAAACGATTTCGATTTCTTTAAAACCAGAAGAACAAAAATGATCCCGAATAAAATCCGGATTTTCAAAACTTTCTACGTTTGTTTGGGGAGAGGGTATTTCAGGATTTGCTTTTCGAAGAGCACCAAAAAGACATTGCATTAAAGTAGAATTAGAAATCGGAGCCCAACTAGAAACCGCAATCTTACCTTTTGGTTTTAATACTCTATGAATTTCTTTTAGACCCAACAACTTATCAGGAAAAAACATTAGACCGAACATGGAAAAAGCTGCATCAAAACGATCACTCTCAAATTCCAACTTCTGCCCATCCATAACGTAAGTGAAAACGTTTTGAACATTTGCTTCCTTTATTCCATTTTTTAGTTGTTCGAGCATAGGAATCGAAAAATCGATCGCATAAACTTCCTTTACGTTTTTTGCAAGTGGAATAGAAAGGGTCCCCGGACCTGCTGCTACGTCTAAAACTACACAGTCCGATTTCAAGCCCATCAACTCTATCGCTTTTAAGGCATAACCTTCTAAGAATTGTTTGGTGGATTTAGTATATCCTTCTGCAACTAGAGACCAAGGTTCTACGGAAGATAATGGATTAAACATGATTCAAAATTTTAGTGGCCCTTCTATATTTACCAGCAAAAATACGGGAATACAATACATATCCGACAACACCATCATAAAACACAATCCTGGTTATACTCAATTTTTGAGAACTTTTGAATATTCGAGTCTCATAATTCAGATTAACAAAACTGCTCATTGTCTATTTTAAACAACGAAAAACAGATGGAGAATTCATTCTTCAAAAACTCTATTCTTAAAATCGACTGTTCATTTCCGATCCCATTTTCACACGTTTGAGCAGAAGCCATCTCAAAAATATCTTAGAATCGACATTTTAACCAAAGATAAAGTGTTTTTGATAAATTCTAGTAATTTCCAATTACATACCGTTTAAAAGTAAAATTGAATCAAGAACTTTAATTTCCAAAATCTTTGCTTTTACTGATCTCTATAAAATTAAGTACCGTTAATTCTATCGCAAAAAGCTGATTCTATGTAAAATATTAGGTACTTTATTATATAGTTATGAGTAATTGTAATCACAACACAAACAAAATCATTGATTTAAATTAACGTGAGTTCGACCTAAAAAAATCAGGTGAATTCAACTGTCACCAGCAAGCCTCTTCGCTCTGATCAATCAATTGCATGCAGAAAATATGATACAACAATCGTCTTTAGTTTCAGTTTAGAAAGCGTTTGCTGAGTTTCCAGAACAATGCATTGAGTTCAAGAAGCAAGACGACTTTAGTTTAAAAGTATGTTCTGCTGATTTCCCCGCATCGATCCCTTTCGAGTTACTCAAGTTAAATTATGATTCAAATTTGATTTCGATACAAACATTCAGTTTCACTTGAAAGCAGTGGTAAAGTATCAGTTAGTAAACTTTTGAAATAAAGTTATATTGGGATACGCTTGACACATCGATTCGACAGAAATCATATAAAAGTATGAGCAAAGTAAATAGGAATAAGAAGGAGTTAGTATCAGAACAACGCGAAAAACTACTCATCATACTAAAAGACCGTTTTACAAAAAACATGAATCGTCACAAGGATCTTGAATGGACTAAAATAAAAGCAAGGCTGGAAGCCAACTCTGAAAAACTGTGGTCTCTCAATGAAATGGAAAAAACTGGCGGTGAACCGGATGTTATAGCTTATGATCAAAAAACGGGCGAATACATTTTTTATGATTGTTCAGCAGAAAGCCCTAAAGACCGCAGAAGTGTTTGTTACGATCGAGAAGCATTAGAATCAAGAAAAGAACATAAGCCAAAAGATAACGCTCTTGATATGGCTACTTCCATGGGTATTGAAATTTTAGCAGAAGAACAATATCGAGAGTTACAGAAATTCGGAAAGTTCGATACAAAAACATCAAGTTGGATAAAAACACCTTCTGATATTAGAAAACTAGGTGGAGCCATCTTTGCTGATTTCCGTTACGGACATGTTTTTGTATATCATAATGGTGCAGAATCTTATTATGCCGTCAGAGGATTCCGAGGTTCGCTAAGAGTCTAAATTTTCTACAGTCCTACAATGAATTATTTCGACTAATGACAATTAATCGGATAACTTTGTGCAACTCGAGTATTTGTGCGGAAAAAGTTGGGGTTAAATTTAAACGAGCATCTCCATAAAATCGAGTTACCAAACAAAATAGTGTTAATTTTCTTCTATTTTTTGTTAAAACGAATAGATCCAATCGTTTGTATATATGGATTTTTTCAAAAACTCTAATGTATAAAAACTTGAGTGAACAAGAACAAAATCCAAAGTCCTGGAATAAAACAGAAGATCGAAGTGATCACCTTACATTATTTTAATGTAAGTTCGGTATAACGCGAAAGGGATCGATGCGGGGTCAATAAATTGAATCTAAAGACGATATGTAGTATTACGTTTCTTTCATGCAATTTATTGACCAGAGCAAAGAGTCCGGTCCGGCTGCCTATGGCAAGCCGGATTCGCCAAGATTTTCTTAAACCGAATTCACATTATTTTAAATCAGTATTTAGAGAATCGACATATTTTGGATCGTAAACTTGAGTTTTATAAACTCCCGCGAAATTCGGGTCTAAACGAGTCAGAGTATCGTAAATAAGATTGTAAAAACGAATTAGTTCTAAATAATTTACTTGCTCTTCTCCTATATTTACATTACTCAATTCAAGAAAACCAGATAGTAAAGTAGCAGTATGATTCAAACCAGGAATATTTTCAATAGAGTTGTTGAAAAATGAATTCTTCATCTGTTTTTGTTGTATTGAAATGGATAATTGAAGCAATTTTACGAATCTTCACTATGGAATTTTTCAACAACTCTAATAGACTTCTGTTTAGAATGAGTAGAAACGAAACAATTACATTCCTTTTCAAAATAAAGAGCTTCAAGGTTTTGGAAAGTGAAAACTTTTATTTGACCAACTTTTTTGAACCCATTCATGTCATCTCTCACAGAGACAATACCGTCCTCCGCAATATGCAATAAATCAAAGTTAGGCGATATTATTAATCCTCATTAAAATATTCTAAATCTACTTTTTTAATTTCATATGTTTGTTTTGTTGATACACCAACATTATACTCAATCATCAAATCAGTAAGTTCAGCGCCATCAATTAACACAATTTTTGAATCCATTTTAGAAACATACTCACGAGCATTTGTAGTAAACATAGAAGTTGTAATAAAAACCCCTTTTTTAGCTCTTTGAACTTGTAAGGCTCCAGCAAATTTTTGAATTTCAGTACCACTAACTGGATTTTCCCACTTCTTTGCTTGAACATAAATTAAATCAAGCCCGAGCTTATCTTCTTTAATAATTCCGTCTATTCCTTCATCATTTGATTTCTTTGTTACTTTTTTATTCTTTTCATCAGATCCCCCATATCCAAGTTTAATCAACAAATCTAATACTATAGATTCAAAGAAATACGGATTACAAGATTTGATTTTATTGAGTAATTCTTCTGCTAAATCTTTTCTTATTTTACTATACCCAGTTTCCATCATTTCATCAGGAGTTTGGATATATTCATTTACTCCTAAACTATCTCCTTGAAGCGCACTTGCTTTGAATCTTTTCTCTTGAAAGGATTCAAATTGTTGTAAAACATTATTATCAATTCGTTCAGGGTTAGTTTTTAGAAATTGACTTCCTTCATTTGTAATTGAATAAAACGATCTCTTAGGTGATTGAATAAGACCAGCCATTTTAAGATAAGTGATTGACCATGCTACTCTATTGTCAAAAATTCTAGTTTTTCCAGAAGGTAATAATTCACGTCTTTCTTGTTCAGTTGTTTTAAAAACAATTGCAACTCCGTCACGTATCGTAGAAGTACTCGACTCTCTTTTCTCATTCAGTATCTTTAATATAGGTAACATAGCACTTTGAAAATCTGGAATACTCATATTTCACTCTCTAACATTTTTAATAAAATCCCGCCTAACTGCATTTTTACGACAACCATCGTTTTGTTTAAACCATCATAACAAAAATGATCTTACTTATTGAAATCCAAAAAGATCTTATAGTTCACTTAGCACCAAAAGCGACGAGCAAAGAATCAGGATATTTCCAAGGTCTTTTTTTAGAAAAATCGAATAAGATACAATCCGAGACGGATTCACAAGCGATTTTGCCGTCCGATTTTCGAATGAGTTTTTGAAAAATTTTACAACGAGAACCTTTTAATTCTCCGAAACTTGTGACTACAATCACCCCCTCCGGATAACGGATTTCGGCTTTGTAATCAGTTTCCGATCGCAGAATCATCGGGCCGATATTTTCTTCTCTCATTTTTTCATAACTATAACCTGCTTCTTCTAAAGCGACCATTCTACCTTCATGAAGAAACACCTGAAAATTTCCAACATTCAAATGTCCGTTAGGATCACATTGACTCCAAAGAACTGGAATCTCGTAAGTAAATTCCTTTAATTGTGAATTCATAACTGCCTCAATTGTAAATAAATCATTAAACTTAAATCCATCAAAAATCAATTCCAAAGTGGTTTTGTATTTTTTTAAATAAATTCATTTTCTATTCTAATTTTTTCTACTGAGAAACCAGTGCAACTGGAATATTAGAAAAATCTGATTTTCCTGTAAAGTCTGAATCGCTTCTACTACTCAGAACCGTTAAATAGAACTTTTCGAATCCTATTATAATGTGGGTTCGGTATAAAATGCGAAAGCGATTATTATGCTGCAAAAGCAGCTCTGAGTTTTTTATTCGCCCAGATTTTCTTACGTCAAACTCACGTTATTATAAGATTCTGTAAATTGTGGGAACTACCTCATTTTTTATACAAGACCAAACGCGCTATAATGATAGGAAAACGTATATCCATCACAAGAATCCCTTTTATGAATTCATTCTTCCATAGAAATTAAATAACTTGAGTTCAGCATAAGAAAATAAAAAAGAATTTTCTAAATATGAGTTCCTACAATTTTAGAATTGGTTCGTAAAATCGTGATTTGCAGTAGTTCCCACACTTAAGGTGGTACAACCTGTAAAGTTTCAAATTCCAACTTTTTCAGAAAAATAAATCATAAATGAACTCACGTTAAAAAGCGTAAGTTCATTCAAAAATTTCTGAACTAAAAGAAAAATGAAACGTAATCCGTGGGAACTATTACAAAAAAGTATATTCACAATGTGACGTAATTTGTGGGAACTACTTCCATAGACCCAGGTTTGACAGTTAAATTCTGGAAATGTAGGAACTACCACTGTCAAAAATTCGCAATGCGGTTCTATCTGTGGGAACTCATATAAAATCCAATAAACTTGCATCCAAATCAAGTCGGAACCACTGTATATTAGAAATCTTTAAATTTTGAATCGTAATCCCACATTTTTTACAAAATATCAATCGTTAGAGATCAAACGAACAACACAGGTCGGATCTCGAACAGAAATCCCACGTCCATAGTTTGACACCAAATTACTATTTTGGATCAAAACCAAGGATTCGGGTTGGACGTTTCTTTTTTTTCAGATATAGTCTTTGAACTCTCTCCTTTTTGACACATTTTAAGAATTCTTCGGAATGAAAGAGATTGACAAGAATTTGAGAATGATTTAATTTAACCAATAGGTTAATTAACCATATGGTTCAACAAGAAGTAGAAACAGATCAATTGAGCCTCACTTTTGCAGCCTTAGCGGACCCAACCCGTCGTAAAATTCTGGCAACTCTTCGTTATGGAGAGGTCACCGTAAAACAACTTGCGGAACCTTTTGCGATCAGTTTGCCTGCGATCACAAAACACCTCAAAGTGTTGGAAAAAGCAGGGCTTATTTCCAGAAGCCGTGAAGCTCAATGGAGACCCTCCCGTTTAGAAGCGGGACCTTTGAAAGAAGCAGCAGACTGGATTGACGAATATCGTCAGATGTGGGAAGCAAGACTCGATCGTCTGGACGAATACTTACGAGAACTACAGCAAAAAGAATCACAACAAAAAAAGGAAAACAAATTATGAATCAGGAAAAAATTAAAACCATCATCTATTGGATTGTAACCACTCTGATCGCGGCTAACTACGCGTTTGCTAGTTACGCCTATTTCAATCGCGGACCGGAAGTAGTTACCGGAATGACTCAACTCGGTTATCCAATGTATTTTATAACCATTCTTGGAGTTTGGAAATTGCTGGGTGCAATCGCCATCACGATTCCACGTTTTCCTCTTCTGAAAGAATGGGCTTATGCAGGAATGTTTTTTAATCTTACCTCGGCTTCGATTTCCAATGCGGCAGCCGGAATGGAAACCATACATGTCATACTTCCCATGGTCGCTTTAGTTCTAGTAGCCTTGTCTTGGGCCTTACGCCCTGCATCCAGAAGACTGGAAGGAATCTGGCATTTATAATAAAATTATACTTTAAGAATATTCCATTTTATTAATTTATCATTAAACTCTATGTTAAATAATAAATGCAAAAAAGTGCAAGGAGAACGATATGAAAGATACAACAAACCAAACTAAAGACGAATTGGTGATTACTCGGATTTTCAACGCGCCCAGAGAAACCGTTTTTGATGCCTGGACGATCCCGGAGCAATTGACTCGATGGTGGGGGCCCAAAGGTTTTACATCTCCGGTATGTAAGATCGATTTTAAAGTGGGAGGTAAATATCTTTTCTGTATGCGTTCTTCCGAAGGACAAGATTTTTGGTCCACCGGAGTTTATAAAGAAATCGTCAGACCCGAAAAAATCGTCCAAACGGATAATTTTGCGGACAAAAATGGCAATGTCGTTCCCGCTTCCGCTTATGGAATCCAAGGAGATTGGTCCGAGTCTATTTTAGTCACCCTTATCTTTGAAGATCATCAAGGAAAAACAAAACTGACCCTACATCATACGGGTATTCCAGCCGGAGAAATAAGAGAGATGACCAATGCGAGCTGGAACGAATCTCTAGACAAACTAGAATCGACTCTTAAATGATCGATTCGAATACAACCAAAGTTTGTCTTACCGATTCCGGATTGTTGGGTATTTTTGATTTTGGTGAGAACCGGCTTCTTAAATATAAATTAACCGCATCCTGTCATATCAGTATTCAGTAAACTTTAAAAAGTGAAGAACCAAATTCTACTATATAAAGTCAGATAAATCTTAGGATAAACTTTAAATACAAAAAATTGAATATTCTAAAAATGAAATTATTGATTCAAATCATTCTTTCGTTTTTAAATCTGAAATAAATTTAGTATTTACTAAAAGGAGCCATGATGAACGCAACTAACACTTCAACTTCGGATAGAGAAATTCGCGCAACCCGAACCTTTGACGCACCTAGAGACCTCGTTTTTAAAATGTGGACGGACCCGGAACACGTCATTCATTGGTGGGGACCGAAAGGTTTTACAAATACGTTCGAAACCATGGACGTCAGACCTGGCGGTATTTGGAAGTTCATAATGCACGGTCCAGACGGTACGGATTATCCAAATCTGATTGTTTTTTTAGAAGTAGTTCGTCCAGAAAAACTAGTCTATAAACACGGCTCCGATATGAAAGATCATCCCGGAGATTTTCACGTTACTGTTCTTTTTTCGGAACAAGGCGGAAAAACCATCTTGGATATGACTATGCTTTTCAACACGGCCCAACAACGGAACGAAACTGTTGAGAAATACGGCGCTATCGAAGGTCTCAATCAAACTATGGATCGTTTGGTGGAATACCTGGCAAAACAGAAAGGTTAAAAACTATATTAGGAGAATTTTATGTCAAAGTCAAAAATGATCGTTTTATCAGTGTTAGCTGTATTTGCAGCTTTAGTTATAGTACTTGTCGCAGTTGCTTCCACGAAACCGGCAGATTTCCGTTTCGAAAGAACACTAAACATAAAGGCACAACCCGAAAAAATTTTTACTTTCGTTAATGATTATCATAATTGGCCTTCTTGGTCTCCTTGGGAAAAACTAGATCCAGAAATGAAACGGTCTTACAGCGGCGCGTCTATCGGTTTAGGTTCCGTTTACGAATGGGAAGGAAATAGCGAAGTAAGAAAAGGACGTATGGAAATTATAGAATCAAATTCACCTTCCAACATCAAAATGAAATTAGACTTTATTTCTCCTTTTGAAGCGCATAATACCGCCGAATTTACGTTTGTAGCCAAAGACGGTAAAACTAACGTCACCTGGGCGATGTATGGACCGAACGCCTTTATTTCCAAATTGATGGGACTATTTTGGGATATGGATCAGATGATCGGAAAAGATTTTGAAACCGGTTTAAATAATATCAAAACGATCGTAGAAGAAAAATAAGTACGACCGATTTTAAAATTTTGTATATCAAGAATTTTTAATGTTTCTACTTTCACTAAAGAAAATGTAATGCAATTCTTAAAGTTGTAGGTGAATGGATCAAAACAACCTTTGCAGAAATTAAAACTTTTAGAGAAAGTTTCAGAGGGATTTACCGAAACTTTGGATTCACTAAAAAATGTTTATCTAAAGTTTCAAATTTCTATCAACACGATCTTAGAAAAATCTAACATTTACAACTTAGGAGAATTAAAATTAGGAGAATGAATATGTCCAACCAAACGATAGTCGCTTCGGATCGTGAAATTGTCAGTATTCGTGTTGTCAACGCCTCTCGAGAAATTGTTTTCAAAGCCTGGACCGATCCACAACATCTACGGTTGTGGTGGGGACCAAATGGTTTTACAAATACGTTTCACGAATTCGACTTAAAACCAGGAGGCCACTGGCGTTTTACAATGTATGGTCCAGACGGCACGAATTATCCAAATCACAGCGTTTTTGTAGAAATTATAAAACCGGAAAAGCTCGTATTCGATCACATTTCTGGACACGTTTTTAGAGTTACTACAACTTTTGAAGAAGAATCACCTAATAATACAAAGGTGACATTTCGTATGCTGTTTGAATCTCTTCAAGAATTTGAAAAGGCTAAAAAATACGTAATTGAAGGGAACGAACAAAACTTTGACAGATTAGAAGCAGAACTTAAGAGAATGATTAATTAGTATTTCAAAAACTTCTAATTAATCTAAAACGATGAGTGGACTGAAAGGTTATACGATTGTTCCCCACAAAATTGAGCATCTGCAAATGTTGCGACAAAATATCGGTTAACGCGTTTTTTGGTATAATCCAATGCGAAAGCAATTGATGGCGGGAACTCAGCAAAATACTTTCCTGAACTCAATGTATCGCGGATCGTGTTTTAGGGCAATCGAAGTAACTAAAACCGTCCACTCTCTATGGATCGTTCGACAGATCGAGTTCTATAACAAATTGAATTTAGGAAAAGATTTTGTTCCTTCGATTTGTTGATCGTACCTGAAAGCGCGATTCGGTAATCGCCGAATTTGTACTGATTTTCTTTCGACAAATTTACTTTATTGAAGTGTAAACGATTGATACCTTATATATTAGTTTTAAGTAAAACTTTAAATGTGGGAACTCTCCAATTGCAAAAAGCCTATAAAATGGTCAAGAGACGTAATCTGTGGGAACTACCACGTTTGATTTAGGTTTGAAAAGTAATTGATCTTAAGATTTTAGAAACAAATTCCAAAATCGTTTTTGAAACGAATTCTGGTTTAATACAAGGATACACGAAAATGCTATCAAAAATAAACAGTAAGATTTTACTAAAATGTAAAACTTCTTACAGATTACGACTATTCCAAACAGAATTAATAACTTCTTTAAAGGAAATCCTACATTCTAGTTTTTTGAATAAACTTATAGTATTATTTTTAAGAGTCTCTATAGTAAAAACCGTTTCAAAAACAATTCGATTATAGCAACAAAGATGAATAAAATTACCAAAATTGTTTTTTCAAAAACTTTAGAAAAGGTAAAATTGAAAATTATATATTAGTTTATAATAATTTTATAAAATAAGTAATTAAGTTTAAAAACAAAAAGGTAAAGATTATGGCGATTTTCGGAAGTTTCAGTTTAGCCTCTATACCCATTGAACAAAAACTTACAGATGAAGTTAGAATTTTGATAAATTCTATCGTGTTTAAAACTCTGTTCTAAGAAATTCAAAATCGAATGAATTTGATTCAAACAAAAATATTCCGATCTGGCAACGTACTACTCTATTATCAACCTCTATAAGAAGAATCAAAATGAACCCCACAAACACAAATCTGGCCAGTAAAAAAGAATGGATCGGTCTTGCTGTAATTGCACTTCCTTGTCTGCTTTACGCTATGGATCTAACCGTACTTTACTTAGCCGTACCTCACCTTACCGAAGATCTAAAACCTACCGGTTCCCAACTTTTATGGATCGTAGACATCTACGGCTTTTTAGTAGCCGGTTTTTTAGTCACCATGGGCACGTTAGGCGATCGTATCGGAAGAAGAAAACTTCTCATGATAGGCGCGGCATCGTTTGGGATCGCTTCCGTTCTGGCGGCGTTCTCCAAAAGTGCGGAAATGTTAATCGCAACCAGAGCCTTATTAGGTATTACAGCAGCAACCTTGGCTCCATCTACTCTATCACTAATTCGTAATATGTTTTTAGACACAAATCAAAGAACGGTCGCAATCGGAATCTGGGGAACTAGTTTTTCTATCGGTGGAGCAATTGGTCCTTTAATCGGGGGATTACTTTTAGAACATTTTTGGTGGGGCTCCGTTTTTCTACTGAGTGTTCCAGTTATGATTCTTCTTTTAATCGTAGGCCCTAAACTTCTTCCCGAATTCAAAGATCCAAACGCAGGAAGTTTAGACATTCCTAGCGTGATACTCTCTTTGAGTTCAGTTTTGAGTATCATATACGGATTTAAACGAATCGCTGAAAACGGCTGGGAAATTCTTTCATTCCTTCTTATCTTTAGCGGTCTTCTGATCGGAACATTTTTTATCCGAAGACAACAAAACCTCAAAGATCCTTTAATCGATCTTAGGTTGTTTAAAGTTCCCGCCTTCAGCGCCGCTCTGATCGCCAACTCATTGACCATTTTTGTCGGGTTGGGTAGTTTTTTGTTTCTAGCCCAATACCTACAATTGGTTCTCGGCTTATCGCCGTTAGTTGCAGGATTTTGGACTCTCCCTTCGGCCGCCGGAAACGTAATTGGTTCTCTTGCGGTTCCTATGTTAGTTAGAAAAATTCGCCCAATCATTGTAGTATCTGGAGGTCTCGTTCTCAATATCATCGGACTCGCCTTCTACGCGTTAATCGAAGCTGATTCGGGTCTTACTTATGTGGTAATCGGTTCCGTTATCATATCTTTGGGAATTTGTTCTGTGGTCATTTTAGGTACGGATCTAATCGTAGGCTCCGCGCCTCCAGAAAGAGCAGGAGCCGCAGCCTCTATTTCGGAAACCAGCGTCGAATTCGGCGGAGTTTTAGGAATCGCCGTTTTAGGAAGTATCGGGACTGCGGTTTATAAAAATCGTATGAACGGCTTGACTTTTAATGGAATTTCCCCGGAGTCGATGGAATCCGCCAAAGGTACATTAGGCGCTGCGGTCGCAGTCGCTAAAGAATTACCAGAAGATATTGCACTCTCTCTATTGTATTCCGCCAAACATGCATTTACCGATTCGTTTCAATTGGTTTCGATCATTTGTGCGGTGATTTCCTTCGTATTGGCAGTTACCATTTTTATGATGCGTAAAAGTTTAGAAAAAGAAGAAGGATTATAAACGTAGTTGAAAGAAATCTATTAAATTAATTAGAATATATTAATATAACTACTGATAGCTATATAATAGACTACCTAGTCTTTTGCGTCGAAATAAGACTTTGCGATAGAAATTCACGGTATTCAATTTTACGGAAATCAATAAGTTGTAAGTCATCTCAAAAATAGTTTAGTGTCTTAGTGCAAACATTAATATAATATTTTTGAGATGATGTTCGGAAAAACTTTATAAAATTAATTTTTAATTCTGATCACAGTCATCAAACAGCGGTTTTTTGCAGAGATTCGACTTTAAGATCATTATCTTTAGATTTTATAAAAAGTTCGCTTTTAAAAAAACAACAAGAGTAGAAAATTAACGATAAATTAGATCGTCTTTCCAATCTCTTTCAGGTTTTGTATTCAATCTTACTTTGAAAGTTTCCCTTAAGTTGTAAGTTTTATTCCAAAGATATAAATATCCATTCCAATTGCCACCATCCCAAATTGTAAGATAATAGTAATCCAACGTATTTCCATCATAATCTTTGAATACAATCCTACTTCCGTCTTTTATACACTCTTCTTCATCTATAACATGAATCTGTAAATTATTGGAAGCATCGTTAAATTTAGGATAGTAAGCATAGTTGCCCCCACCTCCTCCGAGCCACCAATTCCAATAATAATTTAGATAATAAGAAGGTTCAATCCGAGTATATCCGCTTTTAAGACAATCGGTATTGGATTTAGGATCGTCTTCCTGCAACAAATTAAACTTTGTAAATTCAGTTTCATCCGATGCGTTTACTTGTAACCATCCATTTGCTTGTTCAGGATCGGCTTGAATTTTTTTTCCAGTTGCTACCGATTCAAAAGATACTTGGTCGTATTTTCTTCTATGTGCAGATTGAGTTGGAGTATTAGAATCTGCATAAGTAAAACCGTAAACAGGATAACGATCAGAAAACTCATAACCCGTATATCCTACAACGTTCCAAGTAGTCGGGGTGATGGGATCATACGCCAAATTTTGCCAAACTTGAGGTTTGAAATGAGTTCCTACAACAAATATATATTCCAAATAGCTGGATACCTGTGGTGCACCACTGGTGTAAGAGGCAATTGCGTTTTTTTTAGGATCCCAAGTAAAAGAAATTCCTGCGTAATGAGGTTCATCTACACCTAATATCATTAGAATATCTTGATATTCTGTACTACCTCTATTTACGTTAAAACTCCCCGCCAAAAATATAGTTTCATTTTTTGGCACTTGTTTTAAATTGATAAAATTTTTAATCTCAACGAATTGATGTTTTCTTGCATTTTGACCCAAATCAGAACAAGAAGTATTTTGAACATCAGTTCCAATGATATGATATTTGCGACCGTGTTTGTTAATTTTTACGTAAACAAATCCTTTGTTATAATAGTAGTCGTTTCCACATCCGTGATTTTCAAAAACGTATTGTATCTTTTCTTCGATAGGCCATTTGCTTAAGACAATCACTCCTCCATTATAATCGTTATCGAGCGGAAAAGCTCTAAAATCACCTAGAGTTTGATCCCAACCGTGTGTAGCCCTTCCGATGACATCGATTTGATTTGGATATTGAGAGCGAAGTCCATTCATAAGTATATTTTTCGATTTTGTATCAAAAACTCCTTCCAATACGAGCACATCCTGATCTTTAACATATTTTGAATATGCAAATAATTGCGCCCTTTTCTCTTGACCCCAGTTTCCGGAATTAAAAAGTCCTTTATGATACATAAAAAGATTGTAACTTAGAATTTTTATCTCCTCTTCCGAAGATGCTTGAACTTCAGTTCTCGCTCTTTCCGCACTTATATTCGTAAATTGAATATTCGATTCTTTTGAAATAAGCAAAAAATACATTAGTAAATTTGCATGTACATTTTGTCTATCCGGTAGACAATTCAAAAAGAACAAAAAGAGACAATAAAAACCTATTAAAGATTTAGATTTTTTGTATGTATTTTGCATTCCATCACTTTTTTTTCGAAAAATATTCCGCATTTTTTAAACCTCGTTAATAATTGATTTCCTAGATTTTGAGACGCAATATCAAAAAAGATAGACTTTTTTACGAAAAAATTTCAAAAGCGAAAAGCAAATCTATTACTCAAGCAGTACTTGGTGCATAATTTATTTTTAATTCCAATTAAATAAATATTCTTTTATATTCAAAATTATTAATATTTTATTAATATAAAAACCAATTCTTATAAAAAGTGATTATCGTAAATTTTCATTACAAAGTGATATTTCAACACAAAACACTGGGATTTTATTTTATAACTTGTCTCGGAACCTAAAAACTACAAGGATTTGATAAATAGGGAATTACTACTTATAACTAATAAAGTACCTAATATTTTAACGTGAGTTCGACGTAAGAAAATTGGGCGAATAATAAGCTCAGGTGCAACGCCTCTCTACGAATCGCAGCATAATAATCGCTTTCGCATTTGTTACGCCCTGCTCACGTTATTTTACATAGAATCAGCGTTTTGTGATAGAATAACGGTACTCAATTTTATAGAGATCAGTAAAAGTTCTCAAACGACCAAATAAGACGTAATCAATTGGAATTTCAGTATTTTATTAGAATTTTCTAAAGTACCTCTTTATATAATAGTTTTTGAGTAATTTTATAGGGATCAGTTATAAAATCATGGTAGTTCCCACATTTTAGGAATCGATCTGTAAAGTTCAGATTCTAACTTTTTTCAGAAAAGTGAATGATGACCGAACACACGTTAGTTACTATAGAAATTTGATAAACAAAATATTCTGATTTTCTAAAATGCGAAAACCCATACTTTTTTATAGAATATTTTTGTTTTCAATGAAATTTTTTCACTTCAGAAACCGAAGCAACCTTATCGAAAACAAACTATAAAAATAGTTTCATTGAATTTTAAGAGCAAAATTCAACTCATTCGCGACTCAAAGAACCAAAGTGATGGTATTCACCGAAAAGCTCGATTGAATTAACAACAGAACTCTACCTTTAATCGCAGTTTGAAGGCAGGACAATAATCAAAAAAAATACTTTATATTTTTAGAACATAATAAAATGAACAAGTTTAAATTTAGAAAACGTCTATGAAAGAATTTTTAACCCTTGTAATATTTGTAAAATAACAATTTCATACAAAAGTTTTTAAGTACTAAATTTTACTTAACGTTCACTCGTTGATATTATCAAGGTAAATTAATTTCCAACCGGTCTTAGTATATGTAAATCCGTAAACGACAGGTTCCTCATCTGGTGCCCCGTTTCTCATTTTACAACTAACAATATATTCTTTCGTTCTTTCCGGATCTGCAACCGGCTGTTTTTCTTTTTGAAAACATTCTTTTGCATCGGCTTGCCGAGAAAAAATTTCATCATAACGTTTTAAAAACTCTTTCTTATTCTTAATTTGAGCATATCCATACGGCATTTTAATCGGGAACCGAGACAAACTCGCCAACTTCTCTGGATCATTTTTGAGAACCGCATCTTTAAATTCCTTCCAGAAAGCAGAAATAGAAACGCCACTTTGGGATTTTATAATTTTAGGACTTATAAAAAAAACACCTAACAATATAAAAATGAAAAACCATTCATTTTTTGTTTTTCTATTTTGATTCATATATCCTTCTTTATGATTACATAGGTAAATCATTTTCATCATTAACGTCAAGATTTTTGTCTTCCAGTTTTATTGTTACTATTCGAACAATATTAGAATTGTTGAAAAATTAATTCTTGATCTGTTTCCGCTGTATTGAAATGGACAATGGAAGCAGTTTTGTTGATCCCATTTTTCAAAAACTTTATTATAAATTTGTACAAAAAATTAGAATATAAGATATACTTCAAATACGCAAAGAAATAAAAACAATTATAACAAACGGTTTGAAAGTGGATTGTGTTACGAATCCAGCTTTTCTTTTTTTCTTTCTTTGGACTCCGTTTTTCCCACGTAATTGGCTAACACCAAAAGTATTCCCCCTAAAAACGCTGACCAAAACCCAGGCACGGATAAGGTTTCCGGAAACCAATCCCCTATGATTAAGATCACCCAAGCGTTGATGATCAATCCGATCAGACCTAAACTTAGATAATAGAATACGATTCCGATTCCAAGAGTCATAACGATTAGTATGAACCTTAGAATTGCATTGAGAATTACAAAGGCAACTACTACGATTAGAGAATTGAGCCAGCCGCCAACTACGTGAAAATCGGGATGAATGAGCGGAAATACAAACTCCACTACGAGTGACATTAAAATCAGAGAAAATAAAAAATGAATCATAAAAGTTTAAATATATAAATCTATATTGTTGCCGATTGAAGAAGGTGGAGACCCTGGAGAAACCACCGAAACGTCCGGGCTTTTTGTTTGATTGTCCTGTGTAGCCACAATCTCCCTCGGAGAAGAGCCGGTTGTCGCAGGTGCAATCGAATCCGAAAAAAGAATCTGTCTTGATCCCACTGCCATGTATGACATCGTATTTACTCCTTCTAGGATATTATAGAAAAGTTCTAGAAGTCTTTAAAGGAAAATTAGAAAATTCTCGCAAAAAATTTACCCGTTTATTTGGGTTCATAAGTTTAATTGCGTCCACATTTGTAGCCTACAGAAATTCAAGCAATACGTTCAATTCGTTTTTTACGTAATATCTATAACTATCCTGAATCATATAATAAAGTGTTCAATCCAATAGTTTATACTTCAATAATATGAACTCTACGTAATAAAATCCAGGCAATCCACGTTAAACGGCACGTTTGCAATAAACATTTGGTGTTCAATTTTATAGGAACTCATAATGTGAATTTAATTTCAAATTTGTAATTCTTATAACTTTAAGAAATTAGAATATTTTGTATGTACAGTTAACCAAGAAAGTACCAAAAAATATTTTAGAATCCGTGAGAAATACCGTCAAAATTTTTGTCCGAAAACACCGGTCACAATTCCACCATACCAGCTAAACAAATTCACTTTGGAAAAAAAAGAACGAAAGTAAGGTTCATCCGAAAGAATATTACCAAAAGTAGAAATTGAATTTGCCAGATATTTATTTTTCACAAACGGATAAGAAAATAATCTTCCGATCAGAGGAAGTAAATATACGAAATAAAATTTCCAGAAAATATAAATGAAACCCACTGGTTCGGATAATTCTACAAAAACGAAAGTACCGGAAGGTTTTAAAATTCTATACACTTCCGAAATTAAAAGATTCCTTTGTTCAGGTAAAAGGCTTTTTAATCCGAAAGTACAACAAACCGCGTCACAATAATTAGAAGGAACAGAACAAGCCAAAACGTTTTCTGTAATATAAAGAATATTCTCATTTCCAAAACGATCTCGCGCACGTCCAATCATACGACTAGAAACGTCCAAACCTATGATTTTTTTACAACGGAAATATTTTCTTAAAATTCCAATATTTTGCCCGTTCCCACACATTAAATCACAAATAACATCATCCCCTAAAAGATTCAAAATGCCAAGAGAACGTTTTCGAATCCGATTCGCAAGGCCCAGAGAGAGTAATTCTATAAAACCGTAACTTTCTGAAAAAAGGTCAAAAAATCTCTTTTGATTTATAACTTTACTTAATAATATCATATTTTACTTATGCATTTAATTTTTTAATGCAATTTTTTTTAAATTTCAATTATCTCTCAATCTTAATCGGCTTTAGAATTCATTCAAAAATATACAATAGAGTTGTTGAAAAATTTTTTAGTTTAAATTAACAAAACTGCTTCAATCGACCGTTTTTATGAAACAGAAGAAAATAGAGAATTAATTTTTCAAAAACTCCAATAGAATTATCTAAAATTTCGCCTAAAACGAAAAATACTTTCAAAATTTATGGTATTCTAATATATAGAATCAATAAAATAATCTCATTTTTGTTCGATTTTATTTTTAATCTTAGTCAATACATGATGATGAATTTCGTTTATTAAATAATCTTCCCATAATTTCCAATAAAATTTCGGACCTAGGCTATTCACGTATTCCGTCTTAGCAATTACTTTAGTTTTGTTTTCAGAGACTTCTATCAGACGAAATTCTCCGAATACTGCCCAAACTTTACCTCGAATATGTTTCGGTTCCACTTCTCCGTACAAAGAAGTTTCTTTCATGGTGACCTGTGGTTCAGGAAATGAGAATGAAAACCTTTCCAGATTTTCAAAAGAATCCACGTTAGCCGATGTTGTCCCATTTGTGTAATTGCAAAATAGAAAAAGTTTTCCATTTTGTTCCACGATTCTCATAGAAGCCGGATAAGAGATTCCGTTACGAAGGAAAAAATTTTCCGCCTCTCCAAATTCAAACGGAGAAATAATATGCTTCCAAACTTCTTTTTTAGAAGCGTTGATTTCGATTGATGTTTGAACTTTTTGTTTCTCTAAATTTCGATCATTCCGATCGTAAATATACGCGGACACGTTGAAACATAGTACTATTAAAATTACTAAATACTTGGACAAATTTTTCATGTAGATATAGGAACCAATCAAAGCTCCGATAAAAATTAGAAGAAAAGCAATTGGAAACGCCATTAAAATACAGATCAAACCTTCTTTTCCGAAAATTAGAAACACGAAAATGGAAAAACCAGCAGATAAGATCGTAACAATCCCTACATATATAAGTTCCTTTTTTGTTGTAAGAGTTTTTGCGAAAATAAAAAGCAAATGAAACTCCATCAAAAGTCCTATCGAAAATGGAAATGCGATAAAAAGAACTGTTCCATATTCTCCGTTCAAAGCCCAGAAAGGAGCAGTAAGTAAAAACAACAAAGACATTGTCCCAAATATGCAAAAAGTGACGACGGCTTTGGTCATATTTTTTGTTTTAGAAATTGGGTCCGACTCCATAAAGTTCTCCTAAATCCAAATTTTTAGAAAAATACGTTTTCTACCGATCTTTTTTGAAAAACTCGGATGTAATCTATTTCTAAATTACACTTTTTTTAAAAAGTATAAATCGATTTCTTTTTTAAAGATTTTTGAATTTGAAATCTTATTAATATTTTGTCTACATTATTTTTGAACACGTTCAAAAATAATTTCAAACTGATTATTTTAAATATGAGTTTGGCTGAGAATAACTAAGAAAATTTTTCTAAAAGTAAAAGCCCTACAACTTTAGAATTTGATCTGTGAAATTGCGATTTGTGGTAACTCCCACATTTCAAAATTTTACCGTAAAATATAGATTTATAGTAGCTCCCACAGATTAAGTTACATAATAAATTTTTAAACATTCATTTTTTATGATTCAAGTTAGGAGTTCCAAATTTATTTTTATGGAAAAATCAGATTTTTATAAAACGAATCCTTACACCGAATTCACGTTATTTTAAACATAAATTCGTCTGAGAAAAATTTTCTAAAAGTATGAATTCCTACAACTTTAGAATTTGATCTGTGAAATTGCGATTTGTGAGAGTTCCTACATTTTAGGAATTGGTCTGTAAAATCGTGATTTGTGAGAGTTCCTACATTTTAGATTCTTGAAATAAGTTCTAAGATCTTGTCCCAAAACCTCATAATGTGGGAACTACTACGAAAATTGAACGAGATTAGAACTGCTTGAAAGTTCGCAAATTGCCAAATGTGACCTAATTGTAGGAACTACTACATTTTATTAAAAATTTCTAAAAAATGATCTCATAAAATTCTTTAAGGTTTTGAAATAAGTTCTAAAGAAAAAACTAATATTCTTTTTTCATAAATCAAGTTTACTTACGAATCTTTCGATATAGAAATCTCGCCGGATGTAAATATTCCAAAATGGAAGATTCAATAGGGATCGGTTCTCCCAGAATTAAAGAAGTGAGTATTTCCGCCCCTAAAAAAGAACTTACAATTCCCCTTGAGCCTAAACCTCCAAACACGTATAACCCTCGAATCGTTTTTAGATTTGGAAATATTTTGTTTCTATTTTTAGGCAAATCGATTTCTTTATAAATTTTTCTAAATTCTCTTGGATCAAAAATTGGACCTAAAATTGGAAGACGGTCCGGAGTTTGAGCCCGCAATCCTACTTTTTCTGCAAACACACAACTCGAATCAAAATTTAAACTTGGATATTTGTTTTGAACAAATTCTAAAAGCTGGTCCGTATCTTTTTTCCGGGGAAGAGGATTTAAATCAAATTCGTCGAAGGTCGAACCTAAAATATGTTCTCCTAAAACGGAAGGAGTCAAATAATGTTCCGCGCATAAAATGTTCGAGATACGAGACGATTTCTCCGTTTCTTTTAAAGATATAAGTTGTCCTCTAACTTTTCGAATTGGAAACGGTTCTTCTCCTTCGAATAAGGAAGCGACCAACGTTCCAATCGAATGAGAATTACAGAATATAATAGAATCTGCAACTACTTCCTGTCCTGATTCTTGGATTACTATTTTCCAAAAAGTTCCTTTTTGTTCTATATGATCTGCGGTTCCCTTTATAAATTCGATTCCAGGTTGTTCGGCACATTTTTTTGCTATAGATCCAGGACGGGTCCAAAATCCATTTCGGAAAAAAACTCCCGGTTTGTTCTCTAAAAGATTTTCGTTCTGAAATTCGGAAACGATCGGTTTCCAAAATACAATCTCTTCGGAAAGTTTATGATTTTCTATACTCTTTTGAAGTCTTTCCGAACCCATCTCTTGTGTCACACCGTGAAACAATCCTGTTTTTCCAAAAAAGTTTTGATCCACAAACAAAGTAAGAAAGGAAAGAGCGTATCTAAAAGCGCGTAACGTGAATAGACTAATAGGTCCGGGAATTTTAGTAAGATGCGGATGTGAAATTGCCATCGGAATTCCTGAAGTTTCCTTTGCAATTCCCAAAGGATCGATCAGCAACACTTGTATTCCCCGTTTTGATAAGGAATAAGCAAGTGTAGAACCCGCGATCCCCGCTCCTACGATCGCAGCAGTTTTGATTTGTAACTCCGGATAAACGCGTCTACACCAAGGTTTTTCTTTCAGATTTGATTCTAAAAAAGAATCGGAATAACTTCCGATCAACATTTCTCTTTTTCTTCCAAAACCAGGACGTTTTTCCAACTTAAACCCGGCAGAAGATAACGAATCCCGAACCGTTCTTGCAACCGTAAAGGTGGATAACGTGGTTCCTTTTTTAGAAACGTATTTTAAGTTTTCTAAAACGGATTTATCCCACATCTCAGGATTTTTAGAAGGGGCAAAACCATCCAAAAAAATGGCATCCACTTTTCCTGATATTTCGCACAACGCATTAGAAACGTCGTCCAAAAAAAGTGAGAGATGGATTCTACCTCCTAAAAATTGAAAATAGTTCATTCCAGGAATTAAATCTTGATATGAAGATAAAAATTCTTTTTTAATTTCCGCAAGTTCCGAAAACGTGGAAAGCGCTTTGGAAATTTCTTCCCGATTGAGTGGGAACTTTTCGATGGATATAAAATGTAACCTAAACCGATCTTTGTATTCCAAGTATTCTTTCCAGGCGGTTAAAAAATTAAGCCCTGTGCCAAAACCCAATTCCAAAATACAAAACGAATTCTGAATATTCAAATTTTTCCATCTATTGTAAAGATCATTCCCTTCGATAAAAACGTGTTTGGTTTCTTCCAATCCGTTTTCCGGAGAAAAATAAATATCATCAAATCGTTCAGATACGGGAGTAAGATTATTTTTCCAAGTGAGCATTAAATTTTCGGAGGCGGGGGTTCGGTAGATTTTGGAGGTGAAGATTCCTTTCCAGGACCACTTTCTTTGCGAAGTAAATCTTCGGAATTGGAGCTGGATAATTGAATTTCCTTTCGGACTCCAATTCGCAAAGTATTCATGGTTAGATAAAGATCGTGATGACTTTCTCCGTTGGTACTAGGTATTGTTTGAGTAATCGGTGTTTTAGAAAAGTTACCAAAACTGAATAAATCCCTGCTGTCGTTATTCCCAATACTTGATACTTCTAAGTATAGATATAAATTATAAAAAATGGTATCTTGTAAAAAACGACCTATATTATATTCATATAATATTTTAAATCCTGCAATTGCTCTTTTCTGATTTCTTGTAGAGGAAACCCTAAAACCATTCTCCAAAACGTCGAAGTCATAAATACTGTAACCCAGATTAACCCCAACTCCTAAATTCCAATTTTGGAGTTCCCAAAATCCTAAATAAAGAGTTGTATAAGCTTGATAGTCTATATATAAGTATTCCATTTTTCTTGCAAAAGGTTCAGTAAGGGGATATACACCATACAAAGTTTGTTCCGTTAGATTAGAATAAACTCTTCCGTCATCCGGAAAATTGAGAAGGTTTCCTCGAAAAGTTCTAGGGGAAGTTAACGTAAAACTATAAGCGAAGTAATTTAAAAATTTAAAATAACCCTTAAATGGGAAACCGGGTAATCTTCTAGGAATGGATCCGATCGTATAAAAGGCTACCGATTTCACAGAATCATCATTGACCATACGGTCGCTTTTGTCCGAAATTTTAGAACCTCCATTCGTTCTGACGAAATTTTCAAGAGAATTGTATTTCGTAAAAAAATTTAACTGAGTGTTATCCACTCCTCCAGTAAGAATTACACTTTCAAAAAAGGATTCTAAAGTTTTACAGGAAGTCATACAACTGATCCATATCGATAGAACTACGATCTTTTTCGATACAAATGTTTTCTGTTTTTGATCTTCGAAAAGGTTCATATTTTACTGATATTCTTTTACGATTCATCATTCTAGAATTCTTACCAAAACCTGTCTGCTTTTATTGTTTTTAAATTTGTTTTTTATTTCTTTAAAGTTTTTAAGTTCTAATTATCATTGAGAGGGTTCTTGACCGAAGAGTTCGAAACAATATTCTGGTAATCCAATTCGTTTATGTTAGAGAAATACGATAAAATTCCAAAACGATACCCAGTTTCACTCGCTCCTATGATGGATTGGACCGATCGACATTTTAGATATTTTTTAAGACTGATTTCTAAACATACGTTTTTATATACGGAAATGATTCATACTGGAGCCGTACTTCACGGGGATCGTAGTCGACTTTTATCTTACAGTCCTGAAGAATTACCTCTGGCAATTCAGCTAGGAGGAAACGATCCAAAAGCACTTGCGGAATGTTCCAAGATCGGAGAAGACTATGGATACACCGAAATTAATTTGAATGTAGGTTGTCCAAGTGATCGTGTAAAAGAAGGAAACTTCGGCGCCTGTTTGATGGAAACTCCGGAAAAGGTCGCTGAATTGACGTTTGCAATGGACACTTCCGTTTCAATTCCTATAACCGTAAAATGTAGAATTGGAATTCCAGGTAAGGATACTTTTGAAGACCTATGTAAATTTATAGAATGTGTTCGCCAAACAGGCGTTCGGCGATTTATCGTCCACGCAAGAATCGCGATTTTAGGTGGGTTTACTCCCGCACAGAATCGTCAAGTTCCTCCTTTACGTTATACGTACGTTGAATCTTTAAAGAAGGAATTTCCGGATCTTTTGATAGAGATCAACGGAGGAGTCCGAACTCTTACTTCGATTCGGGAAAGACTAGAAAAAAATGACGGAGTGATGATCGGAAGGGCCGCGTACGAAACTCCTTATCTTTTTTCGGAAGTAGATTCTTTGTTTTTTGGGGAAAACCTGCCTCCTTTAAGTAGGAGAGAAGTTTTACTTAGAATGAAGGACTATATAGAAGAAGTAATCTTAAAAGAGAAAAACGGAAAACCGCATCACGCACTTAGACATATATTAGGTTTATTTTATGGAGAAAAGGGAGCCCGCAGTTTTAGAAGAATTCTTACGGAAGGAATGTACTCCGGTTACTCGAATGATCTTTTATTCAGAGCCATTCAAGAGATTTCCAATGATTCTTTAGATTATGTTTCGTCTAACGCGTGTCTGTATAAATCCGGTCCGTAAAACGGCTACTCTCCAAAGTTATCTTCAGAATAGTATAAAATTGCTCAACTTTTTTGAATTCTTCCTCATACCTATCGGGGCTTTCGTTAAATGAAGGATCGTTTTCTAAAAAAGGAGGCATGAATGGCTTTCCAGAACCGAAGAACTTTCAAAAAAAGTAATGAATCTAAAATGAGACAAAATCTGTAGGAACTATTACAAATCCAAGATTTTACAAACAACTTCTAAAATTGTAGGAACTCATACTTTTAGAAAATCTTTTCTCATTCTCTTAGCTCACGTTAAAAACCTTTGGATTTTGTATGAGTTCCCACATTTTCAAAATCTAACTGCAAAACCTGGATTTGTAATAGTTCCCACAATTGAGATGCTCAAAGTAAAAGTGAAAAAAATAATAGTTAACGGATATTAAACGCCAGGAAAATAGGAAGAAAAGGAGGGACGTACATGACAGTTAATACAAGCGGAAAGTGGTGGATAGGCTCAGAACCAACCGACATCGCCGAATTCCTCTCTGCTTACTCACAAGATGGATATCCTATTTCAGAATTTCGCCTGAGTAAGTGCGAATGCGGATCTGTCACTTTCGGGTTAGAGGCAGACGACAATGAAGGAGTTGCACGTAGACTGTGCACTTAATGTGGCACTGCCCATTTCATTTGCGATAGCGCGGAGCACTGGCCTGACGCGGAACCCGAACAATGGAAATGCATCGAATGTGATTCTCTTCACACCAATGTGGGCGTGGGCTTTGCCATGCACAAAGATCCGCCCTCTGAAATTCACTGGCTTTACGTTGGATGCCATTGTACTCAATGTGGTGTGCTCGGTTGCTTTGCAGAGTGGAAAGTTGGATATTCATCTTCCTCCCATTTATTAGATACGGTTTAAGATCTGGGCGAAACTTTACATATCTCCTTCGGTAGGCGAAATCTATATTCAAAAATTAATTTATAGGAAAGAATAATGTTCAAAGAAATAAGTGATTTTGCTTACCAACGTAATTGGGAAGGAACTGTCGTTTTCTACATTGTAGGGAATCGTTGCATTGAGTTTTTTATTCGTCCAAATTTTCTTACGTCGAACTCATGTTAATTATTAAGAGCTTGTCCCAAAACCTGTCGAGCGCCAATAGAAGCGAGATGCTGAGTTCAGGAGGTGTTTGCTTTAGTTTCATAAAATGTGGGAACTATTACAAAATTGAACTAGATTAATACTGCTTGAAAATTGCCAAATACGACAAAATCTGTGGGAACTACTGCAGTTTATTAAAAATTTCTAAAAAACTATCGCATAACATTCTTTGAAATTTTGGGACAAGTTCAAAATTTATTGAAACATCTCACTTAAAAAAATCCAATTTTTTTCGGTGAGTCTGTCTCACTCGTATCGAATCCTTTCTATGTTTCTTTTGTGATTTCATTGGAGGTTCAATACGATGAAACAAAATAAAAATAAATTTCAAAGAGGAATGTTGAAGATCGCGATTTTCGCAACTACGGCATTGTTTCTAATTACAAATTGCAAAAAAGATAAGGACGACAATACCTTAGAATTGTTGTTAGCATTGAGTTTGATGGGAGGAGGCAGCAGTGCAGAATTTCAGCTTTCCACAACAAGTGCCTTAGTTGCCGCACGTACCGCAAACGCGAACTCACGACAATTCAGAATGTTGCCGCACTCCACTCTGCTTACGGATCTTGCAGGAGATAATCCTGAAAATTACGGCGATGGAATCGCGGACGGTTTCAATGACCGATTCATAACTCCGGAAGCCGTTTCCATGGAACTTTGCCAACTGCTTGCCTACAAATCCGTTGCAAAAGGGGGACCAGCGGTCGGAAGTGAAACTTTGGATAATGCAAGTTTTATCGCATTTAAATTTCCAAGCAATCTACCTCCGGGAGTTGATTTTGGACCTTGTTCCGGCGGAGCAGCGATCATCGCCTTGAAAGGTAAGGAAAAAGGCAGGGTTCTTATCAATCCGATACCAGCAGCTGAGATTCAGGATTACGATCGAATTGGGTTTGTAATGGAATCTTTCTCTTATTACTTTAATCCGAATGATGTTCCTGAAAACGCATACCGTTATGTAGACTTAGCTCTCAATCCTTTGGCTGGAGATCATCTGGATACGGACATCGTAAGAGGAGATGTAATTACGAAAATATGGAAAAACGGTTGCCCTGCTTCATTCGCAAACTCAGCAAGTGCGTTCTTCCCTCAAATGGTTTTGGAAAAGGGAGAATCTCTTCCGATGGGAACCACGTGTTCTATTGGGGAGGCGCTCATTCATGCCGGTTCAGGAGCTTTCTTTACTCCCAATGTCAATTACAAAGCTCAGTTCACAACGGATCCCGACTCTTTTTTAAATCCTCCATCGGCTCCCGGAGTATTTTACAATGCAGCCCAAAAACTCAAGTTTAAAGTGCCTGCTTCAGTCAGTAACTTGAGCGCCACAACCCCATACATCTTGATTACAAACATAAACACAGCAAAAGGTGAAAAGAATTCGGGAGAGTCACCAAGGGAAATGAATCTCTCATTCGATATTTCCGCAGACAATACTCTTTTCTGGGATTCCAACGATGGAAACAACGTATTCTCTCCACAATTGGATATAGCAGATAGACCAAACGCAACCAGCGGAGAAGACAATTTGACAAACACTGCAAGAAAAAATATGATCTTTCATTTACCAACTATCATTAGCTCGTTAAAATGAATAAGAATCTATTCAATCTTATATAGGTGATTAAAAAAATACGAGAAAGAATTCAAACGGATTTTTTCTCGTATCGATTTTATAAGGGAGTTTATATACAAATGACTTTGTATATACAATTCAATTTGAAAAAAGATTTTTATGAAGTTTATAGCCTGATCATTTGTATCTTGAAAATTTTCTATTCGAGAAAAAGCGTTCAAATTCAATAGGCGAAACCGAATCAAACTTTTTAAGAACAACTTCTTGAATATGTTTGAATCCTTATATACAGAGCATAGATAATGAAATTAAGTCAGGATCACGATTTCTCAGTATTTTATAAAAACTATAAAGATTCCATCTATAAGGTGATCCGATTTCTTTCCAGCGATCCTGAAGAAATAGAAGACGTAGCTCAAGAAGTTTTTTTAAATCTATATAAATCCCTTCCCAATTTCTCACCGGAAAAAGGTAGTTTTTATACCTGGGCGGCAACGATCGCAAAGAATACTTTTTATACATATAGAAAAAAACAGAAGAAAGATATGATCGTAGAAGGAAACGCAGTTTTTATAGAATCTCTCCAAGTAGAAGATGATTTTATTCAGAACATAGAAACAAAAATTGTAGAGGAAGAATTGAGGGAAATCATCTCCACTTTACCCGAACCAGAAAAGAGTATTATTTTGTTAAAAGAAATCAATAATTATACATTAGAAAAAACTTCACAAGCGTTAAACATATCTTCCAGAACCGTTAGTAGAAAACTATTAAAAGCGTTGGATCTACTTAGAGAAGAATTAGAAAGAAGAAAAGTGGTTTTATAATTATGGAAAAAAAAGATCTACAAGAAGAATTTGAAGAACTGATGTCTCTGTTCCTTTTCGGAGAAACAAAATCAGAAGAAGAAAAAAAATTAAACGAAATCATATCCCTTCATCCAGAATTTAAAAAAAGATATGATAACTATGTAAAGATACAAACCGGTCTAAAACAACATAAGACGGGACTTGAGAAAATCCTAACTGAGTCTTCAAAACCTTCTTCTAAAATCAGCTTATTTCCTGTAAAATTTAAAAATCAATTACTGGCGATCGCTGCGATCATTTCTTTAATTATTTCTTTGTCCGTAATTTTTCAATTAGGAATATTCAAAAAATATGAACAACTTCCCTTAGTAGCCACCGGAGCGTGTGGTATAGAAACACTAAGGAAAGATTGGATTCGACCGGATCAAAATTCTTTTTGCGACGTAAAGATAGAAGGTCGGCTTCACTTCAGAATTTTTCCAAATTCGGAAGTTCGAATATTAAAATTACCTAAATCCGTTGAAGAAACAAAAACAAACGGTTTATCTATATTCGTACAGAAAGGAAATTTATTGTTAAACGAAACTCCAACAGACAATAAAAAACAAACTAAGATTTATCTGAACGGAACCGAGATCCAATTGACCGGAACCAAAGTATGGATCGAAAATTCGGAAGAACGTTATAAAATCAATGTTTGGGACGGATCAGCGGAAGTCCGGTCCGGAGTTCGCTATTTACTTCCGTTCTTATTGGACAAACAAATGGAAAAGTCCGTAAAACATACGTTAGATGAGCATCCAGAACAAAAAACAAAATATGAAAGCATCTGGAACGATATTTCTTTGGAAAAACTTTCCAATTCTTCTTTGGAAACGAAATCCTTATTCTTTCAAAAAGATTCCGTTCAAAATCCACTCCTTGTTCTAAATGAAAAACAAACGAATCCAAATGAAATGTTCCTTCTTTTGGAAAAAATGCAAAAGACGATCGTAGAAACAGCCTCATACAAAAAAACAACTGTATTGCAAAAGAGAGACATCCAAGAACTAGAAACGTTTGCGAGTGGTTTTGAAAATCCCAAATCGATCGAATTAGAAAATGAAAAAATAGAACCGAATATATTACCAGTTCCTAAAGTAGAAAAAAAGATAGAACCTAAAAAAGAAGAACCTGTTCGTTTAGGAAACAAAACGATCAAACTAAAGGACGGCTCCGAATTAAAGGGAAATCTGATCCAATATGAAGACAGATATATTATCGAAGTCGAAGGTAAAAAAAGAGTAATTTTGTCCAAAGACGTAGAATCGATTTCATTTTAAATCGTTAGTTATGCCTCTTAGAAATACACAAAAAATTGGGGTTTTTCTAGTAGTTCTTTGTTTTCACGTTTTACCAAATTTGGGAAAAATCTCTGCGGATACAATCATCTTAAAAGACGGGCAAACGTTCGAAAACGTCAAAACATCACTACGACAAGATCACGTATTGGTCCAAGACGAAAAAGGCAAAATCGAAAAAATCGACTTAACCCTAGTTGAAAAAATTCTAATTTCCGAAATCAAAAAACCCGAAGTCACCCAAGAAGAAAAAAAAGAATATAAGAATATTAAAAAATTCTATTTTTCTCTTAATGGTTCCTCGTGGAATTCCAAGGTTTCGGAAGGGATTAATTTTAATCGTGGATATAGTTTAACGGATGTTAGAACGAACGTGGTCAATATCGATCCGTATTTCGAAAGGAGATATACCGTAAACGTTCGAACCCTTTCTTTAAACGGAGAATATCGCCCCAAATCGAACTTTGGTTTTTTTCTTGGACTGGAACAAAACTCTTATTCTTTTCCGGATCAACGTATTTCTCCTTTGATCGGAATTAATACGTTCATTGCTCTAAATACAACTCAGGAATATCAAACTCTTTCTTCCGTTTCCTTAAGTTCGTTTCTGGTCAATCAATTGGACGGAAAATTTACTCAGAGTAGCGGCAAATTTTCCATAGAAACAATTTCGCTTTCGCCCGGAGTAAAATATTATATTCCAATTTCAGAATCTTTTTTTTGGTTTGTTCAAGGTGGGTTCGGGTTCGGGAAAAGTTACGAAAACGGAATTTACTCTAAACCACTGACTCAAACGGTTATTTTAGTAGGAATCGGAATTCAATGGGAATCGGATCTTTATTTTTTCAACGCAGCCTTACAGTTTCGAAAAACGGATTTAATTGGGTCCGTAAATTCTTATCATTTTCAAGAACCGATCTTTATGGTTGGAACCGGACTTAAGTTGTAACGTCCTCCGCGAACTTCATTTCGCTCGTTCAGGTAGAAGACTTGCATTCAAACCCTTTACATACATTCGCAATTTAGAATATAACCTAACGTGAATTTGATGGTTGAAAATCTGGTGAATCAATCGCTAACTCAATATTTCTCTCTGCCAAATGATCCATAGAAAATAAGGTACGTATTTCAATTGATCATTTCCTGAACTCAGCAGAACGGCTCTCTACGGATCACCGTTTCGAGTCAAAATAGAATGCTTTAGCCAATAAAGTGCATTAAATAAACTCAATATAATAGATCATCTTAAATTTCAATTTAGAACTTATCTCAAAACCTCAAAGAATTTTAGGCAATCATTCTTTATAAATTTTTAATAAAATGTATGAGTTCCTACAAATTAGATCTCATTTGGTAGTTTGCGAACTTTCAAGTAGTTTTAATCTCATTAAATTTTCGTAATAGTTCCCACATTGGACGGTTTTAGGACAAGCCTTATTATAAAAGCGAGACACTGAGCGTTCTGCTGAGTTCCTCCATATCAATCACTTTCACATTGATTATACAAAACCAATATTAGTTTTAGGAATCAGAGTTAGAATCTATAATTCAATAGTAAATTATGAAACATACTGAGAAATATTTCCCCTACTACGTTTTCCGAAGAAAATCCAACGGCCCCCCGCTTATTGTCTTCTATCCTCAGTCTTCAGTCCCCTGCCTTCCGTTTCCCAATCCATCTTAATTACTAAAATGTAATTATCTCTGAGGGTATAAGTAAAGATTACAACTTGTTTATGAAGATCCATATCGTACATAGGTTCGGTCACAGTCCATTTTGCAGCATTCTGAACTACCTTTGCTTTATGACGGATGAAAAAAGGTCTCCAGGCATAATTGTTTCCAATTTCCGTGAGATCGGAATCCCACTCTTCTCCGGGATGAACTCGGAAATAAGTAGGAGTAATTTGATAACCGAAAATATCACAGGCAAATACGGAAAGAATTTCCGTAGGAAGTTCCGAGAGCATCAGATGAAGAACCAGAGGAAGATCTTCCTTTCCATTATGTCGAAGGGCTTCTAATTTCTCCCCCAAGGAATCTATAACCGACTGACCTTTTTGAAATTCCTCTAAGAGTTCCATAAATCGAAGTCCAGAGAATTTTTCCAAAGTGTCTCTGAGAGTTCTATTAAATTGTTTTTTATCCTGAAACTCTACTTGAGGTCTTGAAAAATAAAATCCCTGAAGAAGATTTGCCCCCATAGAAAGAGCGAGATGTAATTCTTCCTCCGTTTCAATTCCTTCAAACAAAAGATCAGAACCCAGTTTTTGAGACATGTCTGCGATCGCACTCAGTACGTTTTTAAAAGATCTTCGGTTTAAACTTTCCCGCATGATCTTGATGTCCACCTTCATTATATCTGGATGAATATAACCGATTCTTTCCAGATTGGAAAATCCGACTCCTAAATCATCCACCGCAATCTTAAATCCGTAGTCTTTGAACACGTTTACGATCGATAAAAGTTTTTCTATATTACCGTCAAACTTATCTTCCGTGATTTCTAAAACCACTTCAGAAGGAGGAATATCGTATTTTTCAATCAGATTGAGAACGTGGATTCTTTTGAGATCCAATACGTCTCCTGTATGGATCATAGATAGAAAATTAGGCATCATGTTGAGGAAAAGTTTCGTTCGTAAACCGGAGTCTTTGAGATGTCGGATGGCTTTTTCTCGGATCAATCGATCGATTTGGATCAGTCGGATTGCATCTAGTTCCGGATTGTGAAATTGATAACCCAAAGAACGGTATTCATTCTTTTCGGGAAAATAAAATCTTCCTAAAACTTCATATCCTATAATGTTACAATTGGTTACTTCCAGAATCGGCTGGTAATGAGGTTGATAATTGTTTTCTCCATAGGAGAGTAAATTGCTTGTGTCCTGGCTATACAACATGTACTTATTTAAAAATCCTTTACTGAAATCCTCGGAACCGGGCTCCGCAAGCAAAATTCCAGATAAAAAAGCGCCTAATTCAGGATTAGGAAAGACTACATTCTTCTTTTTTTTTGAAACCTCTTAAAAAAACTGACAATCTTAAAGGTATTTACATGAAAGAGGCGATCGGCCATCTTCTCAACCCCTCTACATTAGAACCAAATCTAGGTCTTTATTCCGGAACTCTTGGGATCGATAATTCCAGAGAGTATAAAACCTCTTTTTTGTCTTCCTTGAAAAAGATAGACTCCGTTTTAGTCGATTTGATTACAGAAGATTTTCTACTTGGACTTCGAATTTTTAGAGGACCAGGAGCCTGCAAAGCACTTCTTAATCTCTGGTTTTTCGAGTCTGAAAATTTTAGAGACTTTGAATGGGCGGGAAGTGCAGGTAAAGATTTTTTATCCAGAGGTACGTTTCGAAACGGTTATTGGAGTTTTACAAAAGGGGATCAAAGATTCAATTTTCGTT
Source organism: Leptospira kirschneri serovar Cynopteri str. 3522 CT (assembly GCF_000243695.2). Classification (NCBI taxonomy): domain Bacteria; kingdom Pseudomonadati; phylum Spirochaetota; class Leptospiria; order Leptospirales; family Leptospiraceae; genus Leptospira; species Leptospira kirschneri. The sequence goes on along the minus strand of NZ_AHMN02000011.1, from coordinate 194,531 downwards.
TAGACGACACGATTCAACAAGGTTATACCCATTCTTCCATCTTAAGCCCCAATCTCAATCTACAATTGGACGCACTTGTCAGTACTGTGGAAAAAACAAACAAACCCGTTTCTTCTTTGGAAACTTCCGGAAAAGATTGGCTGTTTAGACTAATTTCTCCGGATCTTTCAGTTAGAGGCCAACTCGCAATCGATGACAAAACCTGGAATTTAGAATCTTCGGAAAAATTATCTTATAGCATTACAAGTGGTTTTGAAAACCGATCTTTTTTGTCGGAATCTAGGATTTATGGTTTTGGATCCGGAAAAAATTCGTTTCGTTTGAACTACAATCCAAACACTGGATTCCTTCTTTGGAAAAATGGAATTCCTACATTTTTGGAAACTGCAAGTTTGAAAAAAGAATCCCTATCCTATGTACTTCATGACCCTTCGGACCAGATTGAACTTACAGTTACTCCGGTTCGAAAAACCCAACATATCGTTTCTGGTTTTTTCGGAAAAAAAATTCCAATGGAAAAAATAGAAGGAAGGGTTTCCGGTAAAGTTCGCATCGGAAGTAAAAAAGAGACGATCAAAAAAGGTTTTGCAATTTTAGAAATCTAAACTACTACACAACAAAACTCCTCGTGTTAGTTCCCACAAATTACGTCTCTTAAAGGAGTCGTAACATTCTGCTTTGATCCATCGAGAACAGTTTGAGTTTTTTATTTACCTAGATTTTCTTACGTCGAACTCACATTCCATAGTCAATTTCGGAATTTAGAGTTGTTGAAAAATTCATTCTCCATCTATTTCCGTTACATTGAAATAGACAGTTAAAGCAGTTTTGTTAATCTCCACTATAGAACTTTTCAACAACTCTTTTAAAAAAATATGGATTAGAATTAATATATAATTCAAATTTAAGTTTAGAATAAACAGATTATCATTTCCTTTTATTAGAATATCCTATCAAACAATTAAAGACATAGACGGAGAAAACTCAGTGCCACAGTTCTCCAACTTGTCTCATTTTCTCGTTTCTAGGCAGTACATGCAGAGTTATCAATAATTCATTTCAGGAGGAATTATAAAAAACATATTTTTATAATAAAATAAAATTCTAAAATATAAAAAGCAATTTATCAGAAATCCATTTAACCATACTCCAAAAAGGATTGCACATAAATTTGGTAGAACGCGAAAGGGATCGATGAATGAACTAAAACACAACGCTTTCCTTAAACTCAATGCATCGCTCCCTGAATGCCGATCCTTAGAGAGGCATTCGCTGAGTTTTCTGGGTCGCTCTGGAAACTCAGCAAAACGCTTTTTACGAAAGCGTTGGAAACTCAGCAAAACGCTTTTTACGAAAGCGTTGGAAACTCAACAAAACGCTTTTTACGAAAGCGTTGGAAACTCAACAAAACGCTTTTTACGAAAGCGTTGGAAACTCAACAAAACGCTTTTTACGAAAACGTTGGAAACTCAACAAAACGCTTTTTACGAAAACGTTGGAAACTCAACAAAACGCTTTTTACGAAAGCGTTGGAAACTCAACAAAACGCTTTTTACGAAAGCGTTGGAAACTCAACAAAACGCTTTTTACGAAAGCGTTTTAGGATCAAGTTATTGGTATTTTATGAAAATTGAATCTGTTTCTGTAGTTTCACAATAACTTGACCGGAGCCAAGAGTCCGGTCCGGCTGCTTATGGCAAGCCGGATTCGCCCCGGTTTTCTTACTTGGAACTCACGTTAATTTAGAGTATTAAGATATAATTGTTTACTATCTACAGAAAGTATTGTTCTACAATTCAATCTTATGAAAAAGAAGGTAAATTGAAAATGTATAATTGGAAGAAAATTCTCATAGTGATTTTGTTAACCTCCATCATGGTTTACTTGGAGTATGAAATGGATCATACACTTGTACATGCTGCTGCTTCAAAGGCCACCGGCTCGATCGTTCAAAAACCTACCGATCCACCAAAAGACAAACCGATCAAAGTCAATGTAAGTGGCGGAGGAACATTCTGTTACGGTCCTACCTTTAGCGGCGGTGAAAGTTACATCGTAATTGAACAGTGTTGGCAAATGCACGTTATGAATGCAAGATACGACGTGTTTCAAAGAATTTCGTATAACGTCAATAATACGTGGTTATGTATTACTGCTCCGGAAAAAGTAGTTAGAGGGGAAGAAAGTTGGGACTATGTTCATCTCAGACCTTGTACTATCAATGATCCTCTGCAGAGATGGATTGTAAAAGAGAATTCATTTTGGACTGCAGATGGGTTTTATCGTTTGAAGGATACAAAATGGTACGGTTATATTTCTAGAAATTCTGGTGATAGATACAACCATACTTTAGATTCTTCCATGAACGATTGGATAAATACTGTGGCCACTCCCGGAAACATCAGCATTCAAACTTCGATCGCCTGGGATTTAAACAGTAGCTGGGGAAATGAACGTTACTTTGTTCGTTGGGGAGGTTCGGATAAAAATACAACTCCTCTCTACTACAATCCTGAAAGTGGGCATATTGCTCAGTATGATCCAATCAGTGGTTCACTCTATTGTATGTATTCTAACGTGGGTAAATCGAATTGGAATTGGGTGACTTGGGCGTTGTGTAGCGATGCGCCTATCAGTAAAAATAATCCTGCTTTTTGGAACGTCTCTTTTGAAACGGAAGAAGGAGGAATGATCACGGATTATGAGGGAAACGCACTGAGAGTTACCAGATATGGAACTAATTGGGGAGTTGCCTACGCCGCCAAACTTTCCTATTTAGAAAAAGACACTACCAATAATCCCACTTCTTTGTTTGTAGTTGATAAAAATTTACTGGATTGGACGCGTTATACAGCTTCTAATCTTGGTAAGACGGAACAGTATTGTCCGGCTCCTGGTAATCAGGCAAGTAGCACACATAAAAGAGTCTTAAGAACCTTACCACCCAGCTTTCAATTAACCGAGCAGTGGATTCAGAGGCTTTATGAAATAACACGTTCGACTTCAGGTTCGGATATCTCAAGTGGAGTATGTGGCGTTTGTTTACTTCATGGTTTTCAAATGATAGCAGAGCTACAAGAGTATCATTCTCGAGGACCTCTTCAGAGTGGAGGTTATTTCTTCGATACAAATCCTAATACAGATCCATTTATCTCGTTTGGTCAACGTTTTCCGAATTTGAACACGTCTCTCAGAGATATAGTTAGCACGTATGGTCCCACAGTTCGCTCAAGTAGGAGATTGACACTTATATCCGCTAGAACTATGTTGCCCCAATATGAATGGAGTCTCTCTTCTGAATCCTCCACTCTTTCCGACATGTTATCCCACATTCAATCACTCATAGATTCTCCCCCCGGAAGCATTTGGTTAGTGCTCATGAGACGGTGGCGTCCCGATGGAACTGCGGGAAAACATTCCGTTCCAATTCTTAGGACCTCTCAAGGATTAGTGGTAATTCCAACGGCCACGACGAATTTGACGTTTGAAAACTTCAGGCAAGCGTTAACACCCACCGTGGATCCACAACAGGTAATTAGAAACTTGGAAGCGCGGCCAGATAGAGATCTAGCAAGATTTTCAACTATACAGTTAGGATCGTTTCACCACAATCCTTTTGACTCTATGGTCTCTAACAGGAATTGCACTGGAGAAGGAGAAGACAGAAGAGGTTCAGGAGAATTTCCCACCAGTGCATCTATAAATCAGTGTGTAAGCGGCAGATGCTCACTATCGCAATAAACCACTGATTCAAAAGTTTCATTTACTCAGAACTATATAACAAAATACTCAATCTAATAGTTTACACTTCAATAATATGAATCTAGAATAAGAAAATCTTGGCGAATCCGGCCTGCCATAGGCAGCCGGACCGCGCTTTCTGCTCCAGTCAATAAATTGTATGAAAGAAACGTAATACTACATATCGTTTTGAATTATAATTTAGAACGCGATTCATAGTGAGCGTTCTGCTGAGTTTCAAACGCGATCCGTAGAAAGCCATAACCAACCACACAAGTTGAAGAAGATTTTAGAATCAAAATAACTCAACACAACGCTTTCCTCAAACTCAATGCATCGCTTCCTAAGGGTCGCTCTGGAAACTCAGCGTCTCACTCCCCATGGGTCGTTCGACAGGTCGCGTTAAAGAACTCAGCAAAACGCACATTATTCAAGTGTTCCGACAAGAATGAGGCTTTTTACTTGCAAAAAGTATGTTTTTCTGATAGAGAAAAGTCTTCCGAATTTCTCCACCTCCGCCCCCACCCAAAAATAAGGGTGGGAACTCAGTTTTACAGAGGATTTGTCGTAATTCCCACAGATTTAATATTGAAATCTAAATACTTGTGGGGATAAAGAGTTCTTCTACGCTTCAATCGCTTTCGCATTGAATTCTATCGAATTTACGTGAAACGGCACTTGTGATAAATATTAGAGTTGTTTAAAGATGAATACTCCATCTGTTTCCGCTGCATTAAAATTGACAATTAAAGCAGTTTTGCCAAACTCTACTGTAGAATTTTTCAATAACTCTATTTAACGTGAGTTCGACGTAAGTAATTCATAATTTTGAAAAAAGTTGAAATCTGAGCTTTATAGATCGATCCCTTGATGTGGGAACTACTGCAAATCACGATTTTACGAACAAATTCTAAAATTGTAGGAACTCATACTTAGAAAATTCTTTCTCAGCTGAACTCAAGTAAAGACGAATTTAAATTTTGATGATGGTCGTAAAACAGGGCTTTATGCAAAAACCGGATGGATGATGATTCTTTTTGTATTTTATAGTAGGTCCCACATTTATTTTTTTACGAAAAAATTAACCTAAGATAAAACGGATTGCTTACACGCAACTTACCTAAATTAAAAAAGCAACAAATGATTTTTACTATTTGGACGTATAAAAATAATACCAAAGTTAACAATTGATTTTACCAAAGATGTGAAAGTTTTCAAAAAAGCATTTAACCCGAATTTGTTGGTTTTTTGAAGAAGATCCTACATTTTAAGTTTTAAAACAAGTTTAGCATAAATATTATTTTGATGCGTCCGAGTAGTAATGCTGAACCTATCCCAAAATTTAAAGATTATTACTGGAAAGTTTATAAATATCTAGACGAGACGATTTCTTAAAAAACATTTTTAAATCGACCAATTTGTAAACCCAAATACAATTTACGACAATGAAAACCTATATCGCGTTATTAAGAGGAATCAACGTAAGCGGTCAGAAAAAAATTCTTATGAAGGATCTTTCTTCTATTTTTGAATCTTTGGGATTTATGAATGTCAAAACGTACATCCAAAGTGGAAATGTTCTGTTCCAAGATAAAAGTAAAAATGTAAAAGAACTCATCGCCTTAATCGAAAAAAAAATCAGAGAGGTTTTTGGATTCGAAGTGATAGTATTTATCAGATCCAAAGAAGAATTCAAAGCAATCATTCAATCCAACCCTTTTTCTAAAAAAGACTCGAATAGAATCTACGTTTCCTTTTTAAACGAATCCAAAAAAAATCTAGATCTTACCGAAATCGAAACAGTGAAAATAAAAGGCGAAGAATTGGTCATTCAAAACAAAGAAATTTATTTCTTTTCACCGAAGGGTTATGGCGTTTCAAAATTATCAAATAACTTTTTAGAGAAAAAATTGAATGTATCAGCCACGACTAGAAACTGGAAAACTGTAATTACGTTATCTGAATTGACAAATAATTTAGACCGCGGATAAAAACTCTTCAGAATTTCATTATAAAATAATATTTTATAAAATTATAATATTTTGATTTTCAAAAAGAATTTGTGCGAAATTTAAACTATCTATCATCTAGAAATCAATCTGTGGAATTTACTACGAACTCAAATTCGACTTAGAACCGATACGGAAAATTCGTTTTATAAAACCAGATTTTTCAGTAAAAATAATTTGTGTGAGCAGGGCGTAACGCGAAAGGGATCGATGAATGAACTAAAGCAAAACGCTCTCCTGAAACTCAATGCATCACTCCCTAAGGGTCGCTCTGCAGGGTCGCGTTTTAGGGTCAATAAATTGAATCTAAAGACGATTGTTGTATTATGTTTCCTGTATGCAATTTATTGACCAGAGCTGAGAGCCCGGCCGGCTGCCTGTGGCAAGCCGGATTCGCCCCGGTTTTCTTATGTCGAACTCACGTTATCTATGTTTAAGAATTGGACTAGTCAACTCAGAAAGTCGAATTTTTTGGTTTCCATTTTCATCGAAAGCTTAACCAACTCAAAAAAGCACGTTGAGCCTCAGGCCATTCAGAGTCTATGATTGCAAACCAGGCAGTATCCCGGTTACAACCTTTTAAAACATTTGCTTGTCTAAAAATTCCTTCAAAGGATAAACCTAACCTCTGCGCGGCAGCACAGGAAGGTGCGTTCAATGCGTTACATCTCCATTGATACCTTCTATAACCAAGTTTGAATGCATTCTCCATCATAAGATACATAACTTCTGTAGAAATTTTGGTTTTCTGCATCAAGGGAGAATACGCCAAATGACCAACTTCGATAGAGCCGGCAGTTGGTTGAATTTCCGCATAACTAGCGATTGATTTATTGATAAGTCAACGATCGTGAAAAAAAATGGATCTTCCTTTTGACACGTATTTTTTATCCATTCTTGATATTCTGAAAAAGTTTCAAAAGGACCATAAGGAAGATAAGTCCACATTCTTCCTTCTCTATCGTGTAATTTATAATATTCTAATTTTAGTCAAAAATTCCTAAATCCATTTTGGCTTCTTCCGTCGCCATTTCTCTCGGATCCCATTTAGGTACCCAAACGACTTCCACATCTGCCTCGGTAATTCCCTCCACTCGAAGCGCGTAATCTTTGACCTGTTGTTTCATTTGAGGTCCCGCGGGACAAGCCATAGAAGTATAAGTCATATCAATCTTTGCCTTGCCATTTTGGACCTTAATTCTGTAAATAAGTCCGAGTTCGGCGATGGAAATTCCAATTTCAGGATCTTCCACTTTTTTTACTTCTTCGTAGATTTGTTCTTCTAACGTATTTGTAGGAGCTTCTAACATCTGATTTCTCCCCTTTCCTTTTTTTGATTAAACTCCATTGTAACGCGAGTTCAATTTAAGAAAATTAGAAAAGATCTTCTTAAATGTGGCACTCAAACCTGAACAAGAATTGTGGTAGTTTCTACAAATTAAATCTCTTTGTAAATTGATCAGTTTTGTTACCTATTTTTTTACGAGGCTGATATAGACCTTTATAAAACTAAGGCTTTGGGCCTTAAACTGTCGAGGAACCATGAAGCAGTTCATGAAATGCAACACTTTAGTTTCCAAAATGTGGGAACTATTACAAACCAGGATTTCACTGTAAACACTTGTGGGAACTACCACGATCGTTTCGCCAATCGCAAAAAAGCCCGCTCCAATGTGTTCCAGGGAAGAACGGCACATTTAATTCTCGCAGGAATTTTTTTAACCGACTCCATCGATTCCAGATCTTCTAACTCCTCGTCAAATTTAGGATCTCGGTCCTCTAAAATCATATTCTTAAAACGTAATATTATATCCTTGGCTTCGGCTATAGTTTTTCCGTAAATCGATTCCGCCATCATAGAACCGGACGCCTGTGAAATAGAACAACCCTTTCCAGTCACACGAATTTCCGTAATTCGATCTCCGTCCAAATTGATCGTCAGTTCCAGTTCATCTCCACAAAGTGGATTGATTCCGTGTTCGTACAGATCGGCTGGTTCTAGTTTTCCCCGAAATCTAGGATTTTGATAATGATCTAAAATTACTTCTTTATATAAACTATCGCTTAAGGACACGGGAGAAAATCTCCTTTACCTTAATTAGACCTTGGATCAATCGATCGATGTCGTCTTTTGTATTGTAAAGATAAAGACTCGCACGGCAAGTTCCGGGAATATTTTGAAACGCCATAAAAGGTTGCGCGCAGTGATGTCCGACTCGGATTGCAATTCCTTCTTCGTCTAAAATTGTTCCTACGTCGTGAGGATGTACACCTGGAAAGTTAAAAGAAATCACCCCTCCTCTTTTGGATAAATCCCTAGTCCCATAAAGTTCCAAACCACCAAAATCATCCAATCGATTTAAAGCATACGAGAGTAATTCTACTTCGTGATTTCTGATTTCCTGCATCCCTATATTTTCGAGATATTCGATCGCGGATCCAAAGCCAATCACACCCGCAATGTTCGGAGTTCCAGCTTCTAGTTTGGACGGAAGTTCCGCATAAGTAGATCTTTCCTTATATACCTGAGCAATCATATCTCCTCCACCCATCCAAGGAGGCATCTCTTCTAAAATTTCTTCCTTTGCATACAGAACTCCTACTCCGGTCGGGCCCAACATCTTATGCGCTGAAAATACATAAAAATCATATTCCATTTCTTTCATATTTACGGGGAGATGACAAACTCCCTGAGCACCGTCTACTAACAGTTTGGCGCCTACTTCTTTGGCGCGTTTTTGTATAGGAAGAATATCGTGAATCGTCCCGGTCACGTTGGACATCTGAGAAATGGCGACTAACTTGGTTTTGGTCGTGATAATCTCTGTTAAATTAGAAAGATCTAAAGTACTGTCTTCGTTTAAAGGAATGAATTTTAAGATCGCTTTTTTTTCCTGAGCCAACATCTGCCAAGGTACGATATTAGAATGATGTTCCAATTCATTGAGTACGATCTCGTCTCCTTCTTTAATTTGAGTTCTTCCCCAAGTTTGGGCGACTAAATTGATCGATTCCGTCGCGTTTCTCGTAAAAATACAAACCTTCGCGCACTGTGCCCCGATAAATCTGGAAAGACGGATTCTACTCAATTCATATTTTTCAGTAGCTTTTTGAGAAAGATAATAAATTCCACGATGAATGTTTGCATTCTCTTCTCGATAATACTTTTCGATCGTATCTATGACAGTAAACGGTTTCTGAGAACTAGCGGCGCTGTCTAAAAAGACGAGTGGTTTCCCATTCATCTTCGTTCCCAAAATCGGGAAGTCGGTTCTGATTCTTTCGGCAGAGAAACTCATATGTGTCAATCCTCCAAATCTACCTCGACGGAGTCATCTACGATTCTCACCGGATAGACCGGTAGATCTTCCACGGCAGGCATACAAAGCGCCTTTCCGGTTTTGATGGAAAACTGCGCCTCGTGTCTCGGACAAGTAATTACATCCTCGCATAATTCTCCTTCCGAAATGGCTTCTCCGTCGTGTGTGCATACGTCTTCAAACGCGTAAACATTCCCGTCCAAACTCGTGATCCCGATTCTATTATATCTGGTTTCAATTACTTTGACTTTCCCATTTTCTATTTCGGACAGTTTTGCGAGTTTACGAAAGCTCATAAGCCCCCTCCACTTTTTTAGCGATCAACTGAAAGAGTTCTTCTTGTATGGAATTCGATTCGATTTCGCCGATCACTTGGCCCAAAAATCCGTCCACAATCATCCTTCTAGCCTCATCTTCGTCAATTCCTCTGGAAGCGAGATAAAAAAGTTGTTCTTCGTCAATCTCTCCGACAGTGGCCCCGTGCTCACACTTTACATTTTCTGCATATACTTCCAGTTTAGGAATCGATTCCGCTCTTGAAGTTCTATTGAGTAGTAGATTATTGTTAATCTGAATCGCGTTTACATCCTTGCAAGAATTAGGAATCTGTAAATTTCCCGTAAAAATATGATGTGCCTTATTTTTCAAAGCACTTCGATAAAGAATCGAACTTTCCGTATGACTTTCATTGTGAACGATTTTTACTTCTGAATCCTGAAATTCCCTCGCGGCCATTGGAGCGAGTCCGATCACTCTTGCTTTTGCACCTTTTCCGGAAAGATTAACGTTGAGTAAATTTTTTCCTTTGTAACCGCCTGGAGTAACTTTTGCAATTTTTACGTCCGAGTTTTCTTTTTGGTCAGAGAATAGATTCTGAAAATGGAATATAGAAGATCCAAAAGACTCGATTCCTACATAAGATACTTTGGAACCGGCTCCGATTTGTAAAACGGAAAGTCCCTGGAAAAACTTTAACTCTTGTTCTTCGGCGCATTCGTATCGTTCAACGATCAGTATCTTGTTATGATTTCCGATTTTAGCTACGATCAAAGGTAGAATTTTGTTCTCTTTTTCAAGACGGAATTTGATTTCAATTTCTTCCTGGAATATAAAATCGTTTCCTATTTCGAGATAAAGTCCGTGGGTAAAATTGGCAAGACTATAGAGGGTAAACCATTCTTCATTCTGTTTTTGGAATATACCTTCCAGAATGTTTAAAAAGTTTTCTAATTCTTTTCCGGAAAGTGTTTCCGATCTTTGTAGTTTAACGGAATCTGGAATTTTCCAAGATACGGCGGCAGAATCTGGAACTTCGGTAAATTCTTCCGGATGAAAATTAGAAAGAGGTATTTTTCTCCAGGATTCGTTTTCTGAGCCGGGAATTTTCAGAGTTTGAAATTTGGCAAAAACCTTCTTACGAAAATCTTTCAGAGCCTGAGATTCCTTACTTTGAGAAACGAATTTCTCAAACAGGTTTTCCAAAGACAGTTTTGTTTCAGTCTTTTGATTCTGCAAGGACCCAGTCATATCCTTTTTCTTCCAATTCAAGCGCGAGTTTTTTCGTTCCTGTTTTTAAGATTTTTCCTTTTGCAAATACGTGAACAAAATCGGGTGTGATATAGTTTAACATTCTTTGATAGTGTGTGATGAGTAGTATAGAACGTTCCGGAGTTTTATTCCGATTGATTCCTTCGCTTACAATTCGGAGCGCGTCTATATCAAGTCCGGAATCGGTTTCATCCAATACGGAAAGTTTTGGTTTGAGTAAACTCATCTGTAATATTTCGTTTCTTTTTTTTTCTCCTCCGGAAAAACCGTCGTTCACATAACGCGCAATAAACGATTCCGGCATATCAAGAGCCGTCATTGATTCTTTGAGTTCCTTTCTAAATTCTTTAACGGGTAGTTCTTTTCCTCTTACAGATTTTATAATGGTTTTTAAAAAATTCCCAATTGTAACTCCCGGAATGCTAGTCGGATATTGAAAACAAAGAAAAATTCCAAGTCTGGCTCTTTCGTCTGTTGGAAGATTTAAAATGGATTTTCCTTCAAATAGAATATCTCCCGACAAAACTTGGTATTTAGGATGCCCCATGATTACGTTGGAAAGTGTACTTTTTCCGGAACCATTCGGTCCCATAATGGCATGGACCTCTCCGGGTCGAATCGTTAGATCGACTCCTTTTACGATTTCTTTGATTTCTCCGGAATCCCCAGTTTGAATTCCCGCTCTGAGGTTCTGGATTTTTAAAATCTCGGTCACAGAAACACCTTTCTTTGCGAATATTCGAGACTGCGATCCTTTTCCAAACTACACAGGTTTTGTTTTCTATTTGTAGTTTTCAAAGTTTTCGACGAGAAAACCATCCCAGATTCTTTCTTAATCCCGATTCTACCAATGTTTTTTCTCATTAGGAGAGATCAATAGGAAAGAATTCAGATACCACATTCGTTCGTTATCCAAAATCATCCTGAAAATGTGGGAACTATTACAATTTTCAATTCGATCATTTATAAAACTGAATTTCTAAAAAACCCAAAATGGGGAAACAATTACACAGACTCAAAATTCTCTAACAAATCGTAGGAACTACATTTAGATTTTAGTTGAATATTCTTTGTTTGACTCCTCTTTTCTTTTCTCCTACAATATTGATCGAACGAAAAAACCGTTCTCAAAACCTAAAACACTATTTTGTGTAAATAGGCCAAAATATTGATTCAAATTTGAGAAGGAAGCCTAATTGAATAAATCGATAATTTACATGAATTGATAGTTCTCCGCGTAAATCTATCTTCACTGCTCTTATCGTCTTCCTTTGGGTGAGTTCAATGCGTTCATTTTCGTTCTAAATGATGTGAGTAACAGTTTTTGAGCCATTGTTAGAAAACGAAGGCTTTAAACATCAACTCACATAAAAATTGTTCGGTAGATCTTAGTGAGGAAAGGAAAGATGAAAAATAAATGGGTAGTAGTAGCTAACAGATCCGAGGCGAAAATTTTTGAATACAAAGGATCTAAAAAAGGTTTAGAACTTTTGGAAAGTATTGAAAATCCAAAAGGAAGAATGAAAAATTCTGAATTGATCCCAAATTCTTTAGGCGGAAAAAGAGCAAAGAATCGCCTTTGATTCGGATTCCGTTCAAGAACCGAAACGAAAAGTTGCAGAATCGTTTGCCAGTCAAATTTCGGATGTAATTTCCCAAGGAAGAAAGTCGAATCGTTTTTTAAGCCTTGTCCTAGTCTCAGAACCCAGATTTCTCGGAATGCTCTTAGATAAGATGGATCGAAGATCCCAGTCTATGATCTTTCATAAGATGGGAAAAGATATTACAATGACGAACAATCAGGAAATTCTTTCTCATCTTAGAGAAATTCTTTTTTAATTTGCAGTAGTTCCCACAAGTTAAGTCTCTTTACCAATTGATTATTTGTTATAAGAGTTTTCGTTGAAAATGATGTGGGAACTACTGCAAATCACAATTTTACGAACAGATTCTAAAATTGTGGGAACTCATACTTTTAGAAAAGTCTTTCTCATTTTCTTACGCAAAATTTACGTTATTATAATTTCTGTACAAGTTTTGAGACAGATTTAAAATAGAGTCTCATTTGTGTGATGACCTACTTTTATACAAAAATTAAATTTCAATCCAGTTGAAAACATCATTCGGAAAGAAATAGACAGAAACCCGCTACTTCTATTACTTAACCTTTTAATTTCTCATTCCATTATTGAAAAAACTTCGGAGATTCGAATGGCTAATTCACAGGGCAAATACGTCCTTTCCATCGACAGCGGGGGAAGCGGAATTCGTGCGTTTTTATTAGATCAAAAAGGTAATATAGTCGAAAGGCAATATGAAAAAACTCCTCCCAATATTCCAGAAGCAGGGGCTTTAGAACACGATCCAGAAATCTTATGGACGGCCCTTCTTTCTCTTTTAAAAAAGATCCAAAAAAATCAACAAATTGTAAAAGAAATTATCGCATTAGGAATTTGTAATCAACGCGGTTCTTTTCTTCTCTGGGAAAAATCCACAGGGAAACCATTAATTCCTTTGATCAGTTGGGCTGACGTTCGTTCTCATAAAACCGCCGAAGCAATGAATCAAAACCTGATCTGGACAATCATCCGTGTTGTATCTACGTTTGTAGGAAGATTGACAAACCATCCGATGATGATCGCCACTTCCATGTTACGATTTACGACAGATCATGCAACTTGTAGGTTAAAATGGATTTTAGACAAAAATCCGGATCTAAAACAAAGATGCAAAAAAGGTGAAGTTCTTTTTGGTACGTTAGATACTTGGTTCATTTATAAACTTACTGGTCAAAAACAACATCTTACAGATTCGTCTAACGCGGTTGCTACGGGAATGTTTAATCCTTTTCAATTGATCTGGAACCAACCAATTCTTTCCATTTTCGGAATTCCTTCTAATTTATTTCCGGAAGTAAAAGATAGCAACGGAGACTTCGGTCATACTTCGCCAGAATATTTAGGAGGACATTCAATTCCAATCCGAGCTTCGATCGGAGATCAGATGGCGGCTCTATTTGGTCATTGTTGTTTTGAAAGGGGTGAAGTAAAAATTTCCCAAGGTTCCGGTGCATTTGTGGATATTAACATAGGACCCAAGGCAAAACTTTCTAGACGCGGTCTTTTTCCAATGATCGCTTGGAGAATCGACGGCGAAACCACGTATATGTTAGAAGGTTATGTTGCAACCGCTGGAACTCTCATAGATTGGTTAGGACAAGGAATCGGACTTTCCGACACTCCTAAAGTTTTGAACGAACTTGCAGCCCAATCAGAAGATACGGAAGGAGTCGTTTTTATTCCAACTCCTACGGGAGCCCGTTTTCCTTATTTCAATCCTCGCGCCAAGGCATCCGTGATTGGGCTTTCTCTAGCATCTCATAGAAGACACGTTGCAAGAGCCGTTCTAGAAGGAATTTCTCTCAGTCTCTATGAAATTTTAGAAGGAATTCAACAAGATACAAAGGTTGAGATCAAAGACATTAAAGTAGACGGTGGTGTATCTCAGTCCGATATTCTTCTTCAATGTCTTTCAGATTTTTCGAACGTAAGAGTAGATCGTTCTCCTGAACCAGATATGACCGCTACAGGAACTGCATATCTTGCCGGTTTGGCTGTTGGTTTTTGGAAAAGTTTAGATGAATTGAAAAATTTACAAAAAGGTTATAAATCTTTCGAACCAAAGATGGACTCAACTAAAAGAGTTCAAAAAATTCAACGTTGGAAAAAAGCCGTTTCTGCAACTCTTTCCATCGAATGATTACGGTTTTGATATTTATAGAAGTTATCTCAAAAATATATTAGAATAAATTAATATGTTTATTTTAAACAAAGATAAAGTATTTCCAAGATAAGTTCTAAACAAAAACCTATCTCAAAAACTTTGTCTGCTTTTATGAAACTTACTGGACAATATTCTGAACTTGTTTCAAAAGTTAGAATGTAGAATCTACTTCAAAAAACCAACAATCCCGAGTTAAATGCAATTTTTGAGGACTTCTGTATTTTTGTAAAATCGACGGTTCATTTAGGGTATCATTTTCATACGTTGGAATAGTAAGTTTTCTCTACGCAGTTTCTGACTTTTTAAGAATTTTCCGCTCTTAAAAATTGTAATAGTTCCCACATTTTCAAAGACTATTTATTGTGAATTCAACGTAATAAAACCATGATTCTGAAAAAAGTTGAAAATCTGAACTTCATAGATCGATTCTTTAAATGTGGGAACTATTATAAATCATGATTTTACAAATAATTCCTAAAAATGTGGGAACTACCACAATTTAAAAAATAGAAATTTATAACAATTGAATCTGTTATATTCAAGTGTGGGAAATTATATTACAAAACAGATGGAGAATTTATTTTTCAACTATTCTATGATTGAAATGCAAACTATTTATTGGTCTGGTACTTTATTATATAGTTCTGAGTAAGAATGATTTCCAGAGATTTTAAAGTGTCAGACAAATTTAAAAGTAAACAATACAATTATAATCTTCGATAAAAATCGAATCTGTGACAAATATCTGACAAAAAATTCTATCTTGAATTTTCCTACCAAGATATTCTGGCTTGCACAAATAGAGGTGATTTTCGATGAACTCCAAAAATATGACTCTTTCCATCTTGATCGCTCTGATCTCTTTGGTTCTTTTTTTGAACTGCGGAGATAAGTCCGAAAAACCGGTTGAAACAACTTCCGCTCCTATTGCAACGGAAACTGCTTCAACTCTCAGCCCCGAACTTCAAAAAGGACAGGAAATCTTTTTGCAAAACTGTTCTTCCTGTCATGGCGAAAAAGGAGCGGGAGATGGAGCCGCTGCTGCAAGCCTCAATCCGAAACCTCGTAACTATAAGGCACCTGCCTCGCAGTGGAAAAACGGAAATACAGAGGCGGGAATTTTGAAAACCCTCAACAAAGGAATTCCAAACAGCCCGATGGTCGCTTACAAATTCTTAGGTGATGAAAATCTGAAACTACTTGCGAAGTACGTAGTTCATCTTTCTCAAAACTAAGATTTTCTTGGATCGGAGAACTTGTGTTTTCCGATCCATTTTTTATTTTTCGACTGGCCTTTTTGGACCCCGAAGAGTATCTTATTCTTGATGAATTCAAACAATTCACTTCCACCCTGCGGTGAAGATTGCGGAATCAGTAGAACCTCTCCGAATACTCGAGAAGAAAAAACGTATACAAAGCTAGGTATCTTTTTGATTCTATTTGGAATCTCATCCAAACCCCAAGCGGTTAAATTTTATTGCAAAAAATGCGGAAGACAATTTGATCAATTGTCTCCTACCGAACTTGGAAATTACGCGTAATTCGATTGACTTTCATAGAATTGAAAGGTTTTTTGTTTTAAGATTTTTATGTCCGAAGACTTTAAAATTTTTGTAGATTTAGCCGTCTCTGTTCCGATCATCCATATCGAAGGAGAAATTACTTCGGAAGCAGACGAAACAATTCTAGAAAAATACGAATCCATTCCTGAAGGGAAACGGGATCGTGTAATTCTAAACTTCCAAGGTACGTCCTACATCAATTCAGCAGGTATTGCTACTCTCA
This sequence comes from Leptospira kirschneri serovar Cynopteri str. 3522 CT, assembly GCF_000243695.2. Lineage (NCBI taxonomy): Bacteria > Pseudomonadati > Spirochaetota > Leptospiria > Leptospirales > Leptospiraceae > Leptospira > Leptospira kirschneri. The sequence goes on along the minus strand of NZ_AHMN02000011.1, from coordinate 178,345 downwards.
TCAGTTTAATTACAAAAGCTTCCGAAGCAAAAAGAAAAATCGAATTTGCAGGTCTAAACGAACATTTCAGAAAAGTGATGGACATCGTAGGATTGGCTGACTTCGTTCTAATTCACAACTCTCTCCAAGAAGCACTTAAATAAAACAAGAATTCTACTTAATGGATTTCTTATAGAGTTCAACTTTTATCGTTTTCTCATCGTTAAATTAAACATACATTTCTTACGTTTAGATTCAAAAAATTTGTATATACTAGAACGCTTATACATAAATTCGATATAAGGAATTTGTTTTGTAAAACTTGGTTTTTTCGTAAAAATAAAGCGGAAACTTTATTACAATTTTGAGTAAGACAAATCCTATTCTTATTCAGAAATCCATTTTCGTTTTTTAAAATCTTCAATCACAATTTCCAAATCAACAGGCGTATCCACGGACAATCCAGCTTCCTTGGACAAATAAACTCCAATTCCATAACCCGCTTCGATCGCTCTGAGTTGTTCCAAAGATTCCGATTCTTCTAAATTACTTTTAGGAAGAGAATTGTATTGCAAAAGAAAATCTCGATCGTATCCATAAATTCCTAAATGACGATATAAAGGAACCGTAGTCTTAAATTGACTCGGAATTAAAGATCTGGAAAAATAGATCGCCTTTCCGTTTCGATCTATAATTACCTTAACTCGATTGGGGTCGGCCGCATGAGAAAATTCTAATAAAGGAACCGCCGCCGTACTCATAGCCCACTCCGGATGAGAGGCTTTTAAACTTGCGACTCCGTCAATTAATTCCGGTTCAATTCCGGGTTCGTCTCCTTGTATATTTATAATTACTGAATATTCAGAAAATTGATTGGCAACTTCAATAATTCGATCAGTTCCGGAAGCATGATCCGGACTAGTCATCACACATCTACCGCCAAATTTTTGAACGACTTCACAAATCCTAATATCATCGGTTGCAACAACTAACTCCGATAAGGTAGACGACCGAGAAGCATTCCGATACGTCCATTCTATCATGGTCTTATCGCCTATTTTTGCGAGAGGTTTTCCCGGAAAACGAGAACTCGCATAACGCGCAGGAATTACTCCTAAAATTTTTTTCATCAATTAACTATAAATTCAGTAAAATACACTTCCTGTATCTTTCCTTCGGTAAGAATGTGATTTACTTGCGCCTTAATTTCTTCTCTCAGATCCAATTGATCTTCAATATTGATAAGTTCGTCTTTGGACTTTCTTCCCACAATCAAATTGATCAAATCCCTCATTTGTGCATTTCTTTCTGCAAGTTCCGCCGATAAGGTTTGATCTTCCTTGGCAATTCCAAATGCTAATTTCATTTTTACAAAGTGAGCCTCTCCTTTGTCGGAAGTGTTAATTCTAAATTCTTCCGTAAAGTTATAGTTCGCTAAAGGTGGAGGGGGTTTTACCAAAGCCACATTCTTCATTTGTGTAAATGTATTTGTGGCCGTTTCTTTTGCTACGATCATTGCAATGACCGCTACAATGATAATTCCAAAAATGGCCCCCGCCACATATAACAACCATTTGATGATGGGGGACGTTCCACCACCGCCCTCGGCGGCGGGGAGCCCACCTTCTTCCTCGTCTATTTCCGCGTCACCCATAGGTTTGCCTCCTGAATTTTAACGTTAGTCGTTCTTCCGATTACTCTTTGCCAGGTACACTCGACTCTGAGCCGGGAATTTTAGTATTTGGAAGTCCATAATTAGTTTCGTATGGACTTCTTTTTGTGGATTTCTCCGTCATAATTACTATATCAATTCTTCGATTATAGGCTTTAGCTTCGGGTGTTCCGGCATACTCCACCACCAAAGGTCGAAAGGCTCCGAAACTCACAGCTTGAAACCAAGATGGATCCAGTTTTTCCACGTTAATGATATAATCAGTAGAGTTGATCGCCCTTGCTCCCGCTAAATCCCAATTGTTGATATAAGCCCTTTCTTCTTTTCCAGGCGCTACTCCTGGATTGACAGCGTTCGCATCACAATGTCCTTCCACTCTCACAAAACGATTTAAATCCTTGATCAACGAACTCGCTTTTCTAAGAGCAATTTTAATTGAATCCGTTAAAATTGCAGAACCAGGATTGAAATAATCCGCACTTACAAGTGAAATGATAAGACCTCTTTCATCTTCCGTAATCTTTACTTTTCCGGCTTCCACTTCCGGCTTAAAAAGTTCAGTTGCAAGTTGTTTTGATTTAGAAAGCGCTTTCCCGGTCGTTTGCGAAGGAAGACTTTCTATATTCATTCCCATCTCTTCCAATCTTCCTTTGGAAAGAGTCTGACCTCCGTCAAAAAATCCGGTCGTCGTTTTAAACGCGGAAAGGATGATCTGCATTTCGATCGCATTCGTTTTTCCAGTAGTATAAAGCATGATAAAAAAACAGAGTAACAAAGTTACCATGTCTCCATAAGTAAGCATATACTCTGGAATATTCTGAATACATTCCGGACATTTCGATTTTGCCATTGTAAGACCCGAACTTTATTCGCCTTCGTCTTTGAGTACGTCTCTTTCCGAAGGAGGAAGAAACGAAGACAATTTATCTTTTACGATTCTAGGATTATCTCCGGATTGTATGGATAAAGTTCCTTCGATCATAATCTGTTTGATTGTAAGTTCGTCTTCAGACTTACGTATAAGTTTTTTCATGACAGGAATCGCAAACATGTTCGCACCCATAGATCCGTACAAAGTTGTGATCAAAGCGGCTGCCATCCCAGTTCCGATCGCGGAAGGGTCACCAGAACCTAGGTTCTTCAACATCTGTACAAGTCCAATCAAGGTTCCAATCATTCCGAATGCAGGAGCCAAGGCTCCCCAGTTTTCCCACCAAGCCTTTCCATTATTGTGACGTGATGCGATATTACCCATTTCGGTTTCCATAATATTTCTGACGAGTTCGGGATCGGTTCCATCCACTACAAGTGTAATTCCTTTCCGTAGAAATTCATCCGGTAACTCGTTTACGTCGTCTTCAAGTGCAAGAAGTCCTTCTCTCCTCGCCTTCTCTGAAAAGGAGACTAACGTTTTAATCAATTCTATGAGATCGTGTTTTTCCGTTTTAAAAACTTTTTGAGTTATCTTACCGACCGCGAGAGTGGATTCCCAAGGTACGGCCATAATTGTACCGGCGGTCGCACCTCCAAAGGTAATGATGACCGAAGGAATATCAAAAATATCTAATGGACTTAACCCCGCTGAAATGATCCCGAAAATCATCAGGACACACGCTGCACCAAAACCAACTACTGTTCCAAAATCCATGATATTTATTCCAACCTTTTGAACTGATCCGGAGAAGATCCCAGAGGAAACACGAGAATACGTTTTTTATATTCTAAAATTTTTTCGATTACTTCGGAGACCGACTCTTTTACCACATACTTTCTGTCATTGGAAAGTGTGATCGTCGTATCTGGATTCGCCTCAAGACATTCTATATGAGATGCGTTTAGAACGAACTCATTCCCTTTCAGCCTGTGAAGTAGAATCAAACGAATATCCCTTTTTCCTTGGAGTTCCGATTCTATTTTCGACCTGCTTTTTGATTTCGATAATGAATTTTTCCTCGGTAAAACGATTTACATTCTTCTGAAACTCAGAAGTTTTCCAGGAAATCCGGTCAGATCGATCAATCGCAGCCTGTAAAGACTCCACAGTTTGTTCTGGAAAAAAAACTCCCGTTTTATCTGAAACCACCGTTTCCAAAGCTCCACCTTTACCAAAGGCAATCACAGGAGTACAATGAGCCTGCGCTTCTACGGGAGCGATTCCGAAATCTTCCATCCCAGGAAAGAGAAAAGCTTTTGCTTTTTTATAATATTCCAAAACTTCTTCCCGTTTGAGTTGAGGAAGTACTTCTATGTTTTTCGGAAGTTTAGAAGTGAGTTTTTTAAATTCCTGTCCTCCCCCGATGAGTACGAGGCGTTTACCATTTTTACGAAACGTTTCGATCGCAAGATCAATTCTTTTGTAAGGAGCAAACGCGGAGACGACGAGATAAAAATCGTCTTTTGTTGCGGAGACCACTTTCCATTTTTCTGGCAGACAAGGAGGAAAAATTACTTTGGCTTCTCTGCGATAGAATTTTCGGATTCTTCGAGCTACAAATTCTGAATTGGACCAAAATTTATCTACTCTCGAAGAGGAAGCGACATCCCAGGTTCTAAGATAATTTGAAATCATTTCGAAGGTGAAGAACTTAAAACCTTTTCGAGAAGGAAAATAGTCGTAATACAAATCCCAAACATAACGCATAGGAGAATGTACATAACTAAAATGAATCGAATCCGGATCCGTTATGACACCTTTGGCCACACAATGAGACGAAGAAACGACAAGATCATATCCTTTTAGATCCAAGGACTCGATTGCAATCGGGAACAATGGAAGATACCATCTATATTTAGATTCCTTAAACGGAAGACGATCAGTAAAAGCAGTAGTGATTTTTCTTTGTTCGATCCGAGGATTTAATTTTCCAGGTGTATAAAATAATGTGAATAGATCGGCGTTAGGATATATTTTAAGCAGAGAATCTAGAACCAATTCTCCTCCTCTCATCCCATTCAACCAGTCGTGTATGACGGCAACTTTCATATTATTCTCATCGGCAGATTTGAGAGTTTTCCTCAGATGACTACGAATGTTTCTTGAAACAGTCGATTGTTATTGGACTTACACAGGAGTTCCTAAATTTTTCTTATGAAACAATTCAGTTTTATAAAAATCGAAATTCTAAAGCGGATTTACGTTCTTTAAAAGGATCATTATCGTTTTGTTAATAAGAGAATATGGATTGGAAAATTTTAGGTAGGATATATAATTTCTTCCATTTTTTTTAGAATCTTAATGAAATGACTTCATGTTCTTTTAAGATTTTTTTGGAAACTTAGGAAAAATATCAGAACTTATTTTAGGATTTGAATTTTATATATTTATAATAAACTGTAATAGTTTCCACATTTCAAGATTTTACTGTAAAACTACGATTTGCAGTAGTTCCCACAGATTAAGTCACATTACGGACTTTTAAAGATTCATTTTCTGGAATAATTTAAATTTGTAATAGTTCCTACATTTCAAGATTTTACTGTAAAACTACGATTTGCAGTAGTTCCCACAGATTAAGTCACATTACGGACTTTTAAAGATTCATTTTCTGGAATAATTTAAATTTGTAATAGTTCCTACATTTCAAGATTTTACTGTAAAACTACGATTTGCAGTAGTTCCCACAGATTAAGTCACATTACGGACTTTTAAAGATTCATTTTCTGGAATAATTTAAATTTGTAATAGTTCCTACATTTCAAGATTTTACTGTAAAACTACGATTTGCAGTAGTTCCCACAGATTAATTTTCACGGAAAAATCAAATTCCATAAAATAAACCTTTTACATCAAACTTAAGAATCCAAAAAATTTTATCGAAAATCTTGTTCGAATGAGTACATTATAACTATCTTATATATATGAGTAGTAGTTCAAAATCAAAACGTTGGTTTCTTTCAAATTTTTTGGATAAGCTTTCAATTCGTTTTTAAAAAATCAGTTACTACTTCATACATAAAAATAGTGCCAAAATTTAATGGTCGATTTTGCAAAAATGCAGAAGCTCCTTTGAATTTATCCCGATATTAAAAAACAATCCCAAAAACTTTTTCTTTGAAAGGATCGTTGTTTCGACCCGTTTCAAAATAGTTTACTAATCTTTCAATTTGAGACTAACAAGATCCCCTTCTTTCCAGACAACTCGTTTCATTCTGAATTAAAAAACTAGGATTCCTTTAATTGTACAAAACTATAAAATTGAGTCCCCAGTATTTTGCGCTGAAACAAAACCTAATAATAAAAATTTGCAGCACTCAATTTGACAGAGATCAGTATTATAATCATAATTCCGATTTGCAAAAATGTTTTCGATAGATAAGAAAGGTCTAAAATAGAAATATGAAATACAACAAGGAAATTTACCTTTATGACAAACCCTGTTTTATTTTTTGGACACGGTTCTCCAATGAATCTCATCACTACTTCCGACTTTACTCGAAACGTAGAAGAATTCGGCTCTACACTTTCAGAAGTTAAGAATATACTCGTAATTTCCGCACACTGGAAAACGAAAGGAACCTATGTGACGATTGCCGATCCACCGGAACAGATCTATGATTTTTACGGATTCCCACAAGAACTATACGAAGTAAAATACAGACCATCCGGATCTACAGAACTCGCACAACGAATCCAAAAATTAGTAAAAACCGTAGACGTATGGGCCACAAAAGATTGGGGATTGGACCACGGAAGTTGGGGAGTGTTGTATTTTCTATTTCGGAAAGCAAACTTTCCAGTCATTCAATTGAGCATAGACGCAAACTTAAATCCAGAAAAACAATACGAAATCGGAAAAGAATTACGACCTCTTCGCGATGAAGGAACCCTAATATTAGGAAGTGGTAATATTGTTCACAATCTTCATAAGGCTGACTTTTACAACCTAAACGCAACCCCCTCGGATTGGGCAATCGAGTTCGACGAATATATAAGACAAGCTTTGGAGTCTAGAAACGACAAAACAATTTTAGATTTTCAAAATAAAGGAGAAATCGCAAAACTTGCTGCACCCAGCACGGAACATTTAGAGCCTATCTTTTATATTTTAGGAGCGATGAAACCGGAAGAAAAAGTGAAATTTATCCATCATAGTTTTCAGAATCGAACCGTATCGATGCGATCTTTCACTTCGGTTTAAAAAACGCGAGTTCGACGTGACAATCCCGGCTGCACGGGCTCTAACTCAGTTTTTCTCCCTGTCGAATGATCTATAGAGAATGAGGCATGTATTTCAATTGATCATTTCTCCAACTCGTCAGAACGACTTCTCTATAATCGCCGTTCTAAGTCGAAATACCAATATATCGATCTTTTTCGCGTTAGTTACATCGAATTCGTTCAAAATCATTCTTCGTCTCCAGACAAAACCCATTCCTTATTGGTAAGAGAATTAGAGACTTTCATAAGGTCTCTTTCCGGATCGATCAAAACCTGACTTTTTCTACCGTTTAAAGAAACCATAACGTCTGCATAAACCGAAACTTCTTGACCTGTTTTTTCCTTTTCGTTTTTACCGATCCAATGCGCAAATTGAAGGATTAAATCCGGCTGATAACTCATCATAATTCTTTGAATTTCGTTGAGATGAGATTCCGGAAGTACTACATTTGTTTCTCCTGTTTGCTGATTCACTACTCTAAAAGAAGCGATTCCGTTTTTTTGAACCAACATGATCTGCCAGGAAAATCTAAAACCTTGTTCCGTCCAAAGATGATTTCCAGGATATAAAAAATGTCTGAGAGGGAATAAGGATTGAAAAAGAACGTAAAAAAACCAGAAGTAACGAAGAACACGATCGGAGAAAAGTAAACCGAATTTATCTCTAAATGTTTTTATTTTAGAGAAAAGAAAATTTTCCGATGTTTGAGACTTCAATTCTAAAAATTTCAAAAAGGATTCAATAAAGGAAAAAACCGATCTCTTAAAATGGATCGGAAATCGAGTCCATAAAAAATGAAAAATATTCTCTTGATCCGGAAACATTCTTCTGGATTTTAGAAATCGAAATAGATCCACAGGCCAAGTAGGAGTAAAAAACAAAGTAGAATTCAAAATCATAATCCAAGGGAACATACCAATCGGGAACAATTTCCAAGTCAAAAAATGAAAGATTAGAACTAAAGAATATCCAAATACTCTCATGTTTCGATTTAATAACAAAAAAGGAATCGTAAGATCAAAGATCAAACCCGCATAACTAAAAAAATATCCGGTAACAGGCATAGAGAATATCGGGCCAAAAATAGGAATATCCGAGTTACGAAGAAGCCAGATTCGAACCGGCTGCGCGTTCAAAAGCCAGTCCGGAACCAACTTACCAATTCCACCGAAAAAATAAACCACACCAATCTGAAACCTAAGAACATAAAGATTCCAAGCAGGAACTGAGGCCGTCTCTAAAATCGATTTATTTTTGAATATTCTAAAAATATGAAATACGTTCAAAGCCTTATCGGCAGGTATCCAGATCAAAAGAAAAAGAAGCAAACAAACGAGATAATAATGATTTAGATAAACCGCAACTTCTAAAAGATTGATATAACTAAAGATCAGAAAAAAACAAAAGACGGAAATTCTGTAAAAAATTCCCAAAGAAATAAACACCGCAAAAAAAAGAAGAGAAACAAAAAGAGAATATAAGATCCAATCTGGAAAAACTCCGATCCAGGAAAGACCGTAAAATTTAAAATGAAAACTCGGATCTAAAAAGTATTTGGAGATCCATCCGTTTGAAAAATAACGAAATGCTAATATAAAAAGAAGAATACCGAATACAATCCGATAAAATCCCAGGGACCAAGCCGGAATAGGATTAGAAATCCGGGAGAATAGGTTGGAAATAAATTTTTCTCGCATAGTAACCAGCGCCGATTGGTTTCCACTCGCCAGAAAAGCGTTTCTTAGAAAGTTCTGCAAGCATTCCCGGAATTTTCGACTGGGAATCCGGCAAAAGATCGTTAATATGAAACACTTCTTTCATTCCCAAAGAGATATCTTTTAAATTTAAGATTTCCGCTCCTTCTCGGATTAGAATTTCCCCACCGAAATTTTTTGTCTGACGAGAATCCGAAAAAATAAAAACATTTCTATTTTGTTCTATTGCGTTATAAGCGGATGAAATTGCTCCCGATTTTTCAGGAGCTTCTACGATAAAAACGGAACTACAAAGCCCGGTGATAATTCTATTTCGTTTTGGAAACGTGTACTTTAAAATTTTTTGACCGGGAGGATATTCCGTCAAAATTAAAGTCCGGTTGGAAGAATTTATTCTTTGGTATAACATTTTATTTTCGTAAGGATATTCTTTTTCCGGACCGGTTCCCATCACTCCTATGACCGCCAAGTCTTCGTCGAGAGCGGAGTTCATACTTACAGCGTCAATCCCTTTGGCAAGACCAGAAACGATTCCGGAAAAACCCTTGTTCTTTAAATAAGAAGGGAACAACTCCGAGGCAAAAACCGAAATCGGAGAAGGGTTCCTGGTACCGACCACGGCTGCATATGATAAATTTAAAATATTCAAATTTCCTTTATAAAATAAAATCAGAGGTGGATCATAAATTTCCTTCAAAAGAGGCGGATATTTCGGATCGTAAATGGATAAAATCCTAAATCCGGTCAAGTCCAGTTCCTTAGAAATTTTTTCAGAATTAAACAAGGATCTATCCAGAATGGAAGCGGGAAGTTGGTCTTTCAAATATTGTTCCAGACTTTCCCAAGAATTCAATTTTCTGAATATTTGATTTCTAAAACAGAATTTAGAAACCTGGTAATCGGCTAGAACGAGTAAATTCATTCCGATTTTGAGGAAGCCTCTTCTATTTTTTTCAGATTTTGAAGTACGTTTTGATACGAATCGTTTTTTTCAAGTCCACCTCGAACCAGCCCCGCATCGTTTAAATCTTCGATCGTTTTTTTTACTTTTAAATATTCTTCTTTGGAATCGTCCACCTTGCCGAGCCTATATAAGAAATTCGCTTTTGCGAAACGAGCGGGAACGTTTCTAGTTTCTTTTTTTATAATATCATCTAAAATTCTAAATGCTTTATCTTGGTCGTGAAAACCTGCGGATACACCTTCCCAAGAAGAATCCGCCATAGAAGAATCGAAATAGATGAGAGCGAGTTGAAACGGAAATCTAGAATCTCTAGAATCTTGAATAGATAGATGAGTAAAAAGATCGATAGCTATTTGTCTTCTTGTAGTTTCCCAACCTCTATCTTTGGAAGCGTTTGCATAGGCAAGAGCGGTTTCAAATAGAAGTTGTTGATCAACCGGTTTTAGTAGAAGCGCCTTTTCAAAATAAGGGATTGCCGGTTCAAAAAAATGAAGTTCCGCTCCTACGATTTCTATTTTTTTTCCTTCGTTATTTTCTTTCAAAGCGCGGTTATAGAATTTGACCCCCATATCGTAGTCTCCTATTTTCATATAACCCTGAGCGATTTTCCAACTGAGCGCTCCTGCAGATCTTGTTTTTTGCGCCATCGAAGAAATCTTCTTTTCTAATTCGATGATCTCTGCTTCTTCCATCGCAAGTCTTTCTTTCCAGGCTTCTAAATCCTCCACGGTAGGTGGTCTATCTACTCGATTTTGAAATCCGAATTTTTCGGACCTTTTGCAAGAGATAAAAACAAATAAACAAAAAGATAAAATTAAGATCGCAGTTTTTTGAATCATAATATTTCCTCGGAAAGTATCTGCCCTTTTCATAATATCGGCTTATAAAAAAAATTCCTTCTACTCTAATGAATACGGTTTTTGATTCGTTTGCCACAGATCGGATTTTTTGAAAAAATAGAAACGATGAGCATTTTTTTCGCTTTTTATTGCTACGATAAAACTCGAAATCGCGTTTTTTTAAAAAGCGGGAGTTCCTAGATTGATTTTACTGACAAACTGCAATTTAGTGAGAGTTCCCACAAATTAAGAACCATGGATTTCAAACTTCAGTTTTTTTAAAAAGCAGGAGTTCCTAGATTAATTTTACCGACAAACTACAATTTTGCGGGAGTCCTATCAATTGGAACAAAAAGATTCACAATTCATAGACTTCAGTTTTTTAAAAACCAGCTCCCGCAAATTGAAACGATGGATTCAAATTTTGTAGTAGTTCCCACACTTTACTCAACTCGTTTATTTTTTGTAATATAAATCAATCTTTTACAGTTCCTGCAATTAGAAGAGAAGCTCCTAAAAGAGAAACATCCTTCAGAAGAGCCATAGTAGAAGCCTGATTGCCTGCAGCCGCGCCTGGAAGATGTACCAAAACGACAAAAATTCCTAAAAGAACCGCTAGAAGCACGGTAGCCAAATGTGTTTTGATTCCTGTAATGATAGAAACCGAAGCCGCAATCAACGCCAATCCGGTTATATAAACCCAAATAATCGGAAAAGGAATGTAAGAAGGAACGATTCCTGTCATCGCGGGCCCCGAAATAAAATGAAATAACCCGAAAATCGCAAATGGAACCGCGTATATAATTTTACCAATTTTTTTCATAGCAACTCCTTGATCATTTCTTTCAGATTTGAATTTCCAAAATCGGTCATTTTATCCGAAAGTTAAGCTTTGAATCTTGATTGAATATTTAAGTTCTGCAACTATAATTTGATAAAAAATATAAATGAGTTTCCACCTTGAACATAAAAATTCTCAATAAAACCGACTTAGATTGGCTTTTCAACTTAGAAGAAAATTGTTTTGGCAGCCGGGCCTGGACAAAAGAAATGTTATATTCCCATCTTGAGGAATTTTCCGGTATCGGTTCGACTGACCTTTGTTATATCCTCTACAAGATGATAGGCGAAGAAATCGAAATCTTCCGGATCGCGGTTTCTTACCGTAAAAGAAGACAAGGGATCGGAAAAGAACTTTTAGAATTTCTTTTAAATTCTGAAAAAGAAAAAACGTTTTTTCTTGAAGTTGATTCTACAAATTATCCTGCAATCGCTTTGTATGATTCTTGTGGGTTCCAAAGAATTCATATAAGAAAACATTATTACGAAGACGGTTCAGACGCTTTAATTTATAAAAAAGCTCCGATTGACGTTTTTGAAAGTTTTAGTTTTGAAGTTCCCGAGTCTTGATAAAAGCCGTTTCAAGAATTTTTTATTTTATCTTCAAACATAACTACTCAAGAATTACATAGTAAAACGTAAATTCAGCATAAAGGAACCCACGACTCTGAAAAAAGTTGAAATCTGAACTTTATAGATCGATTTCTTAAATGTGGGAACTACCACATTGGATTGAAGATTCAAAAATGATTCATTTTAAGGTTTTGGATCGATATCATTTTTATAACTCCGAGTAAATTTCAAAACCGCTTTTCTAAAAGGACCGAACAAAAAGTTCCGATCCCTTCTTGTCTGCCCAAGGCGCCCATTTTTTCGGTGGTTGTGGCTTTTACAGAAACACAATCCAAAGGGAGATTTAACAAACTACTTAAAGATTTTATAATTTTCTCTTTGAGCGGAGCGATCTTAGGTTTTTCTCCGATCACGGTACAATCTACGTTGACAAGATCAAAACCTTTTTGCTTCATCAGCTCGAGGCATTTGGCAAGAATCATCTTACTGTCCATATTTTTCAGACTTGGATCCGTATCCGGAAAATACTGACCAATATCGCCTAATGCACTCGCTCCTAAAATTGCATCCGAAATCGCGTGTAAAATGATGTCGGCATCCGAATGTCCGACAAGCGCAAATTCTGATTCACATTCCAATCCACCCAACATCAAAGGCCGACTTGGATTGATTTCCAATTTATGAAAGTCAATTCCGTTTCCAATTCTATACATTCAATATTCCTAAATTAAATTATTTCATTTTTCTAATCTTTTATAAAAAGGCCATCTCGCCCGATGATAGATTTATTTTTAAAAAATCATCATAGAGTTGTTGAAAAATTTCATAGTGAAGATTCGTAAAATTGCTTCAATTGTCCATTCAATCCAATACAAACAGATCAAGAATTAATTTTTCAAAAACTCTATTCTCCATCCGCTCTCGTTGTATTACTCATAATTATATGATAAAGCACCTAATATTTTGCATGAAATCAGTGTTTTGTGATAAAATTAACGGTACTCAATTTTATAAGAATCAGTAGCATCTACACTCAAATAGACTTTTATTCACACAACTTCATTCTATAACTCCGAAGTAAGAAGAAATTTCATTCAAAAAACAATTATAATTTTTTATCAATTCGATCTAAAAAAACATCTACAATCCTCGCCTTCCATCTTAACTCTTTTCTCAAATAATCTTCTCTAGAAAGATTGAAGTTGAGTTCAATTGATCTTTTTTTATTCTCTTTTGCGATATCCCATTCCGAAAGATGATAATTGCAGATAGATAAACCCGCAAATGTCTCTCCCAATAAAAATGGTTCCAACGGCTTTAATTCAATTGAACGTAGAAAATATTTTTTTGCATCCGAAAAATCGTCTTTTTGTATATAAATAAAACCTAAATTATTAACCGGATATGCAAACGTAGGATTGAGTTGGATCGCTTTCTCAAAGTGTGAGATTGAATTTTCTATTTGCCCATCGTTATAATAGCTGATTCCAAGATTGTTCCAAACATCCGGATAATCAGGATCTATCTTCAACGCGGATTTGTAATACCGAATCGCAGATTTAAAATTCCCACTCGAATCATATAAATAACCTAAGGACAAGTACGAAAGAGAATATTCAGGATCACTTTTAATTGCATTTTTAAAAAGATGAATCGCCTCCGCAGACTTACCTAGATAAAAATAAATCCATCCGGTAGATATATCTGCACTTGCAAATGAGACTACTAAAAAAATATCCGGAAAATTCTCTCGAGTCGATTCCAGCTTTTCCAAATTTTTTACAGAGATTGCATTCTGAAGTAGAATATAATTTTTTTCCGCAATCTTATAATTCGGATTTTCCGTTTTGGAAAGATTAAAATAATGAAGTGAATTTTTGTAATCGCCTATATAAAAATAACAAGCTCCAATATTGTTGTAAATTTCATACTTGTAAGGTACATCCGGCAGAAGTTTTAAAAACTCTTCCAAAGCATTTTTATATTCTCTTAATTGAAAGTAAGAGTGGGCACGAGTGTAATTGAAAGCTAACTTTTGCGAATCGGTCAATTTCCCGACTCGGTTCATCAACTTGAGAGTTTCACTAAAATTCTTTAACTTATACTGAGTCAAGATTTCGCTCAGAGAAATTTCTCGATCGGAATAAGGTGGAGCATAAAGAACTCTTCCAAAACAAAAAAGAAGAACGAAAAGTTTTTGTTTATAGTTCATTGAATTCAATTACTAAATTACTATAAAACAAAGTACATAATATTTTGCACTCAAACGGACTTTTACAATAAAAATCAGTGTACCTCTATTGTATAATTTTGAGTAAGAAAATCAAAAACGGGCCATTACTTTTAAGAATATTCGACCGTAAAGAGTTTAAAGTTTCTAAAAACGATCTTCTATAAAACCAATTTCTAATTTGTTAGAAATCCCTAAAGCGACATCTCACAGGGAATCGGATCCTTATTTTTAAATTTTACAGGAAAGCCTTTTATAATAAAGGCGCAAAAGTCAATCAGTTTACGTCGATCCGACTGCTTCAAAATTAAAAAATAAATTCTACTTGATCCTTCAAAAAGCCGACCTTTGGAAATTTTTTCGATCAGAATAGGATAGGATTTGATTTGAGAATCTCTTCCACTGTAAGAACCTGGACAAATTAAGAGATGTTTTCAGTTGGAAGGAGGTCCTTTGGAACCTTTAGAGGATTTATCTGGAATTGAAGAAAATTCGATCATTCCATTGGATTCAATTTTACCACCGGAATTGTTTTTAGTTCCGATTAAGTCTAGACCAGTATTTCCGGGTATTATTACTCCTTTGATCGTCCCTAGCGGCAAGTTTGCAAAAGCCGTAGAAGAATCCGTCAAAGGAAATTCCTTTTTGGGTCTTGTTCTTTTAAAAGACGAAGAAAACGAAAAAGAAACTTCCGAAAATATCTATCAGTTTGGAGTTGTCGCTAAAATATTAAAAAAAGTGAATTTACCAGACAACGCCGTCAATATACTCGTCAATACAATCCGCCGTTTTAAAATAGACTCTTTTGTAAATAAAGATCCTTTAGTCGCAAAAGTTTCGTATCCGGAGGAAGAACCAGGAGCTCCGAAAAACATCACTAAGGCGATGATGAGAACCTTACTCGTCATGACCAGAGAACTCGCGCAAAACAATCCTCTGTTTACGGAAGAAATGAAACTTACCATGCTCAACGTAAACGAGCCCGGCAAGATGGCGGACTTTGTATGTTCTATTCTCAATTTAGAAAAAGAAGAATACCAATCCGTAATCGAGTCTAATATTCTTAAAACTAGAATCGAAAAGGTGCTTCTTTTTCTAAAAAAAGAGATCGAGCTAGTGTCTATTCAAAGAGAAATTTCGGACCAAATCCAAGACAAGATAGACAAACAACAAAGACAATTTTTCTTAAGAGAACAACTCAAAGCGATTCAAAACGAACTAGGTATCAAAGACGATAAGTTCGAAAAAAAATACGAAAAATTTTTAGAACGACTTAAAAACCTAAACGCAGATCCGGAAGTAATCGAAGAAGTGACCAGAGAACTGGATAAGTTTTCTTATGCGGATCCTAATACAGGAGATTATAACGTTATCCGAAATTACTTGGATATTTTAGAATCTCTTCCTTGGGAACCGGCACCAGTTCGCGAAATCGATTTAGAAAAAGCTAAAAAGACTTTAGACAAAGATCACTATAAACTCGAAGACGTTAAAGATAGAATTCTAGAATTTCTAGCGGTTAAAAAACTTAAAAATGACGAAAAAGGCACTATACTACTGTTAGTCGGACCTCCTGGTGTGGGAAAAACTTCAATTGCGAGATCGATCGCCGAAGCGATGGGAAGAAAGTTCTTTCGATTTTCAGTCGGAGGTATGAGGGACGAAGCCGAGATCAAAGGACATAGAAGAACCTACATCGGCTCGATGCCAGGTAAGATCATTTCAGCACTTCGTATAACGAAAGAAAGAGACTGCGTCATTTTGTTAGACGAAATCGATAAACTTTCGATAGGTATTCAAGGTGATCCAGCTTCCGCTCTTTTAGAGGTTTTAGACCCGGAACAAAATAAAAACTTCAGAGACCATTATCTGGATCTTCCATTCGACATTTCGAATGTGTTTTTTATTGCCACCGCCAATACGTTAGATTCCATTTCTAGAATTCTTTTAGACAGAATGGAAATTATCAATCTTTCCGGTTATATCACGGATGAAAAGGTTCAAATTTTTCAAAAATATCTTTGGAAAAAAGTCCTCTATAAAAACGGTATTACTCCCTACGGTATCGAGTTTGATAAAAAAGCGATCGTAGCTCTGATCGATTCTTACTCGAGAGAATCCGGTGTCAGAGGTTTGGAAAAAGTGACCGATAAATTGGTCCGTAAAATCGCGATCAAAATCGTTCGAAAGGAGTCGTTTCCTAAAATCATCCTAGAAAAAGATCTAGAAACTTTTTTAGGCGTTCCCAAATTTACGAACGAAAGAATGGTTCGTACTTCCGTTCCTGGTACCGCTCTCGGTTTGGCCTGGACTTCGGTAGGAGGTGCTACACTTCTTATAGAAGCGCTTTTTGTCAAAGGAAAAGGTGGAATCCTTCTCACTGGGATGATCGGTAAAACGATGGAAGAATCTTCCAATATTGCCTTGAGTTATATTAAAAATTTATTATATAAAGAAGATTTGTTCAACAATCGAATGATTCATTTACACGTTCCGGACGGAGCGACTCCCAAGGACGGTCCTTCGGCCGGAATTACGATGGCTTCCGCTATCCTCTCTCTCGCTCTGAATACAAAAGTAAAATCTGGTTTTGGAATGACCGGAGAACTTACTCTTACTGGAGAAGTACTTGCGATCGGTGGTTTACGCGAAAAAATCGTAGCCGCCAAAAGAGTGGGGATTCATAAGATCATCTATCCGAAAGATAACCTTCAACATTTGGAAGAGATCCCGGATTACGTTAAAAAGGGAATGTATTTTTTTCCGGTGAGTCGTTACGAGGAAGTCGCTTTATTATTATTTGATGAAAAAGTTATTTCCAAGATAAATCCATCTTTTCGGGAAAATTTGAAATCGATTGTAGACCCAATCAAAAAACCTTCGCCTAAAAAAAGACGACCAAAAAACAAAAAACGTCTCTTTCTAAACAAAAGGGAAACGATCGCAAAAAGAAGTAGTATTTTAGAATATTCTTAAATATAAATTAACTCAGGAGAGCCGAATGGGCGTCCCGTTTATAGACATTAAAAGATTTGAACCCGGTTTACTGGAAGAATGGATTGAAAAAGTAAAAATTCTCAGTAAAAACGCTAGTTTTATCGGCGGCGAAGAAGTTTCTACTTTAGAAAAGAATCTAACTTCCTACACGGAAACTAAATTTTCTATCGCTTGTGCAAACGGCACAGACGCCCTTCAACTCGCCTTACGTGCATTAGGTGTTGGCAAAGGAGACTCCGTCATTATCCCGGACTCGACTTTTTGGGCTACCTTCGAATCCGTAGTAAATGTTGGCGCTGATCCTTATACAGTTGATACCGACCCTAACGATCTTCAAATGGATTTTGTTGAATTTGAAAAAGCTCTGGATAAGGTCAAACCCAAGGCAGCGGTTATTGTTCATCTTTACGGCTGGGGCTCGTCCCGTCTTGAAGATTTTCGCAAACTCTGTAAATCGAAAGGAATTCCTTTATTGGAAGACGGAGCTCAATGTTTCGGTGTAAAATTCAAAGGCGCATCTATCTATAAGGATGCACTTATTTCCACTACTTCTTTTTATCCTGCGAAGGTGTTAGGTGGTGCGGGAGACGGTGGTGCAGTTTTTACAAACGACGAAACCCTCGCCAATAAAGTCAAAATGCTCGCCAATCACGGTAGAATTTCCCATTACGCCTACGGAGACGTAGGTTGGAATTCTAGACTGGATACCCTACAAGCCGCATTTTTAAACCTCAATCTAAAACATCTGGAGGTTAGAATTGCTTCTCGCCTTAAAGCTGTTCAAAAATATTATGATATACTCCCAAACCTAGGTATTCAAGTGATCCACCCTCCTAAGGATTACGAAGAAAACGGCTATTGCAACGTCACACTTTCCACTCCGGAAGAACGTCCTTTGATTCAGGAAGTCCTGAAAGAAAAAGAAATCGGTTTTGGTAATATTTATCCAGGTGCTATGAGTGATCAACCCGGTGCCAAACCTTATATCAAAGGAAAATTCGGCGATAAACATACAACCGGTAGAATCTGTTCCTCCGTTCTCAATTATCCTTTGTTTCCTTATATGAAGGAAGAAGAATTGGAAGAAGTTTTTTCCGCGATTAGGACATTTAATTCTAGGAAAAAATAAAAATCCGAATCTGTTCTGAAAAACACAAGCGCCAAGCTCGCTCGAACACACAAGATATGAGACGCTGAATTGTCAGTTTTATCTCTGGTTAAAGTTTCGGGACAGGTTCTCAATTTCCACTTTTTCTATAATATCCCTGCGCAAAGGATCGAAGCATGGTCAATAAATTTATGACTCGTATGTTTTTGATCTTTCAAAAGATTTGAAATTTATTGACCACTGTATTTCAACCCGTGGGGAGAAATGCTGAGTTTCTGAGAGCCTGGTGGTCGGGCGGTTTTGAAATCTTTTTTTGTAGTTCTATAAAACAGGACCCGACCATGCGCCCCGATTTTTATAATGTATTACTTTCTTGTTGTACTTTTTATTTGGTAAAAAACTTTTTTTGACTGGCAACTTTAAAATATGACAGCGAACAGTCGATCGTTTGAAATATGTTTTTGGACAAGTAATAAGTTTTTTCTTGTTCTTTTATGTTTTCAGTCTATTATGAACAGGGGGATTTGTATATGAAAGAAATAGATATAGGAATATCCGAAAAAAATAGGGAAGCAATCAACTCTGGATTGCAAAAACTTTTAGCTGATACTTACATTTTATACTTTAAAACGCATAGTTATCACTGGAACGTTACCGGTCCACAATTTAACACTCTTCACCAGATGTTTCAAACTCAATACAACGAACTCTGGCTTTCCATCGATTTGATCGCTGAAAGAATTCGCGCCCTCGGTTTTTACGCGCCTAGCTCTTCTCATCAATTAGGAAAGTTGACTTCGATTCATGAAGAAGGTGGAGTTCCTCACGCAGATGATATGATTCGTCATTTGGTTAGCGGTCATGAAACCGTGATTAGAACCGCACGTTCTTTACTTCCTGCCGCCGACGAAGGAGGTGACGAAGTGACCCTAGATCTTTTGACCCAAAGATTAGAAGTACATGAAAAAACGGCTTGGATGCTTCGTAGTCTTTTATTCGTTGATAACGCTTAAAAATTGTAACGAAAATTTTTCGATTTTAATGGCGGTTGTATCTACTCAATTAGTTGCTGAAATTCTTTTATTTCGTGGAAAGATATTGCAGATTTGAAACGTTGTAATATTTTTCCACTACGATTAATTTTCGTATAACACAGATTAATTTTGCTCCCCGAACTGCCGTTTCTAGAAAAACATCCGTTGAGTTTTTGCGATCGTTTTAGAAATCCAATTAGTTTAGTCTAAATAGAAATTTATTTTATTTAAATATATAGATTTCTATTTTTAAAAACTTCAATATTTCAATTGTAAATTCAAAAAGATATTCTTTTAATTTTCCAACCCGATTTTTCAGAATAAATGAGAGAACAATTATAACTTTCAATATATGGAATATTATTTTTTCCTTCTATAAAATTTTAAGCCGGACCATATTTCAGAAACCGCGCAGACCTTTACATCCACGATCCCTAATTCTAATCCTATTTCACGAACGATATTTTCGTTTAAATCGGTCGGAACTTTTGACGATCCTTTGGGCCAGGAAATCCAAATCATTCCTTTTTCCGCCAAGTTTTCCACCAATTTCGGAAATTGTTTTTTTAATTCTTTGATTTCCTTTTCAAATACATGCAAATAATCGAATGATCCTTTTAAGATGTTTTTGTTTTCCACCTCTTTGAGTTGATCTCTAAGTTCTTTTTGAATGTCTTCTGGAAGGTTCTTGAAATATACCTTCATCCCCGCTTTGAGTCCTAACTTATCACCTAAAGATTTTACTGAATATCCCGCCATGATTTTCCTTATCTATTTTTTTAATTCCTATAACGCACCTGTTTTAATTTTAACGTGAATTCAACGTAAGAAAACCGGGGCGCCGGACCAGGCTTTAGCTCCGTTCAATAAATTGCATGCAGAAAACGTTATACAATATATCGTTTTCTGTTTTAAACGCAATCGGGAAAACTAAAGCGAATGCCTCTCTAAAGATCGACATTCAGGTAAGCGTTCTGCTTTAGTTTCCCTGCATCGATCCCTTTCGCGTTAATTATAAAATGCAGTAGTTCCCACATTTTATTTTTACGAACCAAGGTTCATTCAAGAAACAAAATTTCTGAGTTTTTGCAAGTTTTACTGTGAAATCTAATCTTGTGTTAGTTCCCACAGATTTTGTCACATTGCGAATATAAAGATTTTTAAATACTTTTTCGCAACTCAATTTCCGTGTTAGTTCCCACACTAAGTTTTGAAACAAATTCTGATTCAAAAGCAAAAAAAATCTTCCGAGTTTGTAAGATTTTTCTCCATTCAGAATTTATATTCTTATCTCGCTTTTTGAGTTTCCCAAATTTTTTGATCTATAAAATCCAGATACTCTTTTATCATCGCGGAATGACCAAAAACAAATTTAGAAAAAAAACGAAAAACCGGAGAATACACTTTTCCGTTTTCTGTGATTTTTAATTTTGTTCCTTCGGAAACCGAACTCAATTCATAAGTCCAAGAGCCGCCGAAAGGTTTATCTTCATCCATAATTTTAGATTCGAGAAGCATATTTTTACGATCTTGGATGAATGAAAAAATTATCACATCCTCGTGAATATCCGTTTCTTTCCAAGAAGTAGAAGAAATTTCCTCTACTTTTTTTACGTTCCTTCTCCAAAACGGATATTGTTTAAAATCGCGGATTAATGAATAAACGTTTTCAGGAGGAACTTTGTAAATACGTTCCATAAAAACTGAATGTTCGACTGGCAGACTTGCACCAACCCCATAAATCGTCAAAATCAAAAGAACTAAAAAAACCATTATGTATATTAGAATTCTATAAACCATTTTAAAATCTCCTAATTCAAAAAATGTAAATTGTATTTACTAAGCCCTATAAAAATTAAGTATCTTATACTTTTACTGCAAAACATAGTTTGAATACAAAATATCGGGTAATCTATTATACAACCCGGAGTCAAATCCCCAAATTTTAAAATCAACCATTTTTGAATCTTCAATAAAATAGAGTTGTTGAAAAATTAATCCTTCATCAGCTTCTGCTTGATAGATACGGTTGATTAAAACAGTTCTATTGATCTGAACTACAAAATTTTTCAACAACTCTAATATGTTAGCTCCCACAGATTAAGTTGTATAATGAATATACAGATTTCTAAATACTTTCTTCACTGACTTACAGTAGAATACACCTGCCCCCCTTACACTGGTTTACGGACGCGCTGTTTGGGTATTGTCCCGAACCTCTTCGGTCTTCTCCTTCTCCAGTGCAATTCCTACTAGAAACCGTGAGACTAAAAGGGTTTTCATAAGTTCCTACCGGCCGTATGGTTACAAGCTCTGTCATAGTCCTTCCTTCTTCCATCTGAGCAAGAACCTCGTTTGGATCCGTAGTAGGCGCTACAGATTGGATAAAAGAACTCAACGATATCGTAGGCATATTCGTTGGAATTACTACTAACCCTTGAGAAGTTCTCAGTATGGGAACGGCATGCCCCGAAATAAATCCGTCTGCACGTTGCCTTCTCATTAATCCCAACCAAATACTTCCAGGAGCAGAATTGATGAGCGAACTAATATAAGATACTATATCAGACCGAGTAGTAAACCGAGAAGAAGACTCCCATTCATACTGAGGTAACATAATCCCAGTTGATGCGAATGCGAGCACTCTACCTCTGTTAGCGTAATCGACAGGTACATTTGTTAACAATCTGTCCAATTCCGGATAACGTTGGCTAAACGAAAGAAAAGGATCCCTATTAGAAGTCGTATCGAAAAAATATCCTCCACTCGTAAGAGGATCTCTAGAATGATACTCCATTAGTTCTGCTATCATTTGAAAACTATGAAGCATACAAACACCACATGATCCATGTCTCTGCGGAATCGCACCAGGGTTCGCAGATTCAAATGTAGCTGATCTTGCTATATCATAAAGTCTTTGAACCCAAGCTACACTCAATTGAAAATCAGACGGTAAGTTTCTTTTTACTCTTTTATATATATGACTTTCTTTATTACCAGCTGGACAATATTGATCCGTTTTTCCAAGATTACTAGTAGTATAACGTATCCATTTCAGTAAATCTACATCGACAGCAAACAAAGAATTGGGCTTATTGGTAGTATCCTTTTCTAAATAAGAAGGTTTAACAGCATAGGCAACGCCCCAATTGGATCCCTCCTTGGTAACCCTTAAAACATTTCCTTTATAATCTGTAATTATCCCTCCTGCATTCGCTACAAAATAGACGTTCCAATAAGCTGGATTCTCTTTTTTAATAGGCGCGTCACTACACAATGTCCACTTCACCCAATTCCAATCATATTTATCTGTCATTTTAGAATACATACAATAGAGAGAACCACTTACTATATCATACTGAGCAAAATGCCCGCTTTCAGGATTGTAGTAGAGAGATGTAATACTTTTATTTGAACCTGTGGAATGAAGATAGTAGGCACTAGGCGCCATATCTATATTCCAAATCCCATTCCCCCAAGAACTCCAAACAATGGAAGTCTTGATACTGATGTTTCCAGGAGTGGCTATCGTTTTAACCCAATCACCCATGGAAGTATCTAATGTATGATTGTATCTATCTTTAGAATTTCTTGATATATAACCATACCAATTTGTATCTTTTAAACGATAAAGTCCATCTGCAGTCCAAAAGGAATTCTCTTTTACGATCCATCTCTGTAAAGGATCATTGATAGCACAAGGTCTAAGATTCACATAATCCCACTTTGCATTTCCTTTAACTACCGTCGCTGGTGCAGTAATACATAACCAGGTATTATTGACGTTATACGAAATCCTTTGAAACACGTCGTATCTTGCATTCTTAACGTGCCGTTCCCAACACTGTTCAATTATAACGTAACTTTCACCTCCGCTAAAAATAGGACCGTAACAAAATTTCCCTCCGTTGCTCATGGCTACTTGGATCGGCCTATCTTTTGGTGGATCTGTAGGTTTTTGAACAACCGAATCATTAACCTGCAATGATGAAGCAGCGTGGACGCGAGTATAACTTTTACTATACTCGAAACCAACTCCAATCGAGACCAACAGAACTACTATGAACATTTTCTTCCAATTACGCATCTTTTTTACCTTCTTTTTTCAATTCAACAAAGCAACTTCTTATAAAATTCAAATCTAACGATCTTCGAATCTTTGTACGAAATCGCAAATTTAAAGTTATCATCAATATTAAGAATTTATTTTATAAAGAATTTTCTAATAAGTCATACAATCCTATTATAAATAGTAACCCATTGCCTAAAATGACTCTTCTCAAAACGAGAATTTTCATTAAGTGAGAAATAATAATCTTATCTTATTCTAAATCACTCTTAGAAGAAACGTCAAACAGCACAAAACAAATCGTATAGAAAGTTCAACTTGAATAAATCCAGATGACTTTGGAAACCCAAACAAAATATTAAAGCCGCAAAAGCCCCTTAATCAAAATTTAAAATCTCAAGTAAAACCTTAAGATTCCCAATCAAAAGAAAATAACTTAAATTGTTATAAATATTTTATATTTTCTTAAAATGCAGATCCCGATTATTTTAAGATATTTTTGAAATGCATTCTAATTAATGAAAATTTAAGATATTTACTAATTAGTACATATTAATTAAATGAAATAATAATTAACTTATTTTAAGTATATATTTGAATTATATTTGAGTTTAAATCATAATAATTGAATCAATTGAACTTATCATTTGGACAATTGAATATAATAGAGTTGTTGAAAAATTCCATAGTGAAAATTCGTAAAATTGCTTCAATTGTCCATTCAATCCAATACAAACAGATCAAGAATTAATTTTTCAACAACTCTAATAGTTTAAATAGGCTTGAAATTCCTCTACAAAACCAACGTTTCCTAGTTAAACGCAATTTTGAGAGCTTCTATATCTTTGCAAAATCAAGCATTAATTCTCTGGGCTGTTTTTATAGATACAAATGTTGAATTTGTATGAGAATTTACAAAATAAGAGATCAAAAATTCGCGTAGAACGATTGATAGAGTCAACAGGGTCACTGACAAAAAATTTTAAGAATATATAAATCAATTACTGATGGATATAACCCCAACTTTCCAGGATTTTACGTACTTCTTGTCCCATGGCTGCCTCTTCTTCTGTTTCTTGACCTCCAGAAAAACCGGTATGATAGTATAAAAATGGAATCTTGGAAGAAGAGTATCGATACGGAGGTTTATCAAGAGCAACGTAATCCGGTTCATCCTTTAAAATTTCCCAAGAAACATCAGATCGAATTCCCCATTTACCTACACGATAATTTTCTAATATTCCATTTTTTAGGATTTCAAGCTTAAAAATAGGAGAAGGATCCACTGTTTTTACTTCAAGCACTTGATCGAAAGTATTAGACGTATTTAAAATTTTTAAAACAATATTTTTAGAATTCTCTTGAAGGACTTTCAAATCACCCGTAAAATCGTAACGATAGATCCCCCCCTTAGAAAAAAATCGAACCTCACGTTCACAAACGTTTTCACATTTAGGCAATCTTAAAAAAAACGAATTTTTAGAAAGTTGATTTTCTTTTAAAATAGATCTAGCTTCACCTAACAATGTAAAGTTGGAATTAACAAGATTTTCCAATTCCATCGGATCTTTAATTAAATCGTACAGTTCTTCGGGCATTTTATGAGAAATACCTTCACGCGTCCTTCGAACTGAATCATAACCGGGATACCTACGTATATATTTAAAATCGGGCGTAAGAATGGATTCGGAAAATCTCCCTTCCGTATAAATAACCGGTTCCGATTCTGGACCTTCTTCTCCAAAAATCACCTTGGAATAGTCGTTCCCTTTCAATTTATCTTTCGGATACGAAATTCGGTTCAAACCCAACAATGTAGGCATCAACGAAAGAAGAGAAACTTGATCACTAAATTCACTTTTTTGAATCTGATTTAAAAACGACTTAGGAGGATGAATGATCCAAGGAACTCGAATTTCCTTTTCATAGTGAGTTTCTCCGTGCGCATAAACCTTCTCGGCGATAAAATGATGATGATAATAATGAGAAATCTCTAACAACTCGCCATGATCGCTCGTAATTACGATCCAGGAATTTTCAAAAAGACCTTGTTTTTTTAATTCATCAAAAATTTTTCCTAAAAGAAAATCCGTATAACGAACCTCTCCAAAATATTTTTGCTGATATTCGTCCAGTTGATTCCACAACAATGGATCGGATTTTTTCTTCAACTCCTGAAGAAATTGAGAAGGAGGCCTATAACCCCAATGAGGAGTATTTAGATTGAGATGTAAAAAGAACAAGTCTTCTTTGTGTTCGCGAAAGAAAGTTTCCGCCCTCGAGACCAATTCTTCCGTATCTAAGTTGTCCTTCCCCACCTGTTGAATTTTATGAAATCCTAAATCCACTCCTACAGAAGTATAATCCATTAGAAAAACATTATTCATGATGCTTTCCGTAAAATAACCTTCTTTTCGAAAAGCGTTTGGCAACGTAAAAGGTTTTTTAGAATAAAAAATTTTTCTTTGTTGAGCGTTTGTATAAAACCAAGCGTTTCCAAGACCAAGATTAGAGGCAATCTCCGAAGTAAAAAATGAAAGCATAGAAGGTTTTGTCCAATTCCCATTTGCAATCGTTTTTTTGAATACAATCGAATCCTTGGAAAAAGAATCCAAAACGGGAGTTGTAGGAAATGGAGAACCACCGGAAGACAGAGAATCCTGCCTCAGAGCGTCGATCACGATTAAGATCACATTCTTTTTTTCTATATTTTGTTTTTTTAATATATAAGGAGAACCTAAAAATAAACCCGCGCCGGTTTTAGAATCCCATCGAATCTTAAGAAAAACGTCCGAATTACAATTTTTTTCTTTTTTCTGTTCTGTTCGATTCCAAACTTTCGGACTCTCTAAATCTGCTTTTACAATCGTTTTTAAATTTTCGACGTTTTTAAATTCCAAAGGAAGGGTATAAGGATTCCATTTTAACTTTTGCGATTTTAAGTTCTGTTCAAAAATTTGTTCATCATCCAAAAAAATCCGCAACTCACCTTCACCCGAAAGCCCGTTGGTTCCTTTAGAAAGACTCGTCGCGTAAAACCGAAAAACGTCTCCACAAAACTCCTCTTCCAACTTCAGAATACATTCCCCACCCGCAGGAACAAATAAAGAATCCTGTGATTCGTTGATAAAAAGAGATTCGTCCGTATAAAGAGTCAATTGAACGTTCTTCCAACGATCCTTAGGATTGAGGTCGGAATATCTTCCTGGATTTTTTTTCCAATAATGTCGAAACGTTTCTATTTCTTGATTTGTATCACCCGTACATTCTAACTCTTTGTTTTTCAAAATACGAGTTAGATCTTTTTTAACTACGTTCTTATCCGAACTCGAAATCCGATTACATCCTTTTAAAACCGGAATCAAAAGTAACAAAATCAAAAACATCCAGCAACGGATAAACAACATGAATCCAGAAAAATCGTTTTGTATTTTGAGACAACAGAAAAGAACCATTTCTTAGGATGAATTTTTCCCAAATGAAATTTTTTTCTCTTTTCAAAAGGATCGTTCGCATTTATAACACGTTTCGCTATGTCATGGATGAATTCTTACAATTTAAAAGATGATACCTTTGCGGGAAGCGGAGGATCTAAAATTTTCTATCGAACCTACCAACCCAAAGAAGGTAGGAAAGGAAACCGAGTTATCGTAGTACAACACGGAATCGGAGAACACAGCGGTCGTTATGAATTTCTAGTGGAAGCACTTTCCGGAACCGGAACGGCGTTCTATCTCATCGATTCCCAAGGACACGGACGCTCTGAAGGAAAAAGAGGAGCGATAGATTCGTTTTCTGATTTCCTTTTCGATTTAGATCAATTGATTTCGATCGCAAAAGAAAAAGAAAACGTGCCCAAGATAACACTGCTTGGTCATTCTATGGGAGCTGCAATTTCTACATTCTACGCAGAAGAAGGCACCAATCAAGGAAATCTGAATGCTCTTATGATCTCCGCACTTCCGATCCGAGTAAAGACGGATCTAGTTATGAAGGTTAAAAAGGGAATCGCCCCTTTGATGTCCGATCTTTTACCGAATCTGACTCTTCCCACAGGACTCAACATTCACTTTTTAAGTCATGATAAATCGGTAGTAGAAGCTTACAGAAAAGATCCACTGGTTCATGGAATGGCTTCTGCTTATTTAGGAAACATGCTCTTAAACAGCGAAGAACCAATTCTTGCAAATGCAGGAAAAATCAAAATTCCGATTTATATCTTTCATGGAAAAGAAGATCAGATCGCGGACTATACTGGAAGTGAAACCTTCTTCGAAGTTGTAGGTTCCTCAGATAAGTCCATAAAAATTTACGAAGGTCTTTATCACGAAACGATGAACGAACGTATAGAAGATAGAACCAAGGTTCTAACCGATTTAAAGAAATGGTTTGAATCTCACTCAAATTGACAGACAGAACGTTTGTTCTGTTTTTCGTTAAAAAAATCATCGACCGGATTCTTCCACTTTGGTAAAATTGAATCTGGTCGAAAGCCATTTTTAAAAACAAACCTCAGGAACTTTATATG
Source organism: Leptospira kirschneri serovar Cynopteri str. 3522 CT (assembly GCF_000243695.2). NCBI lineage: Bacteria > Pseudomonadati > Spirochaetota > Leptospiria > Leptospirales > Leptospiraceae > Leptospira > Leptospira kirschneri. The sequence continues at coordinate 150,638 of NZ_AHMN02000011.1, read as the reverse complement.
TCAGCAAAAGGAATATCCAAAGACCTGATCGGAACCAAACTGGATCACTACGAATTCGACGTAGAAAGAGGAAAAATCCGAGAGTTCTGTCAGGCAATCGGAGAAACCAATCCGATCTATTTCGATATAGAAGCGGCTAAAAAGGCAGGTTACGAAGACACGCCCGCACCTCCTACGTATCCAACCGTGATTCAATTTTGGGGTTATCCTAAAATTTGGCAGGATATGGAAAACATGGGAGTAGACACTTCCAGAATTCTTCACTTAAAAGAAAAATACACGTATCTAAAACCTATCTATCCCGGAAGAGTTTCTTCCCAAGGAGAATGTATCAACGTCACCGTCGGCAAAATGGACACTATGACGTTTAAAACTACTATCAAAAACGCAAAAGGTGAAACGGTCGTAGAACAAGAAATGTCCATTTTCATCAGAAAACCGGAGGCATAATATGAGTAAAATTGAATATGATAAAATGGAAGTAGGACAAGAACTTCCTACTTTAAAAACGGAAGTAATCACTCACGCAAATCTAGTGCGTTATGCGGGAGCTTCTGGGGATTTTAATCCGATTCATAACGACCCAGACTTCGCTCGCAAAACCGGATTGGATGGAACGATTGCACACGGTATGTATGTAATGGCCCAGCTCGGAAGACTTTGCACTTCTTGGGCGGATCAAAAACAAATCAAAGAATTTGGAGTTACGTTTAAGAATATGACCAAACCTGGCCAAAAACTTACATGTACCGGAAAAATAAAACGCAAAAAAGAAGAGAACGGAGAGAAGTTAATTACGGTTGCGTTAGAAGCTTCCGACGAATCTGGAGAGGTAAAATGTTCCGGTGAAATGGTAGTAGTCGGTTAGGTATTATCTCGAATACAAGGCGATCAAATGGCTTTTTATTTGAGAATGATACAAAGACAAATCCGAGCGGGAGAGAGTATTCCGGCAAAACAGGATTGGATGTTGTTCGAATGGAATCTTTAATCATTACGGGCAAATTTGAGCGCAACATTTCGCCTAACTTCTTTTAACGGAATAAAATTCCACGGCTATGACCGTAATATCGTCGTAGCGTGGGTTTTCTCCTCTTGTTAATTCTTCTATTTTAATAATTTCTTGGATTAAATTTTTTAACTCGCTTTCTCTTCCTTCATGAAGTGTTTTTGTAATCAGTTCCATATTGTGTTGTTTCGTATTTAAGGAATCTTTCATACGATTTTCGATCAGACCATCCGAAAACAATAAAAGCCTAGAACCCGCGGGGAATATAATCGTTTTGGAAACTACCTCGAGAGATTCAAACAAACCTAATATAGGTCCTGTCTTTTGAAGTAAGGAAGGAAATTCTCCGGGTAACTGTAAAATCTGATCTGGATGTCCTGCGGATGCGTACGTAAATTCTTCTTTTTCCGTATCAATATCTCCGACCATACAAGGAAATATACTTTCCAAAGAATCGAACTTCTTTAAAAATCTAAAATTCAATTCCTTGAGAACCTGAGCCGGACTCTCCAGATTTTTCAATTCTTCATATTCCGTTTTTAAAGCCATGGTCATCAAAGAAGCTTGTACTCCGTGCCCTACGGCGTCCGCGATCAATACTCTCGTTTTTCCGGAAGAAATTTCGGAAATATCCAAAAAATCTCCCCCTACTTTTTCAAGAGGTTTGTATTCATAATAAAACCGTATTCCCGGAATACTTCGATCCAAAGGAGTCAAAATTTTCCTTTGAACGTTTTGTGCGATCTCCAGTTCTCGGTTGATCTGAATAATATTATCATTCAAAACTCTGGTTCTATCTTCGATCTTCTGAACCAATTGTTCCTTCATTTCGAAAAGTTCCAAGTTGGAACTCCTAAGATTGAGTGCCAATTCCCTAGTTTCTGCAAACTTTCTAGATCTTTCGGAAGCAAGCAAAAGGGATTGTAGAAAAACGAAAAATACAAGAGCGTAATGTGAGGTTTGAATACTTCCGGTTTTTAAAATTCTCGCGTAAAAAAGATCCACGAGCACTGCGATAAAAAGAATTCCGGAACCGTAAAGTATATAAGTGTAATTCCTTTCCTTATCAAAATCGATCTTTAAAATTGTATAAAATAAATAGCATATAACTATGATAATAAAATAATGATAAATGGAAATGGTCTGATTATTAAACTTCATATCCCCGAACAAAGTGACAACGGAAAACAAAATCGAAAATACGACTCCCACGTTGATAAATTTCCGACTTACATAAGGAGCAAATATAGAACTGAAAAACAAAAGAAAAAATGGAACTCCTACGGACAAAGTCAGGTGATTGATTTTATGAACCCAGCTCCAAGGAATTTGCGGGAAAAATAACATTAGTATTTTAGAATTTATTAAAGAAGTTCTCAGACAAATAACCAGACTATACATTCCAAAATAAAGAGGAGAAACGCTGCTCCTTAAATAAAGATATTGGAATATATGATAAATTCCCATAATCAGAAGACTACTAAAAGAGAATATGTCAAAAAATAATGGAATCGCTTTCGAAACACTAGCGGAATCAGAAGGCCCAATAGAAATCGGAAGTAAAATTCCAGGCATCGTAGAAGTGTAATTAGAAACAAAAATTTCGATCTGAATTTCGTCTTCGTCCGCAAAAAATAAAAAATCTTTTGGCTCGATTCTAGAAACTACCGAGTTGGAATCAACACCCGGAGTGCCACATTCACCGATCATTTGTCCGTTGATTCTAATTCGATACGCGGATGCGATCGCTCCTAAAGACATGGAAAGAATTTTTTTCTTCCATATCTCTGGAAGAAAAACTTTTAATCTGTAAGTCCCATAACCGAATTTAGAATAGGTTTGATTGCTTTTGGATTCGTTGGTCCAAGAACCGGGAACTCCTATAAATTCCACGGAGTGATTTTCAATTCCTTTCTCGGATCCTTGAAGCCAACTAAACTCCCATTCTCCGTTGAGTTTAGTCATTCCAAAGTCTGGATCTTGAATTCCTCTGAGATCGATTTTACCTTGATAGGCTCTGAGTCCGTCCCCCGCTTGCCAGGGAGAAGAAATCATAACAAGTATGATCAATGCAAACGGACCGATTAAGAAAAAAAATATTTTTGAAAATTGCATCTCGAATTCAAATCCGTTCCGAATTAAAATTGAAATTCAGTTCAGTGCCGTCAATTGCATATAGGAACAGACGCAAGATTAAACTTAAAAAATCTACAGGATTTGTTTTTTTAGAGAATCTTACGAAAAAAGAAGGTGCGATTTTTTAAAAAGATAAAATTCATTTCTAATTAAAATCAAATACGACTAATTTAAGACTTTTTTGTGAAATTAGTTTAATTAGAATGAAACAATTAAGAATCAGTAAATGATTATTACATTTCAATAATAGAAATCAACTTCTATGTTATCACTTTTATAATTCAGGAATTCCCATATTCTAAAAATCAATAAGCAAATTTTAGATGTTGAAAAGGTTGATACTACAAATATAAGATCCTCTTACTAAAAATCGAATGAAGATTACTAAAAACATAGAAAACAAATCTAGTAAACTCATCTCTACAATGTAACGTTCTCTATGATTCAGAATTATAGAATAGAGTTCCCTACATTTTTGTATTCAAACAGGATTTTATGATTAAAATTCACAGTATTTAATTTTATAGGAATCAATAAAAAACATATCTTAAATTTGATCATGAACCTTTGGTTTCTTGTAGATGAATAAAAACAATATTATGGTGAACTTGTTTTAAAAGTTAGAATGGGGAAACCAACAATTCCGAGTTAGGTGTAATTTTTTGAAAACTTCTATATCTTTGGTAAAATTCCCCGTTATTTTTCGGTACCATTTTTATGTGTTCGAGTAACAAGATAAGATTTTTTATAAATGAGAAAGCTCTCCATAGATAGAATCAAATACATTCACAAATATCGAAACGACAATTGGATTGCAAGTGCAGGTCTTGGAAAATCAATTCTGACTCTTTTTCCGGATTGCGTTCTAAACAATCCGAGTTAGATTCAAAACAATTTATGAATCTACTTCAATCTAAACTCATTTTCATTGTGATCCTTTTAGTTTTTTCGATCGTCTACTGCAATAAAAAAGAACCTATTTCCATTTTGGAAATTAGAGATCTCATCGAAAAAGAAAATCTTGTAGAAGAACTCCGAAAAGCGGAAGAAGATCTTAGACTGAAAGGCGACAACGCTGCATTACTTTATGTTCGAGGTTGGATTCGTTATTTACAAAAAAATCAAGACGCCGCTATGAGCGATTTTAAAAAATGTTTGGGACTTGATCCTAAATCCTTGGATTGCAAAAGAGGACTCGGTCTCGTATACGAATCCAATAAGGAATATAAAGAAGCCGAATTGGTTTATAAAGAAGCTCTTTCTTTTGCAAAAGAAAAAGGGCCAGACTCAGAAGCTATCATTCATGAGAATATTGGAATACTTTATCTCAGACAAAATCTTAGAAAGGAAAGTTTAGAAGAATTTCAAAACGCAATTTCACTTTCCGATAAAGGGGATGCTTATTACGGTTTTAGTTTGTGTATGATTATGGAAGGTAATTCGGAAGGTGCGATCTCTTCCTTAGAAAAAGGTATTTCTAAACCGTTTCGTTCCAAAGCATTCCAATCGGAATCCCACTTTTTATTATCTAAATTCTACTTTGAAAAAAGAAAAGACATCTCTAAAGCCGAATCAGAAATCAAAAAGGCTATCGGAATTTTTCCTCTTCATAAGGAATATCTAGACGCGTTACAAATTTATATGAAAGAAAGAATTAAAAATTTATAAAGAACTTACAATAAAAATTAAAACATGATATAATTTTATATTTAACATAAAAAAACGAACAAATTACTCATAACTATATAATAAAATACCTAACATTTTACATGGAATCAACGTTTTGTAATAGAATAACGGTACTCAATTTTATAGGGATCAACAATACACCTAAAAATCAAATAATCATACTTTTAGAATATTCTAAAAGTATGATTCCCATATTTCAAGGTTTTACCGTAAAATCGTGATTCGCGATAGTTCCACAGATCAAGTCGCATTTTAAATTTTTAAACATTCATTTTTTGTAATTCATGCCTACGTTTAAAGAATCAATCTGTAAAGTTCAGATTCCAACCTTTTTTAGAATCATGGGTTCCTTACATCGAATTCAAGTTAATTTAGATTCATCTTTAATTTTCCGGCAAGTTCTTCTGGACTTAGATTTAAAATTTGAGGATTTAACTCCGCCTCTTTGATTAATCGTACGATTTCTCTGTTAAAAGGAGCGGGATGGCCCATCACGTCGGCGAGTTTGACAATTTCTCCGTTGAGAAAATCGATTTCAGTCGGTCTTTTTTTGATCAAATCCTCCCACATTGAAGATCTGGCTTGAGGATCAATCTTAACCATTCCAGAAGCAATTCTGAAAAATAAAAAATCCGGAAGATTCAAAATAGTAGGAGCTAAACTAGGAATCATCTTTCCGGAACGGATCGGTCTGATTTCCGCAAGTCTTAAGATTTCAAGTGATTCTTTCATAAGTTTAGAAAGAATTTTTCGATAACCTCGCTTTGATATTTCTGCTTTTAACGTAAGTCCAGAAAGTGCGTTTAGAGAATTATTCAGATTAAAAATCAATTTTCCCCAAAGAATTCCAAGGATGTTTTTATGTGTGTTGATAGAAAGCCCGGCCCGTTTGAAAATCGGAACTAACGTCTGAGAAGATTGAGAATCTTCGATCACTAAATTCCCACTTGTACCTTTATGAAAATGACCGCTGCCTTTAGATACTACGTTAAAAGGAACCATTCCTGCGAGAACTTCAACGGGAAGATCCCTCAATTCTTCTTTTAAAATTTCGGCGTTTCGAACTCCGTTTTGGAAACTGACTACGATCGGGACGGTTTGAGATTTGTTTTGTCTTTTTTCAAGAATCCCACTGAGTTCTTTGGCAAGATCTTTTGTGTCCCTGGATTTTACCGTAACTAAAAAAACATCCGCACCTGAAATATCAGTAAAAGAAGTAGTAAAAGAAATTGTGTTGGGAGAAAGAAGAATTTCTTGATTTGTATAATCGGTGATTTTTGCGCCAAAAGTTTTCAACTCGTTCTGAATCCTTGCTCGACCATAGAACGTAACCGTATTTCCAGTCGCCAAAAGTTTACAACCGATGTATGTTCCGATACTTCCGGAACCTAAAATTGCAATTGAAAGATTCATTTGTTACGCATCTAATTGGAATTTAAGTTTTAATTCTACAACTATTGTTTGTTAGTCGGGAAAAATATATAAAAAACTCCACATTTAAGATAAATTCCAATTCTTTTCAAGGATTCTTATAGAGCTCTAACTGTTCCAATTGTATTCTAATCTTTTGAGAATACAAATGTTCCGAATCTAAAGATTCAATTTTTTCCAACAAAACAAGGGCCATTTTCCTTTCATAAATTAAAATATAAGATTCCGCAAGATTTACGATGTTGTTTAGAAAATCGGGTTCTCTTAATAAAACCCTTTCTCCTAATTCGATCGACTCGTAATACCGTTTGAGTTTTTTGTAAATCAAAGAAGCATTAAATATAACTTCTATATCTTCTGGAAATTCCGAAATCAGCTCTTCAAATAAAAAAAGTGCCTCTTCATACTTTCCAACTTTATAATATACTTTAGCTAATTCTTTTTTAAAAACTGGGGGCAAAAACTCTTCGGACATCTTACTCTTGAGATTTTCTAGATGATAAATTGTGTTTTCCCAATTTTCGTCCTGTAGACATTTTAAATAAATTTCATCTGGAAATGGAAAGGACGCCAAGTTTGCAACTGACTCTAAACGAACGGGGTCTTTAAGATAAGTCAGTTTTACTATGCTTAGATCGTCGGTCAATTCACCGTAACTTTCAAGACCTTGAACTAACAATTCCAGATCCCCTCCCGACTCCTCCACTCTTCTTAAAAATTGACATTCGTCTTCGTTGATCAGCGGTGTTCCATCTTGATCCACTCCTAGGAATATGTCGTCCCTTCCGTCAGAACCTACAATGATAGTATCTCCTTTTTCTAACAAAAAAGTTTTTACCTTCATCTTACTTTCCAAACCAGTAATTCCTATTTTACGAAGTTCTAATTTACTTTCTATAAAAGTTGCAACGCCATTTCTGTAAAGAACCGTAGGAGGGTGTTCGGCGTTCAAAAAGAACAAAATTCCGGATTCCAAATCCACCAATCCCAAAACGACAGATGCCAACATAGAACCGTCAAAGGATTCAAAAATATTTTGAAGTTCTAAAAAACATTCTTTGAGCCATAACTCAGGCGGTTTGGAATGATAAGAAGAGACCGTTTTTGTCCTAGCTATAAAAGAACGGAATACAACTCCTAAAACTAAGGCTCCACTCGCCCCTTGAATGGATTTTCCCATCGCATCCCCGTTTACAAAAACGAGATATTCCCTATTTTTTAAACAAATCTCATCTGCGATAATGATGTCTCCGCCGATTTCCTTTTTCCACTGCTTGAACTGAAATCTTTTTTTCTGTCTACTAAGCCCTTCCATAATTATAAAATCATTTTCTACCTGATTCCGATTTAAAGGATCCAAAATTAAAGAGGTTAAAAAATAATCCCCGTCTTGTTGAATTTTAAGTTCTCGGACTTGATCTAACGTATTTTCCAATTGTCTCGTTCTTTCTTTTACTTTTCGATCCAAGTCTAAATTTAATTCTTCCGCCTCTTTGTGTGCCCTCAAAAACCGGTTTGCCAATATAAAGACCATTCCGACTTCAAACACAAAAAAACCATATTTTAGAATTCCATAATTTTCTAAATCATTAATCAACCCCATGGATCCTACCAGATCCGCGACGCCAGAAATCATCAGAACCAAAAAACCGAAGACCATACGTATGGCATCTGGATCTTTCTGAACCAGAGTTTTATACATTATAAAAAAAGAATATATTATAAATATAAATATAGAAAACTGCCAGATTTGTAATATAAATAGACAAACGGATTTGTTTGAAAAAGGGATCAACAAAGTAAGTGCAAGTGTAAAAGTTTGATATAATTTAGAAACAAAACTCACTTTACGCCGGAAAAACGCATCCAAAAATAAAAGAAAAAGCGAGGTTATGTTAAAGATCACCATGTATTCCAGCTTCATTTGGAGAAGCGGATCTAAATCGAGTTCATAGACTACGTTACTTCTAAGATAAATATAAACGGAAAAAAACGTGGAAAAAAGTCCAAAGAACAGATTGTATTTTTCTTGAGGACGTTTGAAGTACAATAAGAAGTGATAAAATCCGACAAATAGATATAAGAATGCAAGCATCCATCTGGAACGTTCGGACAATATCAAAACGTTCCTGGACTGTAGATCTACTACGAGAGGTGCAGAATCAAAACTGGCATATACATTTAATCCTTCCCCGGCGTTAGATGATAAAATCAATCTGATTTCATTCTTTCCGATTTGAACCTTGTTCTCCGGAATCGGAAGGATCACGTGTCTTTTAAATCCGTTTTTTATGATCTTTCCGTTTAAAACAATTCCTCCACTTCCAATTTTTTCTCCGTTGAAATAAACTTCATAGACGTTCGTCAAAAAAGGAAAGTGGATTGAAAGTCCATCTAAGTTGAGTTTTTGAAAGTCATTTACAGACACTTCAAAAGTTTTCAATAATGTTAAAGTATATATATCTTCAGAAAAAGAGATGGAATCTTCAGGAATCGGTAGAGATCTTATTTCTTTCCAGGAAACGTCCTCGATAGAAACATTTAGATTTTTTCCGGAAACTAGTTTCCAATCTTTTGTGAGATCAATTGGAAATGCAAAAACCGGAGTAGATATAAAAAATATAAAAATCCAAACGAACTTATTGTAAAATAATTTCCGATCGAATTTTATAACGTCATTTATCATTCTGGCCGTCAAAAAACCCTAAACAAAGTAACAGAAATTTTTGATTTTGCAAGAATTAATAACTACCTTCTGACTAAAATGAAAATCCACAGTTTTAGTTTAGAAATCAGTTTTATAAAAATGCGTTACTTAACGTTAGTCGATTTTTTAATGCGACAATATATTTGATGAAACAACTTTTTTCTAACAATATTCCATTTTTTTAACTTATTCCATTACGATAGTAATGTCTACCCTGCGATTTTTTTGCCTACCTTGAATCGTAGAATTATCCGCAATCGGTTTCGACTTCCCATATCCCTCGTAAGACATCCTTTTTTCTTCCAAACCTTGTTCATCTCTGAGTTCCTTTAAAACGGAAAGCGCTCTTTCTCTGGAAAGTTTTCGGTTGTATTCTTCTCCACCCGAATTGTCAGTATGTCCACTGATTCTAATTTCCCTATCTCCGTATTTTTTTAATACGGATGCGATTCTTTTTAATTCTAGTTTTGCTTCTTCTTTGAGTTCTGAGCTGTTATGATCAAACAACACTGAATTTAAAGAAATTGCGATTCCTTCTTCCGTCCTTCTAATTTCTACCGGAGGAGAACCGTTTGGTTCAGTTCGATTATCCTCTTCTTCCGGCCATGAAATGGTTTCTCTTTTCGGTTTTTTTAAATTCTTTTTTGGATCGGAGTCTGGTTCAATTCCAGTTGGAAGTTCTCCTCCTAAAATTTTACGGATCTCTTCTGCAAACTTGTCCTTGTCTTGATCCGTAAGCTTTACATTTTTATTATATACTCCATGAATGTCAAACGACATCTCTTGCGCCATTCCGTTTTCATAGACAAAAGTATAAGACAGCTGAACCCTTTTATACTGCGGAATTCCCAATTCACGATCAAAAAATACCATTCCGCGCGCAAATCCGTAGATTTTAAACGGAACTCCGGTTCGGTTCATTTGAGAATCATAATATAAGTTATAATTGTATTCGATACGATCCCCTTTACCGGATAACTTTTGATATTCCCATTGGTCTACGCCGTGATACTTATATTTCGCAAAAACCGTAATCATAACTCTTCCACCTGGAAATTGAAAACTTTCCGTAGCGGGTTGTGTCCATTCTTCTCCGATAGAAACAGGTTTTTCGGAAAAACTAGGAAGAGACCTGAGGTTAGGCATACTGTATTCCTGCGGCACTTTATATTGACCTAAATCTGTTATTTGAAATCTGCTCTTAAACGTTTTATCTTTACGAAACGCTGGATCAACCTCGGGAAAACGAGTGTAAGTATCAAAAAATCCTTCTAACATACATTCCTTATTTTCACAGGAAAGGGTTTGTAATAGGATTCGATTTTTATCTTCTCTTCTAATTTTCTTTCCCGTACTTACTAATTGTACTCGATGATATTCATTTAATTCTACGTTCTCTCCCGGTTTTAATTTCCAACGAAAGAGAATCTTGTCCGACTCTTCCGGAAAAACAGAAGTAAAACTTATCGATGCGGAAATGATAAAAACGTATAACACAATTTTCCGTAAACTTTCGTTTATGGTTTTGGATTTTGAAGGTTGATTTGAAAATTTCCCCATAGTTTTAGTTTCGTAATATTCCTTTAAAACATAAGGAAAGTGTAAAAAACTTTCTAAAAAATACGGATTTAGGACGAAATTTAAAACTGAAATTCCGATTTATTTACGTTAAGGAGAATCCCAATGGAAGCGAGACTTGTCTACGTTACAACTAACAACGAAAAGGAGGCACTTAAAATCGGCAAAACTCTCGTGGAAGAAAGACTGGCCGCCTGTGCAAACATTATCCCTAAAATGAAATCGATCTATCATTGGGACGATGAGTTGATAGAAGAAGACGAAGCTATTTTAATTCTGAAATCGAAAAGTGAATTGATGACGGAAGTGATCTTAAGAGTCAAATCCTTACATAGTTACTCCGTTCCTTGTGTAGTAAGTCTACCTTTATTGGAAGGGAATAAGGATTACTTCTCATGGATCTACAGCGAAGTGATCGCGGATTAAAGTACATTCAAAAAAGGTTATATTTTGCAATTTCACGTTAAGAAAAAATTTACGGCTCTTACATTTAACTCGGCCTTTTTCGGCTTTTATGCACACGCAGGTTTTGCCAAAGGACTTTCCGAGATCGGCTTTCGTCCGTCTAAGATCACCGGTTGTAGTTCCGGTGCGTTGATCGGTTCTCTTGTTGCCGCGGGGATTCCTATCGATACCATGATCGATTTAATTCTGAATTTGAAAAAAAAGGATTTTTGGGAAGGAAATCTAGTTACGAACTTTGTAAAACCGATTCGAAAAGGTCTTAAAAATTATTCGGGAATTCTTTCCGGTAAAAATGTTAAGGAATTACTCAGACCTCATTTAGGTCATCAGAAGATCGAAGAACTTTCCATTCCCATGGGAATTTCCGTTTCAAACATCACAAAACAAATTCGAGAACTCAAAACAAAAGGAGATTTGATTGATCAGATTATAGCTTCTATGACGTTTCCTTTTCTTTTTGAAATTCAAAAGTTAGGAGAAGAAGAATTTATCGATGGAGGAGTCGCCGATCAAGAACCGATCAAAGAATTAATTTTAGATAAATCTATTCGTAAAATCGTGATCCATAGCATTCGCACTAAAAAAGGTCATTCTGAAAAGGCCATGATCCGCGCATTTCATTCTTCGGTGCAAATTATAGAAAATGAAACCAGAGAATTAAAAGAACTTCTCGCAAAACATTACAAAAAGAGAATATTGAGAGTGGAAACTTTGACTCCTTATATAGACGCGAACCAACTCAGACACGGTAAAGAGGCAATGGAAGAAGGTAGAAAAAGCGCCCATCACTGGAAGAAAAAAATTTTATCCGATGTTTGATTGATCTATACAAAATTGAGCATCTTAAATCTTTATCTGAACGCTTGAAAACAGTTTCAAAAATGAATGGTCTATTTCTCAAAATTACGTCTAATTTAGCTTTTTTGAAAGAGGTCCCACATTTTAAGTTTTTTAAACAAGTTCATCATAATATCATTTTCATACATCGGGTTAAAAACTTTATTAGAATTGTTGAAAATTCCATAATGGAGATTTAACAAAACTGCTCATTGTTCATTTTAAACAACGAAAAACAAATGGAGAATTCATTCTTCAAAAACTCTATTCTTTAATAAAATATCGGGTATTCTGTCATATAGTTATTGAATCAAATTCCTTAGATGTGGGAACTACTGCAAATCACGATTTTACGAACAAATTTTAAAATTGTAGGAACTCATACTTAGAAAATTCTTTCTCAGCTGAACTCAAGTTAAAACGAATTTAAATTTTGATGATGGTCGCAAAACAGCGGTTTTATGCAAAAACCGGATGGATGATAATTCTTTTTGTATTAGAGTTGTTGAAAAATTCCATAGTTCAGTTTAACAAAACTATTTCAATTGCTCGTTTCCATGAAATAGAAACAGATGGAGAATTCATTTTTCAACAACTCTATTTTATAGTAGGTCCCACAATTTTCAAAGTTTAACTGGTAAAACTACGATTTGTGAGAGTTCCCACAGATTAAGTCGCATTACAAATTTTTAAACATCTATTTATGGAAAAATCAGGTTTTTATAAAACGAATCTCTTACGTTCCTGCTCACGTTAAAATAGCAAAACGACTGTTTCTGTGGGAACTAACACGTTTTATCAAAAAGTTTTTTTGTAAAACAATCGGGGAACTACCACAAATTACATTTTTTAAATTCCGCAATTATTACCTTTTTATAATAGAGTTGTTAAAAAAATCCATAGTAAAGATTCGCAAAATTGCTTCAATTGTCCACTTCAAACAACTAAAACAGATCAAGAATTAATTTTTCAACAATTCTAATTATTAAAATCAAAAAGTTTTTCGAAATCACTTTATCCAGGAATTAATTCTTGAGAGGAGTTTTGTTCTACTCTAAAATTTCGAACGAGTGAATTTAGAATTCCAGCGAGTTGTTTTAAAAATTCACCGGTTGCGTTCAGTTCTTCCGATTGTGCAGAAATTTCATGAAAGGCACCATTGATCAGATCCACTGATTCATAAAGGTTACCAATTTCAGAAAAACGTTTGTCGATATCCGTCATGATGATTTCGCTCTGATTTGTAATAGAAACATTCAAACGATTTAAGTTTGCAATTAGATTAGAATAATGAGAACTACTTTCTCGAATCGTTATGTAAGTTTCCGCCAAAAATCTAAATTCTTCCGTTAAATTTTTAAAAAATTCTACAGACGTTTGAACCGTATTTTTTCCGCGCGAAACCGTGGATTGAATTTCACCTAAAATTTCCGAAGCCTTTTTTGTACTTTCTTGTGTGCTCGAAGCAAGTTTACTGATTTCTTCCGCGACCACTCCGAAACCTTTTCCTGCCGTTCCGGAACGCGCAGCTTCGATAGAAGCGTTGATAGATAACATTCCCAACTTAGCAGATATATCGCCTAATAGTTTTACTAGGCCTTCTACTTTTTTAGCGGAAGATCCTATATCGTTAATATCGGTTTCTAAATGATTGAGTTCTTTTCTGCTCAGACCAATCGTTTTGACGGATTCTTCCGATTTTTCGGAACTATTTTTCAAATCGGAATCGAACTTTTGAAATCCAAATACAAGTTCGTTTAACAATTTACTAGCGCTTGTCTCCATTTCCTTTTGTTGAGCCGCTGAAGAAGAAATTCTTTGAAAAGATTCTCTAAAAGAATCGAATATAGAAGTAACTTCTCCTAAATTTGCGGCTTGTTTTTGAATACCTTGACTCATTTTTCCCCAAGCAGTTGAAATCTCGGAGGAGGAATATTCTAATTCGATAGACTTTTCTTTAATCGTATAAATCATCTGTCCTAAATTTGCGAGATAACGATTCATCAAAAACGCAATTGCTCCCGCTTCCGTTCCCGAATCCACGTGAATCTTTTGCGTTAAATCACCTCCTCCTTTGGCAAGATCCTTAAGAGAATGTATAAGATCAATCCAACTGGAACCTGCCCCGTGTTCCGTGACATTCAATCCTTTTTCTTCAAACTCTTCGTTCACCCTGATTCCAATTGAAATCTTCAATAGTAAAAATAGAATCATCCCCAAGCCGAAAGCCCAGAAAGAACATGTTAAAACCCCAATCAATTGAGGATATATTCGAATATCTTGATTTTCTGATAGAATCGGTAATAAAAGTGTTCCTATAATTCCACAGACTCCGTGAACCGGAAACGCTCCTACCACATCGTCCAACTTTAGGATTTTTTCTAATACCCAAGAAGTGACCACAACAGAAATTCCAGCGACACCACCTACTATCAAAGATGCGTAGGGCTGAAAAGCGTGACAACCGGCGGTTATTGCTACTAAACCGCCTAACACTCCATTCATACAATCTTCTACCGATGCTACTCTATAAAAAATCCAAGAAAAAGTAATAGCAAAAATTCCTCCGACGCTTCCGGCAAGACTTGTATTCAAAATGATCAAAGGGACTTCGTCCGTAAAAGAAAGCGCACTTCCTCCGTTAAACCCGAACCAACCAAACCAAAGTATAAAAACGCCTAACACCGAAAAGGTTAGATTATGCCCGTGAATTTTTCTTGGAGTTCCGTCTTCCTTAAACTTGTCCTTTCTAGGTCCCAATACGATCACTCCGGCCAAAGCGATCCAACCACCTAATGAATGTACAACGGTAGAACCAGCAAAATCCACAAAACCGATCTTTGCTATCCACCCTCCTCCCCATGTCCAGTGTCCGAAAACCGGATAGATAAATAAGGAAACCACAACCGATACGATTAAATATGCAGAAAATTTAATGCGTTCGGCTACCGCTCCCGAAACGATCGTAGCCGCGGTTCCCATAAACGCGACTTGAAATAAAAAAAAGGAAAAATCTTTACCCGTTTTTAAACCGTTTAAAAAGAAATGATTGGTTCCTATCCAACCTTCATAAGAAAGTCCGAACATCAAAGCAAAACCTACGGAGAAAAACGCGATCGTTCCTACGATATAATCCATAAGATTTTTTACGGCCACGTTGATTGTGTTTTTTAGTCTGGAAAGTCCGGTTTCCAACATCAAAAATCCGGCCTGCATAAAAAACACCAACGCAGCGCAGAGGATGAGCCAGATCGGATCCACGGTCTTAGATAATTCCAAGGCTGGAGATTCGGAAAATAACGGAAGATCGATTCCTAAAAAAAGTATCAAAACGATTCTGTTTGTAATGCGGTTTTTCATAATGTTTCCAAATGATTCATTCTTTCGAAGTTTTATAGAAAACGTCTTCTTAGGATTCCGTTTCTTCGAGTTCCTGATTGTAGGGTAATTCCAAAATAAATTCTTTCCAACTACGAAAAAGTAAAAGATTTCTATTTTACGATTTAGATTCTATTTTTTCGAAAACCTTTTCCATGGAGAGAATCCAGATCGTTCTTGGAATCAACGATTTATTCTTTGTATAGAATTTTTTTATTATTAATTTGTGAGAGTTCCCACAAATTAAGTCACTTTACCGATTTCTTGAAACATTCATTTTTCGTGATTAAGTTCGTGGTAGTTCAGAATTTATCTGTAAAATCCCGATTTGTGAGAGTTCCCACAAATTTAGCTTTTACTGAAAGTTATAGAATAAGAATGTTCAAAATTCTGCCCCAAAATAAAGATTTATTTGAAAATTCACGACACTCTAATCAGTAAATTCTTGAACAAATCGTAAATGATTCAAAACTATTAGACAAAATCAAAACTGTCTTTTTGATCTGCGATCAAAATAGAAAATCATAATTCTAATTTCATTGATTAGAAAATACGATTTTACCTTTTCTCCAAACGAAAAAATCACCCGGTTTGCAAATAGTCCATTCTTCATTGGATGTAAGTGGGCATGTTGCGATTACCGTGACCTGATCTCCTGGTGTAGTTACTTTTCGAAAATCCACGCTTAAATCTGCGTCTACAAGCCTGGCTTTTCCAAATGGGGATTTTCTTGTGATCCAAGAAAGTTTTGTGGAACAAAACGCGTATAAATTTTTAGAATCGCTTAATAGAATATTAGAAACTCCTTTTTGATGGAGTTCCCACAATAAAGATTCAATGATTTTGAATAGTTCTGTTTCCTTTTTAGGATAAGTTTTGAACTTTCGTTTTAACTTTCCCAACAGCCAACAAAAGGCATGTTCCGAATCTGTACTTCCGACCGGATAAAAATCACCTAAAGGTTCTTGTTTAATTTTTTTAAATTGCCCGTTATGAGCAAAGGTCCAATAAGAACCCCAAAATTCTCGAATAAAAGGATGGGTGTTTTTTAATTCCACTTTTCCATGATTTGCTTTACGAATATGACTGATCACCGTTTCACTTTTAATAGGAAGTTTTTGAACAAAGGCTGCAATTTTAGATTCTACCCCCGGTTCAGGATCGTGAAATACTCTCAGACCTTTCCCTTCATAAAATGCGATTCCCCAACCATCTCTATGAGGTCCTGTTTTTCCACCTCTTTGTACAAGTCCGGTCAGACTAAAACAAATATCTGTCGGAACATTTGCACTCATTCCCAGAAGTTCACACATTTTGTTTTTCCATAAGAGTTTGTTCCAAATTTTAATCCATTCCTTTTAAATTCTTAATACAACCTGAGTTCAGTATAAAAAAATTTGAGAAAATCATTCGCAAATTTCACGGTTCAATGACTCATAAACCGCATCAAACTCAATGCGTTGCTTTGGATAAATCGCAACATTCACATAACATGAGTTTGGCGTAAGAAAACCGGGGCGAATCCGACTTGCCTATGGCAAGCCGGACCGGGCTCTTTGCTCTGGTCAATAAATTGCATGCAAGAAACATAATGTAATATATCGTCTTTAGTCCCAATTTATTAACCCCGCATCGATCCCTTTCGCGTTTAAGTAGTGCATCAATTCCTTCGAAATTTAACTCGAGTATTTCTTTTTCTAAATTTAGCACATCTCTCCGATATGATTTCTCACTCAGCAAAACTTTTTATAGATCACGCTTCAGATCGTTCGAGTAACTTTAGCATAAGAACCGCTTTTGCATTGGTTGTTCTATGTTAATAAAACGTGGTGGTTCCCACATTTTTTGATAAACTTAAACTTTGTGAGAGTTCCCACGGGTTCAGAATTTTTATCGTAAAATCTCGGTCCTGCAGTAGTTCCCACAGATTTTGTCTCATTCTGTGACTTATCGTCTTTTACGAACTTTTTCTTTCTATCACACAATTCGTATGAGTTCCCACACACTAAGATTTTACTAAAAGGTTCTACAAACTCAAATTACCATCCAATATATTAGAATAATATTCACAAAAACAGAAGATTCTGTCCAGTGATTTTTCAAGGATTCCTTGCAGAAATGACAGCCAACTGGAAACTGAGCCGGTGATTTTACATATAGATACGGAAATTGGCTGGAGAGGCGGAGAAAGACAGCTCTTACTCTTAGCAGAAGGGCTCAAAAAAAGAAAAATTCCACAACTCATTTTAGGCCGACCCGGCTCCGCTCTGGAAAGTAGATGTTCCGACCAAGGACTTCCCTTTCAAGCCGTGGACATGAAAGGAGAATGGGATATTACATCCATCCAAACAATCCGTGCCGTCGTTCTGGAAAAAAAAATCAAACTCATACATACTCATACTGCAAAGGCACATACACTCGCCTTGTTCGCAAAATCAAAACTTCCAAATACAAAACTAATAGTCTCTCGACGAGTGGATTTCAGCATTAGAAAAAACTTATTTTCGATTTGGAAATATAAATCTAAACGGAACGATCTTTTTTTGACCGTATCCGATAAGATCCGAGAAATTCTACTCAGAGACGGAGTTGATCCTGCAAAAACCGTAACCGTTCATAGTGGAATCGATTTTGCCTTCGTCAAAAAACTTCCGAATCCTACACTCTATAAAAAAGAGTTTTCCCTAAAAAAAGATACGATCGTAATCGGAAACGTCGCGGCCCTTGTAGACCACAAAGATCAGAAAACTCTTTTAAAAGCGGTTTCTAAAATTGATCCGTCTAAAAACTTTAAAGTGTTTATTGTAGGCGAAGGAGAACTCAGAAAAGAATTGGAAGACCTTGCAAATACATTAGAAATTTCTGATAAATTAATTTTTACCGGCTATAGAACTGACGTTCCAGATATTTTTTCTTTATTTGACATTTTTACTCTGACTTCCAAGGAAGAAGGGCTTGGAACTTCCATTTTGGATGCGATGGCAGCGGGACTCCCAATCGTAGCAACCAAAGGCGGTGGAATCGGAGAAATGCTCACCCACGAAAAAGGAGCGTTTCTTGCGGAAGTAGGAGATTCAGAATCTCTAGCAAAATATTATGAAATTCTTATGGACGATTTAAAACTCCGCAAAACGTTTGGAAATTTTAACAAAGAATCCGTAAAAAGATTCTCCATAAAAAACACAATCCGTAAAACAGAACTTGCCTATTACTCCTTTTTAGGAGAAGATCTTTTTGGAGAAAAAATATGAAACGCCTCCTTATTATAGACGGACACGCATTTGTATTCCGCGCCTACTACGCATTTGGCGCTTCTAATCTAACCAATTCCAAAACCGGAAAACCGAGCGGAGCTACATTCGGTTTTTTTAAAATGCTTTTTAAACTGATCCAGGATTATACTCCTTCTCACATTGCAATGACTTTCGATCCGGGTGGTCCTCTGGAAAGAGGAAAAATATTTCAAGATTACAAAGCCAATCGAAAACCGATGCCGGAAGACCTTCGTCCTCAGATTCAAGAAGTGATGGATACGCTGGATAAAATCGGCTTCAAAATATTAAAAGTAGAAGGTCAAGAAGCGGATGACGTAATCGGAACCCTCTGCGAAACGTATCGATCTACCGCAAAAGAGATTCTTATTTTTTCGGGAGACAAGGATCTATATCAACTATTAGAAAAAAAGAATATAAAAATGCTCCGTGGTAAAAAAGGTGTTACTGAGTTTGTAGAAATCGATTCCGCTTGGGTCAAAGAAGAGTTAGGCGTAGACGTTAAACAAATTCCGGACTACATGGGGATTGTAGGTGATACTTCCGATAACATTCCAGGTGTAAAAGGAATCGGTGATAAAGGAGCTTCTAAACTTCTTCAAGAATATAAATCCTTAGACGGGGTTTATAAAAATCTGGATAAGATTAAAAACCCCGGATTAAAAACCAAACTTTCCGAACAAAAAGAAAACGCATATCTTTCTAAACAACTCGCTACCATTCGAAGAGATCTTCAATTAGGAATCACCGAAAAAGACATAGAAATTCCGGATTACAAATCGGACCAAGCAATTCTTTATTTTAAATCCCAAGGTTATAACGCTCTTTCCAAAGACCTTGCAAAATCAGCCGGAAAAGAAGTTCCTAAAGATCCGGAACCAGCCGCAGATTCTTCTGAAAACGTAACAATTCCTACCGCAGAAAAAGGTTCTTACAAGTTGATCACTTCCGCGGATGAACTTTCTAAAATTTGCAGAGGTCTTTTAAAATCCAGGGTACTTTCTGTAGATACGGAAACCACTTCGCCTAATCCCGCTATGGCGGAACTTGTGGGAATTTCGTTTTCTAATCAGGAAAAAACAGGCTTTTATGTTTCTGTAAAAAACAACGCTTCTCTATTTCAGGACAAATCTTTAAATTTAGACGAGGTTCGGGAACATCTGGGACCGGTGTTATCTAGTCAAGTTCCCAAAGTAGGACAAAACATAAAGTATGATCTAATTGTATTAGAAAATCATGGTTTTCTGTTAAATAATATTCAATTCGACACGATGCTCGCTTCTTACGTACTTAGACCGGAAGGAAGACGTCATAATATGGACGATCTTGCCAAGGAATTTTTGAACTATAATACGATCACTTACGACGATCTTGTGGGCACCGGAAAGAAAAAGAAAGAACTGACCGACATAGATCCGGAACAGGTAGCAGAATACGCGGCCGAAGATGCGGACGTCACTTTCAGGCTTTATCAAATTTTTAGAAAGTCTATTAAAGATTCCGGTGTAGAACCAATTCTACGCGAAATGGAAATGCCTTTGATTTCCGTTCTCGCAAAAATGGAAAAAACTGGAATCGCACTCGATGTGCCTTATTTTGAAGAATTGGCTCGGGACTTCGATCGTGAAATCCGTCATCTGGAATCAGAAATCCACAAACAAGCCGGTGGACCGTTTAACATCGCTTCTACGAAAGAACTTCAAAAAATCCTATTCGATAATCTTAAATTACGAATCGTTAAAAAAACCCAAACCGGCTTTTCCACCGATCACGAAGTCTTAGAGGAATTAGCAGGAGAACATCCTATCATTGAAAAACTTCTGGATTATAGAAAATATACTAAACTCAAATCTACTTACGTGGATGCTCTTCCAAAAATGGTAAATCCTAAAACCGGGAGAATTCATACGAGTTATAATCAAACGATCGCGGCAACCGGTAGATTGTCTTCTACAGATCCGAACTTACAAAACATTCCGATTCGAGATCGGGAAGGTAGGCTTCTTAGAAAAGGTTTTACCGTAGACTCAAACGACTACGAAATCTTAAGTCTGGATTATTCTCAAATCGAACTTAGAATCATGGCTCATATCTCCAAGGACCCTGCTATGTTAGAAGCATACAATCACGGTTTGGATATTCATAAAAGAACTGCTGCTGCTTTGTACGGAGTTCCTGAAATAGACGTTACTCACGAGATGAGAGACAAGGCCAAGGTAGTCAACTTTTCAGTAATCTACGGTGTAACTCCTTACGGACTTAGTCGTAATCTTAGAATTCCAAGAGACGAAGCAAAGTCGTTCATAGAACGTTATATGACACAGTATCCGGGTGTAAAAAGTTATATGGATTCGATGGTGGAATTTGCAGAAAAGAACGGTTACGTTCAGACTTTGACGGGTCGTCGCCGCCCCGTGACGGATATCAACAGTACTCATAAGTCGGCAAAAGAGGCCGCAAAAAGAATCGCGATCAACAGTCCGATCCAAGGAACCAGCGCGGACATGATCAAAATCGCAATGATTAAGATTCACGAAGATATAGAAAAAAAACATTATAAATCCAGAATGCTTTTACAAGTTCACGACGAGTTGGTCTTTGAAGTTCACAAAAAGGAAAAAGATGATTTCAAAGCCTCCATGAAAAAACATATGGAAACTGCTATGTCCTTGGATCTTCCAATCGTTGTAGAAGGAAAGTTCGGAGTCAATTGGGACGAAGCTCACTAAGTGGTAGTTCCCACATTTTTAATTAACTTAAATTCGATGTAAAAAAACCGGGGCGAATCCGGCGGCAAGCCGGACCAGGCTCTTTAGTTCTGGTCAAATTATTGTGTGTTATGGTTATACATTCAATTTCTTTAATTTCCATAACTTGACCCCACAACGCGATTCATAGAGAGCGTTGTGCTGAGTTTCCAACGCGATTCATAGAGAGCGTTGTGCTTTAGTTCATTCATCGATCCCTTTCGCGTTAAAATAACGTGAGTTCGGCGTAAGATTCATTTTATAAAAACCTGATCCTTCCATAAAAAATAAAATGAGGAACTACCCGACTCGAGTCACAAAAAATGAATGTTTAAAAAACTGTAATGCGACTTAATCTGCGGGAACTCTCATAAATCACAATTTTACAAATAAATTCTTAAATTGTAGGAACTCATACTTTTAGAAAATTCTTTCCCATTTTCTTATACCGAATTTACGATAGAATAAGAACGTTTATTTTATAAATTATAAAAAAACGATCGAAAACTTATACTGACGTGCCCCGATTTTAGAACCGTTAACAAGTGTGAAAATTTTAAGATGTGGGAACTCATACGAGAAAACTAAATTGCAAAAAAGTCGATATCAACTGCCAATCAAAAAAGACGGTTTTTGTGGGAACTACCACATCTTACAAAGAGATTAAAAACGATTTTTATTCAGGTTTCAGACAAATCCTAAATTCTTTAGGTTAAAACAAAACCGTCCACATTTTCATAGACGTCCGAATAACAAACTCGAAACGGAAATCTTACGAAAAATAGATAGAATGGTAGTTCCCACAGATTTTTAAAAGAGAATTATGAATTCACCCAAAAAGTAAAACCGCAGTAGTTCCCACATTTTTCCAGAAAGATCACGAAAAATACAAAGTGGTAGTTCCCACGAAAAAAAGAATCAAAATCTCTTTTGAATGAAAACGATTGGATTTTTAAAAAAAACGAGATAACTTTCAAAGTTGGATTGAAAAAGGAAAAGAGTTCCAGTTTGAATCGGATCCATTCGGCAACAAAACGGAAAGAAGTACTACTTTACAGAGCACAACATTTCACATTCGTACCTTCTTGACGGTAGAAGATTCTATTCGAATCCTGCATACAGAGCTTTGTCCCAAAACCGATTTCGAGGCCGAACCGGAAAACCAAATCCAGTCATCGGCGATCCAGGCGGGATTATCTGGGACCGTTCAATTTCGACCAAGGTGTACTATAAAAATGGAATTCGCTCTTTCCAGTGAACAGAAAGAATTACGTGATCTCGCCAGAAAATTTGCCAAAGAGGAAATTCGCCCAAAAGCGGAACATCACGATCACACGGGAGAATACCCGCTCGCAGTCTTAAAAAAAGCTTGGGAAATCGGGCTGATGAATATTCATATCGAACCCAGATTTAACGGCGCAGGAATGCAGGAACTAGACGACGTAATCATAGGAGAAGAACTCTTCTGGGGATGTTCCGCTATGGCAACCGCTATTCTTGCCAATAATCTAGCACTAGCACCCGTTCTTTTAGGAGCAAACGATCGAATCAAAAAAGAATTCGTTCAACCGATGACCGAAGAATTTAAACTCGCGGCGTATGCAGTGACCGAACCAGGCGCAGGATCAGACGTAGCCGCCATTCGTACTTCCGCAAAAAAAGTCGGGGACGAATATATCATCAACGGATCTAAAATGTGGATCACTAACGCCGGTTATGCGGATTGGTTTTTCGTACTTACTAAAACAGATCCATCAGCAGGCCATAAAGGAATCACCGGATTTATCGTAGATTCAAAAACTCCCGGAATTATCATGGGAAAAAAAGAAATCAATATGGGACAGAAATGTTCCGACACGCGCGGAATCACATTCGAAGACGTGAAAGTTCCTGCTTGGCAGATGATTGGACGAGAAGGAGAAGGTTTTAAAATCGCCATGGGCGCCTTCGATCATACCCGTCCAGGAGTTGCAATCGGAGCCGTAGGAGTTGCACGTGCCGCGATGGAACATTCCATTCAATATGCAAATACGCGTAATACTTTCGGTCGCCCGATTATGGAAAATCAGGGAATCTCTTTTATGATCGCTGAAATGGCCAGAGATATAGAAGCAGGAAGACTTCTTTGTTATCAAGCCGCTTGGATGATTGATAATGGATTTAGAAATACATACCAAGCCTCGATCGCCAAAATGTTTTGTGCGGATATGTGTATGAGAATTTGTACAGATGCGGTTCAAGTTTTAGGAGGATATGGATTTAACACCGAATATCCGGTTGAAAAATTAATGAGAGACGCGAAAATTTTCCAAATTTACGAAGGCACTTCTCAAATACAAAGAATGATCGTTTCCCGTTTCCTCGCAGATGGAAAGGGAATCGAGGGACCGAACTTCTGAAAGAATTTTCACTCACATTCGAAGAATTTTCCGTTCAAGCAGAACGCGGAAATTTGATTCCTATCTTCAAACAGATTTTTTTAGATATGGAAACTCCGGTTTCCCTGTTTGCAAAATGGGGATGTGAATCTTCTCAAAATTCTTTCCTACTCGAATCTGTAGAAGGTGGAGAAAAACTGGGAAGAAATTCTTTTTTAGGCAAAACCCCTTCTCGTCTTCTTCAAGGTAAGGACGGTCTTTTTTATATCACCGTAGGAAACGAACCTCCTACAGAAGTAATCACCTATGATCCTTTAGTTCTTTTGGAAAATCTTTTGGGAAATGACGTATACGTTCAAGATTATCGTCTTCCTCCTTTTGCGGGTGGGGCAGTAGGTTTTTTATCCTTTGCAGCGGTTCGTTATTACGAAAACATTCCGAATACAAAACCAGAAGATGAAAACGCCCCCGATTGTTATTTTGGAATTTATGATGAACTTCTAATAGTCGATCATATTGATCACGTGTTAAGAATTGTTGTCAACGCAAGAGTAGGAGAACATTCTTCTTTAAAAGAATGTTATGATTTTGTAATCAACAAAATCGATTCCATAGAAAACGAGATTCGAAATGGAATTATTCCGGAAGAAATTAAAAATCCGAAAGTAGCAACTGGAAGTTTAGAACTAAACCCGAATATTCCAGATGAAGAATATAAGAAAAACGTAGAAAAGGCCAAAGAATATATCCACGCAGGAGATATTTTTCAGGTAGTTCCTTCTCGCAAATTGAAATTCAAACCGGATGTTCCTCCGTTTCAAGTCTACCGAGGTTTAAGAACCGTAAATCCAAGTCCTTACATGTATTATCTTAAGTTAGGCGAAATTACCGTCGTCGGAAGTTCTCCCGAAATTATGGTAAAATACGCGGGAAATCAGACTTATCTCCGTCCGATCGCGGGAACCCGTCCACGAGGCAAAAATCCAAATGAAGATAAGTTCTTAGAAGAGAACCTTCTTTCCGATCCCAAAGAAATTTCAGAACATATCATGTTAGTCGATTTAGGGCGTAACGATTTAGGAAGGGTTTGTAAACCTGGAAGTGTTCACGTAAACGATTTCAAAGTAATTGAAAAATATTCTCACGTTATGCACATTGTAAGTCAGTGTTCCGGCGAATTGGACGAAGAAAAAACCATATATGATTTGATTCGTGCCACACTTCCTGCAGGAACCGTTTCCGGAGCACCTAAGATCCGTGCGATGGAGATTATAGACGAACTAGAAACGACTCAAAGAGCGATCTACTCCGGAGCTTTAGGTTATATATCTTTTTCAGGTGAAAGTGACCTTGCAATCATCATTCGTACAATCGTGTTCTACGGAGATACAGCATTTTTACAGGCGGGTGGCGGAGTTGTATACGACTCGATTCCAGAGTCAGAATTAGAAGAAACAAAAAATAAAATGGCAGCACTGTTAAAGGCAGTCGAATTTGCGAGAAACGGACTTAGAGGAGAATGGAAATAATGTTTCTCCTGATTGATAATTACGATTCTTTTACATACAACCTTTATCAATATTTTTCTCAGATAGGAAACGAAATCGAAGTTTATCGTAACGATAAAATTACGTTAGGCGAAATCAATCATCTCTCGCCAAAAGCCATCATTTTATCCCCCGGTCCTGGCCGCCCGGAAGATTCTAAGGTTTGTTTGGATGTAATCCGTGAATTAGGAGGCAAACTTCCTATCTTAGGAGTTTGCCTCGGACATCAGGCGATCGGTCTTGTTCACGGGGGTAAAATCGTATCGGCTCCTTCCATCATGCACGGGAAAATTTCTCTTGTAGAACATGACGGAAAAGACATTTATAAAGGAATCTCCTCTCCTTTTGTGGCGACTCGTTACCATTCTCTCGTAATCCAACCGGAGAGTCTACCTAAGGAACTCGAAATTGCTTCTAAAACTCCCGATGGAGTCATTATGGGAGTTCGTCATAAAACTAAAAAACATCTTTATGGAGTTCAATTTCATCCAGAGTCCATCATGACCGGTGCCGGTTTGGATTTAATTAGAAACTTTTCATCCATTGTTCAGGAGTTATGAAGTTTTTTTTCAGGCTCTTATCATACTCTGTACATTATAAATATCGTTTTACGTTAGGAATCGTATTTGCGCTGTTAACCGCAATTTTAAACGCGGTTTCACTTACGGCGCTCATTCCGTTATTCGATTCTCTGGGAAATGACAAACAAACTCGATTTCAACTACAAATGACACTGCCAGAACAGAGGATTCTTCTCAAACAAAAAGTGTTCGGGAAAGATTCTTTGGATGGATTAGAAAGAACCAAACTTCTGTTAATCGAAGTTAAAGAATGGATCAATGGAAGAACAAAAGGACTCGAACCTAAAGAAGTAGTTTGGTCCATCTGTATCATTGTAATGCCACTATATCTTTTGAAGTTAATTACGTATCTATTGTCCGTGTTTTGTATCGCCACCGCGGGTTACAAGGCTGTGCGGGACATTCGACAGGAACTTTTCGAAAAAAACCAACTTCTCCCTTTAACTTACTTTTTTAAGGAAAAAACCGGTTTGATGATGAGTAGGATCATCAACGACGTGGAAGTAATCGCAGCTGTGATCTCCAGTAATTTCAGAGACGCTACGATCAATTTCTTTTACGTGATCACACACTTAATGGTATTATTATATTTGAATACTGAATTATTGCTAGTCGCGTGTCTTACGGTTCCGGTCATCATCCTTCCGGTCACTTTGTTTACTAGAAAAATCACCAAATCTACCGCAAAATCTCAAGAGAAAATGGCAGATCTAAACGCGAACATTCAGGAAATGATTTCCGGAATAAAGGTGATCCGAGTTTTTAACTCCGAAAGATACGAACAGGAAAAATTCGGCAAGATCAATCAAAACGTTTATCGTAGAAATTTTAAAGGTCAGTTTTATCTCCAGATCGCACCTTCTCTTGTAGAATTGACTTCTTCAGTCGTGGTACTTGGTTTTTTTGCCGCGGGTGCAAGTCTAATTTACAACGGAAGATTCACACAAGGAGAGTTTATGGCTTTCCTTTTGACTCTTTTATTTCTACTCAGACCCTTAACTCAATTGTCTCAAATGGTAGGAAAGGTGACTCAGTCCATCGCTTCCGGAAAAAGAATTTTTGAGATCATCGATTTAGAAACGGAAGATCATAGCGAAGAAAGTAAGATAACCGCTTTTCCACTATCGCAAAATATAGAATTTAAAAATTTATTCTTCTCTTATCCAGGAACCGGTTCCGCCATTTTAAAAGATATTAATCTCAAAGTCAAAAAGGGAGAAACGATCGCACTTATAGGCGCAAGTGGTTGCGGAAAATCCACTTTGATGGACTTGATCCCTAGATTTTTTGATCCTACTTCCGGATCGATAGAGTTTGACGGAGTCGACATTCGGGATTTAAGTCTAGGAGATCTTCGTAAAAAGATAGGTATCGTAACCCAGGACATATTTTTATTTCATGGTTCCGTTGCGGATAACATCGCCTATGGAAAACCGGGAGCGACTCGCAAAGACGTGATTCGAGCCGCAAGACTTGCACACGCACACGACTTTATCAAAAAGATGGACAACGGATACGACAGTATCTTAGGAGTTAGAGGTTTAAATCTTTCAGGCGGGCAAAGGCAAAGACTTGTAATCGCAAGAGCCCTTTTGAGAGACCCAGAAATTATGATTTTGGACGAGGCAACTTCCGCCCTTGACGTAGAATCGGAAAGATTAGTCAGCGACGCACTCCGCAGATTATATACAAATAGAACTACATTCGTAATTGCTCATAGACTTTCCACGATCAAGGATATTCCTAGAATTATAGTGATGGATAACGGAAAGATCGTGGAAGAAGGGGATCATAATTCCCTATATGAGAAAAACGGAATATATAGAAAATTATCAGACAATCAATTTGCCATCAACAACGGAGTATTACCATGAAGAAGAACGTTTTAATCGTGGACGACAACGACCGTTATGCAAATAACTTAAAGGTCTGGTTTGAACAAAAAGGTTTTGAAACCGTAAGAGCCGTAAACGCAGCCCAAGGCTGGGAAATTTATTCCAAGGATAAAAATCGTTTTCATACGATCGTAACCGACATCACTATGGAGACCCAAACTTCGGGACTTTGGATGATTCGAAAAATTCATAAGGACGGCTACGCTGGAAATAAAATCATTGCAACCACCGGTTTTGATTTTCCAGGGGTGATGTTTTTTTCTGCTTCTATACTACCTTGGTTTGCAGGAATCGGTTGGATGGTTCCCAAAGTTCCGTTAAAGGAAGGAAAGGTGGTATTTCTTTCCACCTCTCTAAAATCAAAAATAACTTTCGAATCAATTCTCTAAAGGAGGACCTTCTTCTTCGTTTTGATTGGAAGGAGGAGCCGGATCGGTTTCTTCCATTTCAGAAGCGGGAGTAAATTTATAGTTAGGCGGTCTTTTTTTCAAAAATTTCTTTACCTTTTTTTCTTTTGGCATTGTAGGCGGAGCAGTGATTGTTCTAATTTTCAGATACGGTCCAAAAACCCAAGACTGAATCGTTTCGTAATAACTTTCCGGATTTTTAGATTCCAATAAAAGAAGATAATAATGATCTTCCGCAAATTTATTTCCCACTTTTTGAATAAATCTACGATCGCTTTTTTTAAGAATTTTTCCCACCTCACCCGGAGAAAGCGGATGTAATTTACGAGATGCCGGATAAGGACTTTCCTGAGAATACGCTCCTTCTACATTTACGGTTCCGAACTGATAAAAAGCCTTTCTAAGATATAATTGTTGCATAACCCTTTGTGTAAGGTCTTCGGAAGTAGAATTTTCTAATATTCTAATAAAAGAATACGTTCCGTAGAGACTGGTATTTTGACCTATAGCTTCTATGATAATTTTAACGTATTGGGGTTTTATTTCTAAAGTTTGTTCTAGAATTCTTAAGGAAGCACGTGTTTTATGGATTCCCAGAGCTTCGATCGCGGTTTTTTGAAGTTCGAGATCGTCAGAATTCAAATACGTTTTGAAAAGTTTGAGATCCTCGTTTACCTGAAACGCCGCAAGCCCTAAGATGGAAGCTTTTACGATTTCTTTCCTGGAAGAACGGATTCCCTGACGAAGTAAAGCGTCTCTCGCAGAAGGATCTTGAGTTTTACCCATTCCCCTCCATGAGGAAAATTGAATATCCGGATCACTGGATTTAATTCCACTAAAAAAATAATTCAAAGAAGAAGGAGAACCTATATCAGCTAACGCTCTGTAGGCGGCCTGCCTAACAGCCTCTCCATCTTTTTCAATCACCTGATGAAGGGTTTTGATCCCACCTTTTCCTATTCTACCAATTGCTAAAACGGCAGCAGCTCTGACTCTTGGGATCGGATGAGTAAGAGCGATCCGATCCAGAGTCTTATAACGTTTTTCAGTTTCTGCCCTAAAAACCGTTAGAATTCCTTTTTTAACTGAAAGGTCGTAGTCAATTTCTTGTCTTTCTTTGAGAGTGAGGTCCTTTCTTTTCCTTCTTTCATAAGAAGAAACTCCGTCCCATTCTTCCGTTAAAGTTCTTGGATCGTCTATATTCAAACTTTCTGTTGAATCGGTTTCTTTTTCTTTTGGTGGAGTTTCTTCCGGATCTGGATTTTCGGTGTCTTCTTCCGTAGCATCCGTTTTTTGAAAAGAGTTTTGTTTTGGAAAAGGTTTACTGAACGATTCCGCCTCTAAACTTGAGAAAACATTTAAGAGAGAAATAAGAATAACATAAAGAGATAATTTTTGTAATTTGGAAAATGATAACATGGTGTGCCTTTGACAATTAAAATTTTTTCGCAGGAATTCTATTCATAAATTCGACTGATTTTTCAGATTTTTCCTATTTTTTTCCGTGACAAGCATGATTTCCAAAAATCGGAATGCTTGACGTATATGTTGAAAGCTGTTAAGTTTTAGTAAAAGGGAGAATATTTTATTAGTAAGCTCAGCGGCAATCTTAACGGCCTCAAATCCAATCAAATCCAAAGACTGAAAAAAATTTCCGAAAAAAGAATTCGGGAAGACGTAATCATCAATCAAGAACTGGCGCGCAATATCTGCGAATTATCCTTAGAAATTGGCAAACAAATCGGAGTTTTAATCGATCGGTCTGGTTACGTCACCCATGTATTGGTGGGTTCTGATAATTCGATCGAAATTCCATTTTTAGATAGACTCCGTACTTCCGAGGCAAGATTAAGAGGCCTCAGATTAGTTCATACTCATTTAAAGGGAGAATCCTTGAATCAAGAGGATTTAACCGACTTAGCTTTGTTGCGTTTAGATTATTTTACCGCTATCATTATGGATCATTCGGGAAATCCAAACGGATATTATTCCGCTCATCTCAATCCGGAATCGGAAGACGAGCTTTGGACCGTTCTTCCTAAACAATATCCCGGACAACTTAGGGAAGGAATTCTAGAAGAAATCTTAGAGATAGAATCCAGACTTTCTCGTTCCAAAAAAAATCTCAAGGACGCTCAAAAAGAAAACCGTGCTTTTTTAGTCGGTGTTTATCCGGAAAAAAACGCGGGTAGACATCCTTCTTTATCTATGGACGAATTAAAAGAACTCTGTAAAACCGCGGAGGTTCACGTTGTAGATACGTTTATACAAAGGAAAAATCGTCTCGATCCTTCTACGGTTTTAGGAAAAGGAAAACTAGAAGAAATCATCTTGAAGGCGATTCAAAAACACGTAGAACTTTTAGTATTCGATCTTGAACTGACTCCTTCTCAAGCAAAAAAGATTTCGGACATTGCAGACATCAAGGTAATTGATAGGACACAACTTATCTTAGATATTTTTGCGAGAAATGCAAAAAGTAGAGACGGTAAACTTCAGGTTGAATTAGCACAATTAAAATATCTCAAAGGGCGCCTAACGGAGTTAGACGATAACATGTCCAGGTTGACTGGTGGAATCGGAGGAAGAGGTCCCGGAGAAACAAAACTCGAAATCGGCAAACGTAGAGTCGAAGAAAGAATCACTAGACTCGAAGTGGAACTTAAGTCTTTGAAAAAACGAAGAGAAATCAATCGTAGACAGAGAAAGAAAAACGAATTACCTGCCGTCGGAATCGTTGGTTATACAAACGCAGGAAAATCCACTTTCTTAAATGCTCTGACAAACAGCGAAGTTCTTTCGGAAAATAAGTTATTCGCAACTCTGGATCCTACTACAAGAAGAATCCGTTTTCCAGAGGAAAGAGAAATTATAATTTCAGATACGGTAGGTTTTATACACGATCTTCCTCCCGAACTTTCCAACGCATTTAAGGCAACTTTGGAGGAATTAGGTGATTCGGATCTTTTAGTTCATGTTGTAGACGTTTCCAATCCGGATTACAAACTCCAGATGGAAGCGGTTGAAAAGATTTTAGAAGAATTAGAACTTTCTCATATACCTATGATCCAAGTCTTTAATAAAATTGATCGTCTTGAAAAATTTAGTATCTGGGCGATTGAAAACGATTCGAACGGTTATAAAAAATCTTCGGTAGATCACGGTCCGGGATTGGAAGCGATTGCCGATTTAAAAGAGGATTTAGGAATAGATTCTTTTTCCGATTCGGTTTTAGTTTCCGCGTTTCAAGGTTGGGGTTTAAAAACTTTTCTGGATCTTTTAGAAGATAGAATCTACAGTTTGTCTCGTTCTAATTATTCCAACACCAATTCGGTTTACTGATCTCGATTGTCATAAATTTTGATTGTAAAATCCTATTTCAATGCCAAATACCAGACACTTTTTAACGTAAATTCGGTATGAAAATTTTTTTAAAGTATGAGTTCCTACAATTTTAGAATTTGTTCTTAAAATTGTGATTCGCAGTAGTTCCCACAAATCTCGATTTTACAAGAAAATTTTTTGATAAAGCGCAGTAGTTCCCACAGATTAAGTCTCTTACAGGTGATTTACAAATTTCTAAACTGATATTTTGTTGTTAAACTCACACAGGGGAGTTCCCACAGACAACATCGATTCACTTCATCTGTTTTCCAAGAAAAAACACAGCTTCGATCGAACCTGGAAATTCGAAATTTTCAAAAGGAGACCAACCAGATTTACTTTTAATTTCTTCCTTTAAAAACTTCTTTGGCTTTTTTAAATTTAAGACCGTGAAATTGGCAGAATAACCTGGTTCGATTCTTCCAAAACCCTTTCCAAATTTCTCAGGAAGATATTCGTTCACAAAATCGCCTGGATTTTTTGCGCAGATTCTTGCGACCGTTTTTAATTCCACCCCTCCTTTCAAAATCAACCATGTTACAAAAAGTGAATATGTATCCAATTGAGAAATACCACTCGTACCTTTACGTTTTTCTTCGATACTATGAGGAGCATGATCCGTAGCAAGATAATCGATCCAACCTTGTTTGACTCCTTCCAACATTCTTTCTCTATCTTCCTTATTTCTTAGAGGAGGATTCATCTGGAACCAATGACGATTTTCCGGAGTCAACATAGACCTATCAAAAAACAAATGAGTAGGAGTAACCTCACACGTGACCTTTATTCCTTTTTGTTTTGCAAATTTGATCTTGTTCAGACCTTCTCCGGTAGAATAATGACAAAGTTTACCTCTGAGATTGTATTTTTCAATTAGATACAATGCAAAGTCAGTCGCCGTCGTTTCCGCTTCAGCCGGTCTTCTGTCTTCATGAAACGTTTCGTTCTGATGTTTTTCTAAAATTTCCGGATCTTCGCAGTGAAAACTTACATTTTCACCCACATAACTGGAAATTGTATCTTCCAAGGTTTGATTGTTATGAAAAAAAAGTTCTCCAATACTCGGTCCCATAAAAACCTTATAAGGCACTGATTTTTTCAGCGGTTTCGTATCCGGCCCGATTCCCGCATATAACGTTATGTGTATATTTGAAATATCAGCTAACTTGCGTTTTTTTGAATATGAATTTTCATCGATTGGGGGAATCGGATTATTCGGCATGTCTGCCACGTGAATCACTCCACCGTTCACGGCGGCGGCACTTGCAGAAACAAAATCCTCTTTGTAAGTGTGTTTACCACTTTCGTCTTCTCTCGCGTGAATATGAATGTCTCCGAATCCCGGAAAAATCACAGTCTCTAAAGAATCGAATTGAATTTCATTTTCCTGGCGTTGTGAATTCAAAATAGGAATAGATTCTTTTTGTTCTAAAACGGTTGAAATTAATCCTGTTTTAGAATCCCATTCCACAGTTCCTAAAAAATCTTTCTCATGAGTAACGATCCTACCGGATATTTTTTTAATCATCTAAAATCCTTTTTGAATAAACTTGAAAGATCGTAACAACTCAGAGTTTTTAGTTTTATCTCTTTTATCAATAAGTTCTTTTTATTAAATCTTCATTGAACGTGAATTCGGCGTAAAAAATTGGGAAAATTCTTCTGAAAAGTAAGAGTTCCTACATTTTTAGAATTTATTCGTACAATCGTGATTTGCAGTAGTTCCCACATTTTAGGAATTAATCTATAAAGTTCAGATCCTAATTTTTTTCAGAAAAATGAATCATGGATTCTTCACACTGAACTCACATTATCTATGGAGCAAAGTAATCCATACCAACAACGAGTATATCAACTTTTCTAAAGTGACAGTTTCTGTGGGAACTATTACATTTTCGGGGTTTATCCATAAAATTACAATTTGTATGAGTTCCCACACCCGGCTTTTTGACGGAAAAATTGACCACAGACCAAAGGATTAAAGACTTTTACGTAATTACTCCTTTGCTATTCGGACGAATAAAAATGATACTTATGCTGATGTAGGATCTCCTTCAAAGAGTCAACAAATCTGGATTAAACGCCATTTTTTTGAATGGCTTCCGCATTTTTAGTAAAATCGATTGCTAATTTTTGGTACTGCCTTTACGTCCGAGCAGTAAATAGACTGACATAGCACTATCCTCGAATAATAAGATTTATCCCCAAAACTCACCTTCTACGAGAATCACAATCACAACAAAACCCGTTGAACAACCTAAAACGCTTTCGTAAAAAGCGTTTTACTGAGTTTCAAACGCGACCCGTGGGAAAGCGTTTTGCTGAGTTTCAAACGCGACTCGTCGAACGCCCCATGAAAGTGAGACACTGAGTTACTTCGAGTGACCGTAGAAGCGAGACGCTGAGTTCAGGAAAGCGTTTTGCTGAGTTTTCCTCGCATCGCTCCCTTTCACGTTATCTTAATCTTTTTTAATAAAGTAGAATTGTGTTTTGGACACGCTGTAAATATTTTTACGAATAAATTCATCAAAGAGTCTAACTCGTTAAAGAAAAACTTTCTATGAAACCGCTGAAAAATCAGTGTCTTATTAAGAACCTCTATAAAATTAAAAGCAACAATCTAATCTTCGTTAAAGAATAAAGTTATTGAAAAATAAATTTCTTTTGCTTCTTTCTCGTTAAAGTGAAGAGATAATGCCGTTTTACTAATATTAGATATGAAATTTTCAATAATTCTAATAGAGTTGTTGAAAAATTCCATAACGGGAGTTAACAAAATTGCTTTAATTGTCCATTTCAATACAACGCAAACAGATCAAGAATTAATTTTTTAACAACTCTAATAATCATCTTAAATATCTTTACCAAATTAGAAATTTATTTTATCTAAGTTTCTTTTTCATAAAATCGTCGTTTGGTGGACGTTATCAAATTAAAAACTTATTTTATAAAAAATCCATTTCGCCAACTCATTCGCTCAATTGAAAAACATTTATAAAACGTAATTCACTTAACGCAGATCACGTTATATTTCATTGTTCCGGGACTACTCGTTTCAGAACCATCCTTGAAATTCACTGAAAAGTAATAACCCGTTTCTCCGTCTTGACTGGAAGACCAAAAGATTCCCGCATTCCGTAATTTCTGATCCGCTCTTTTACTGAAAGTTTTAAGTTGATCCTTTCCAGGTAAACGTTTGGATTTTTCTTCGCAGATCTCCTTTGACTGTGCCCAAGTTGCAGATCTATGAAAGGTATCATCCCAACCACGTTTACCATAAACGGGAGTTTTTGTATGATAGTTTTCGCAAATGAAATAACTAAAAATTCCTAAAAGTAGAGTGCTAAAGATAAGGATCGCTCTCGCTATAAGTTTCCCGCTTTCTTGAGACGTTCTTACTTTAGGAGAAGAATTTTTCTCCAAAGCGAGTTCTTTACTTTTACGCGGAAACTCTTGATTTCTTTGAAAATTTTTCCCTTGTTGTTGCTGACGTTGTTGATGAGATCTTACTCTCTGTTCATTTCCACTTCGGTTGGAATCCGCATTTTCTCGATTTCCTCCCGAACCTTTGTGATTGGAATGATGTTTCTTTCTAGGAGGCCTTCTTTTATTTGCCATTTGGACCTGTGTCTTTAAATTTAAGAACTTTTACTTGATTGGTACCAGAAAAATGAATCGTTGTAAATTAAAATTTCAATCCTTCGAAGAACATCACTTTTGCATTTGAATCTTACTCGCAAGTTATGAAAATGGTAAACCATGGAACGCCTTCGTATTGGATTGATCGGCGCCGGAACCGTCGGGTCAGGGGTCATCGAAATTTTAAAAAAAGAAAGTAGCAAGTATCTTGAAAAATTCGGAATAGAGTTGATTCTTTCCTCCGTTTGTACTCGAACTCCCGAAAAAATTAGAAAAGAACTTCAAAGTTTTCCTAACTGCAAATTAGAATCCGATTATCAAAAGCTTGTCACAGATCCTGAAATTGACATGATCTTAGAACTCGTGGGTGGAACAGACATAGCTTATTCAATCGTAAAAGATGCGTTAAAGTACGGTAAAACTGTAATTACTGCAAACAAAGCCTTACTTTCACAAAAAGGAGATGAGTTGTTTTCTTTTGCTCAAGAAAAGGGTTTGGAAATCGGAATGGAAGCTTCAGTTGCAGGTGCCATTCCAGTAATTCGTTCCATTCAGTCCGGTCTGGGTTCCGATTCATTTCTTTCTTTATACGGTATTCTCAACGGAACGACAAATTTTATTCTTTCCAAAATGGAATTGGAAAATTTGGATTATTCGGAGGCGCTTCGTATTGCTCAAGATTTGGGTTTTGCGGAAAAAGATCCTACCTTCGATGTGGAAGGTATTGATACGGCTCACAAAATCAGCATATTAGGAAGTTTAGCTTTCTCCGAAAAAATTCCTTTACAGAGCGTACAAATCGAAGGTATAACAAAGATTAGCGGATTGGATATTCGATTTGCGAGCGAACTTGGTTATAGAATTAAACTTCTTGGGTTAGTACGGAAGTTATCTCATAAAATCGAGGCCCGAGTTCAACCCGTGATGATTCCCATTAAACATCCGTTCGCAAATATTATGAACGAGATGAATGCAGTCTATTATCAAACCGTTTATGCGGGAGCAGGTATGCTTGTAGGCAAGGGAGCCGGGTCTTTACCAACGGCATCTTCGGTTGTCTCCGATATTCTTTATTATGGAGCGAGAAGAAACAAGGGTATTTCTCAGGAAAAAAATATTTTTCCGCAAGCTATGATTTCGGAAGCTAATATTTCTTTAGTACGCTATTATCTCAGATTTACTACCGTGGATTTACCTGGAGTTCTTTCTGAAATATCTAAAGTACTAGGGGACCACGGAATTTCAATCTCTTCGGTAAGGCAAAATGAGACAGAAAAAGAGCCGGTTGAAGTTGTAGTAATTACACATCCAGCAACGGAAGAAAATATTAAAAATTCATTGAAGATCATAGACGGTTTGTCTCTAATCCGACATACTTCGGTTGCAATTCGATTAGAGGATAAACTCTGAAAACCTCCCCCTCGAACGTGAATTTGAAAGATTCTTCGAAGTGTCAGTAATAGAATTTAAAAAAAAATGTTCTTATAAACATAGTTAAGGAATTTTCATGGCGAGAGTAGAATTTGATTCATTATACATCGAGACTTCAAGAACAAGTCTTCCCGATAAGGAAGTTCAACTCGTTGTCTTCAACGGGAAAGTGACTAATTCCAATTCTTTTGAAATTTCTCGGAAAATTCATTTTATCTTTGAAGAGGAAATTTATAATATCATTTTAGATCTTTCCAATTTGGAATATATCAACAGTGTAGGAGTCGCTACAATTCTTACCTTAATCAAAACAGTTGATCAACATTCCGGTAAGATTGTTATTGGAGGTCTCAATCATTTTTTAGAAAATGTAATTCGTTTAATGGAACTTCCAAAAAAAGTTCAAATCTATCATTCAATTGAGGAAGCTCAAAAAGCCTTTTCTTCTTAAAAAATATCCGTTACTCAATCAAATAACGCCTTCATAAAATTCTCTTAGGATTCGGCGAGTCAACGATTCGCTCTCTCAACTTTCTTATTGAATGTCTGACAAGAATTTTTCTGTAAGATGTTGTGCAGTAGTTCCCACATTTACAGAGGATTTTTAAGTTCCGTGAGAGTTCCCACAAATCACAATTTTACAGTAAAATTTTCAAATACTCAGGTAGATTTTTTAATTCGATTCAAAGTTAATGAAAAAGATTTATGAATCCTCAATTAACAACAAATAGTCGTTTATCCATTAAAATTTGTCTCTAAACAATTAGGGTTGTGGGAACTACTACTGTAAAATATAACAATAAAATATCCACCTGCCCTAAGTAAGGTGAATTCGGTATAACGCAAAAGGGATCGATGCGAGGTTAATAAATTGCAACTAAAGATGATTGTTGTATTATGTTTCCTATATACAATTTATTAACCAGAGCTGAGAGCCCGGTCCGGCTGCCACAGCAGCCGGATTCGCCCAATCTTCTTACACTGAACTCACGTTAAATAAGAAAGTATTTCAAAATTTATAGTGTTTTATTGTGTGGATCAGTAATCGAATTTCTACATGAAATCGTAATTTGGCGAAGACACTAGATTAAAAATTGATTCTATAATGGTTCCTTGAAATAAGAAATGTAGATTTAAAAATAAATCAATTTTCAACTTTTTTTATTCGAAAATTCACTCCATTCGATCCTCACCTGGAACTGTTATCGGTATGGGAACTTTATTATTAAACTCCAATTTTGAAATCAATTCTTCTCTTGGTAAAAACCGCTCTGAAACCGTTACTTTGTTGATTCCAGAAAAGACCTGGATTCATTTCTCTGAAAAGGATCGAAAACTTCTTTCCAAAAAAATTCCTGAACTTCTGAAAATCTACGGAAAATATCTTTCTACTACGAAACGACTTGGTAAAAACGCTGGAAGAACCTTATATCAGCCCAGTCCAGGAAAACATAAAATGAAACGTGTTAACGTTCGAGTCAATACCGCAAGTTGGACTCTATTCGGTGCTCTTGCACAAGCTCATGGTGTATCTCGTTGTTATCTTTTTAATTATCTCCTTTGGTTGGATTCTTTGGGTGTTGGAAATTCGATCGTGAATACGGTTAACGCTGGGGTTCCCATCTTCCATCGCTCTTACAGTTATATACTCCACCTGAACTTGACAGACAATCGAGTAATTCGCAAATTACAATATAAACCTAAATCCTATTTTGAAGCATTAGAAACCGGAAAATGGTCTATGCATTAGAAAACTATTAAGTATTTTAAAGAAGATCATTTTGAAAAAATACACTATATGTGGGATGTCCTCCAAATCGTATTACAATTTACCCCAATGACGAAGCAAAATAGAATTTTCAAAACCAAACTTTTCGTAAATTATTTTCCCTGCCTGTGTCGCATGTAAAATAATAAAACCGGAAAAAATCTCTCGTATTTCACTTAATATATGCTCAACAATATTGGAAGCATAACCCAAACCCCTATAATTGCGATCGGTTGTAATAGAATATAAACCGAAGGACTCACCATCGTAAAAGGTCATTCCAGTTGTAGTCATTCGTCCGTTTACAAAACCTCCATACAAACGAAAAGAATCTAGATTTAACAACTTGGAATATAAACTCAGTCGATCGTCAGATTCAAAAGAATCGTTTAAAATCTTTAGCCAAACTTTTAGATCCTTCTTAGATTCAATTTTTTGAATATTCAAATCTATATTTGATTTTTTGTTGAGTAAAATCATATCTCCTTTCAAAAACATTCCAATCTGTTCTTCGCAGGAATTATACCCGAGTTCATAAATCGAGATTTCATGAACTCTCGTATTCAAGAAATCCAGTATATATGGATCAAATCCCTTAACTCTTAGATCTTTGATTTCTAAAAACAAATCTTCAGATTGTAGATTTCCCTTTAATACAATCCTCGTGAACCAATTTGAATCCGGATTCGAATAAAAATCGAAGCTTTTATAATTAAAAATAGGAGTTCCCATCAAATTAGAAAGAGTCTAAGAAGATTAACGTAATTTTCAGTGATTTCTACGACTTTTGCCTGCATTAGAGATTCCTAGTTAAAGTAAATTCTATGTAAGAAAGATTAAGTGAATCCGACTTGCCACAGACAGCCGACGAGCGCTCAGCTCTTCTGGTCAATGAATTGCATACAGGAAGCATGATATAACTATCGTCTTTAATTTCAATTTAGAACGCGACCTAAAACGCGACCCTTAGGAAAGCGTTTTGCTGAGTTCAGGGAGAGATGCATTGAGTTTGAGGAAAGCGTTCTGCTTTAGTTCCTCTCGCATCAATCCCTTTCGCCCCGATAAAACTGAACTATTACTAACATGTTCGTTCTCACATTTTCTAAAATAAAACCGTAAAACCCTGATCCGTGAGAGTTCCCACATTTTTGTGGAAAAATTAAGATGGGAAATTTATATTAAAGTCCAAAAACAACGAAGTTTTTCTACGTAAAACAAGTGTTCGATAAGAGAGGCGTAATCTGTGGGAACTCTCACAACCCAAATACTACAAAAAAACTCAAAATTCTTCGAATAAAGCCCAAGCAGCAAAACCTTCATCAATAATTTTAAAAATCCACTCATAAAAATTTAATAATATTAAAATTTACTAATTTTTAGAATCATCCTCCAACCAAAAATAAAAAACTGGAAGTATTACCAAAGTAAGAATCGTAGACGACACAATTCCTCCGATCACTACGGTCGCCAACGGTTTCTGCACCTCCGATCCGAGACCGGATCCGAACGCCATCGGTATAAATCCAAAAGAAGCGACAAGTGCGGTCATAATTACAGGACGAATCCGGCTCGTAGCTCCTTTTAAAACCGCATCCCTTAAGGACATTTTTTCGTTCTCTCGTATTCTGTGAATCGTATCTAACTTAACGAGTCCGTTTAACACAGATATTCCGGATAACGCAATACATCCCACAAATGCGGAAACGCTCAAATCCATTCCTCTCAAAAAAAGAAACCAAATTCCTCCGGTCAACGCAAACGGAACACAAAAAAATACAAGTAGAGCCCTACGAACCGACCTCAACCCCAGATATAAAACCACGAAAATCATCAAAAATGTGGAAGGAAGAATCACGGATAATTTCTCCTTCGCTTTGGAAAGATTTTCGATTTGCCCACCCCAAAACACGGAATATCCGCGAGGAATGTTCATACTAGAAATCTTATCTTTTGCTTCGGAATAAAATCCTTCCAGATCTCTTCCCCGAAGATTTACAGAAACGGCCACAAATCTTCTAGACTTATTCCTAGATATTGTCATGATCTTATCTTTTTTTTCTATAGAAGCAAGAAGTTTGATCGGAATCATACCACCGTCTTCCGTCCCAACTCCTATATTCGATATTTCAGATTCACGGTTTCTAAATTCTTCTGAGAGCCAAATTTTAATCGGAAATCGAACTTCTTCCTCGTAATATCCCCCCAATTCAAATCCACTCATGGAAGCTTCGACAACGCTGTTAAACAAAGGAAGAGATATATTATAATATTTTAATTTAAATGGATCTGGAATTATATCGACCACAGAAGATTTTCTAAGCGCCATAATCGGATCCAATTCCACCTCTGCAGCTCCAGGAATATTATGCAAGTTTTCCTTTAAGGAATTTTGCAGATCCAAAAGAGTATTTAAATCTTTTCCCAGTATTCTTACGCTAATATCGGCCCTACTCCCTTCTAAAAGTTCGTTAAACCTAGCCTCTAAAGGTTGGCTGAGAGTTAATTCGGATTTTGGAAAACTTTCCTGTACTTTTTTATGAATTCGGTTTAAAAAATTCTCCCAATTTTTTTCCTTTAACAGATCGT
Organism: Leptospira kirschneri serovar Cynopteri str. 3522 CT; assembly: GCF_000243695.2. Taxonomy (NCBI): domain Bacteria; kingdom Pseudomonadati; phylum Spirochaetota; class Leptospiria; order Leptospirales; family Leptospiraceae; genus Leptospira; species Leptospira kirschneri. The sequence continues at coordinate 109,773 of NZ_AHMN02000011.1, read as the reverse complement.
TTAAAGATTCCTTTTTAAGAATGATAAAAGTATCCGCATTAAAAGTTCCCATCGGATCGTTTGCTACGGAACTGGTTCCGATTCTGGAAAACACACTCTGAATTTCCGGCATTTGCATCAAAAGTTTTTCCACTTCTTTTTGTTCTTTCAAACTTTCTTCTATACTAATATCTCCTTCCCTTACGATCACCAACATCAAGTCCCCTTCCATTAACTTGGGAAGAAAAACCGTTCCCATTCTGGAATAGACAAACAAAGTAAACAGGAAAAATAAAATGGAACCGATTATAATCGATTTAGGTTTATTTAAAAGAATGGGAAGATACGTTTCATACAACTTTACAATTCTACTTTTTTTAACATCCTGATTTACGAAGTGCTTAGGTGGAGTGATAAAAAAGAACAACAAAGGAGGAAGAAAAAAAACGGCTAAAATTAAACTAAATCCCAATGCAAAAAGAACTGTCTGAGCCATAGGACGAAACATCTTACCAGGTATTCCGTCTAACGTAAAAATCGGAACATATACGAGCATGATGACTACAATTCCAAAAGACACCGGTTTTAAGACTTCTAACGAAGCGTTCAAAATCGTACGGATTTTTTCTTCCCGATTGAAAATAGGATCTCTTTCAAATCGAGTTAACACGTTCTCCGTGATTACAATAGAAGCATCTACAAGAAGTCCGAAATCGATTGCTCCCAAACTCATTAAATTGGCGGAAATCCCGAAAACCTTCATAAGGATCGCGGTCAAAAGCATGGAACCCGGAATGATCGCCGCGACTATGATCGAAGCTTTTATGTTATAAAGGATAAAAAACAAGGTCAGAACAACTAAAACTGCACCTTCGGAAAGATTTTTGGTCACGGTTAAAATTGTAGAATGAATCAAAAAAGATCTTTCAAGTAGTATCCGAACCTCTACGTCTTCCGGAAGTTTTAAAAGCGACACGGCGCGATTTAGATCCGAGTTCACTTGATAACTGTTCTCTCCCCGTAACATCATCGCGGTTCCCAAAACTATTTCCTTACCTTCAGAACTCGCCCCACCTAATCGTTGTTTACCGTGTTCCTTTACTTCTGCAATATCGGAAACCCGGATAGGAGAGCCTGTAAGAGTACGGCGAACCGTAACTTCCGATAAGGAGTTTAAACTTTTTTTGATTCCATAAGCTCGAACGATGGCGAGTTTTCCGTCGTTTTCTATAAAACCACCTCCAAAACTTTCTCCGATCGTGGACAATTCTCCGATTAATTGATCGATAGTTATTCCCCAAAATTTCATTTTGTTAGGATTTAAATCGATATGGATTTCTTTTTCATATCCTCCGTTAGAATCCACCTCTACAATTCCGGGCACGAGCGCTTTGATCTGAGGACGAACCGTATAATCTTGAACAGTTCTCAAATAGAGTAAACGTTCCTTTTCAGGAAGAGAAGCGAGTCTACTTCCTTGTTTTGCTTCTACGGTATAAAAGAAAATTTCTCCAAGCCCAGTGGTATTCGGAACGATCGTAGGCGAGATTCCTTTCGGAAGTTTTTCCTTTGCGCTTGAAATTCTTTCCAGAACCATACTTCGGGCTTGGTATATGTCCGTTCCTTCTTTGAAGATCAAAGATATATTAGAAAGTCCGAATTTAGATACGGAACGAACGTCTATTAGATTGGGCATTCCCATCAGCTCCGTTTCCAACGGAAACGTAACTACCTTTTCCACCTGCTCGGGATCTAAAGATCCGGTTTTAGCGATCACGATCACCTGAGTATTCGTAATGTCGGGAACAGCGTCGATCGACACGTCTTTCAAAGTGAAAAAAGAATAGATGAATAAAAAAAATACGATTCCCGCCGATAGAATCGGATTACTTAAGCTGATATTCAAAAGTCTGGACAGCATGTTGCAAAGTTCCTATAATTTCTTTTTCGTTTGTGATATACAACAAATTGAGCAGAGCTTCCAAATGCGCAATCTGAGCGTCCAAGATCGCATGATGTGTTTCATGAAGTTGGTTTTCCAACTCCAGATAACTGATCATCAATATTCTTCCTTTTTTGAATTCCACGTCTGCATAAATTAGATCTTTTTCAATTTCGTCTAACTTAGAAAGATTAAAAAGTTTAAGATTGATTTTGGATTGTTCGTAATCTAAAAAAGCTTGTTTGAATGCGGTTTTCACAAGATTTTCTTGATGATGAAAAATTTCCTGTTTGGACTTCACATTGACCTCCGCAGCGGAAATCTTATTTTGAAACCGATCCCATACTGGAATTCTAAACTTAAAACCGAAATCATAAAATCGGTTGGCTACTCCTGATCTGTCTTCACCCACTTGACTGATGATAGAATAATCCGGATATTTTTCCAAACTGGCAAGATTCAATTCTGTTTTCGCCTTTTCAATTTCACCTTTAGCGGCCATCAGAGTCAGGTTTTGAGAAATCGCCTTATTTTGTAGTTCGTTGAAATCGAACTTCACTCCTTCCGTAAAAAATGGAATTCGAAACGAAGGAACGGTTTCAAACATAAGATACAAATTCATCGCTTCGTATTGTTTATTCGCGTCCAATTCTAGATCGTTGAAATGTTTTCTAAGAGCCAAAATTTTTCTTTGAATGATAAACAAATCGGTCTTTGACTGAGGAGTGATAAACGGTCTCGCACGGATGTAACTTTCTAATATGGATAATCTTTTGAGACGTTCTTTAACGTGATTTTTTTTTCCGGCAGAAACTAGATAACGATAAGCAAACTTAAGCGCGTTAAACCGAATCGAGTTATTCGCTTCTTGAAGCTGGATCTCTTTGATTTTGGAATTGTTATCCACCAAAAGTTGATGTAGTTCTTTTCTACCAGGAAAATACACGGGTTGTTCAAACTGAATGGCGTATTCGGAACCACTCTCGTTTGCAGCGCTTCTACGACCGTAGTCCAAAGTCAAAGAAGGATTCTGTGTTTTTCCCTGCTGTTTGCGTTGATAAAAAAGGGATTCCAAATCCGCATTTAAGGAAAGTAACAAAGAAGAATTTTTCTCGGCCCTGTCAAGAATGGTTCGAATGTCCAATAGAGAAGAATTTTCAGATCGAACGGGAGAAGCCAAAACTACTAAAAAAATTATCGAATTGAACAAAATAGGTAAGTTTAAAAAGTTATTTACAATGTTTTTCATTAAAATCAAAAACAGTTTCAAAAAATAGAATATACTTTTGTAAATTTCAGAAGTATGGTTCCGCATAGTCCGCCTCAACATTTAAATCGAAAAATTCTGTATCAGAACAAAACTCTTTCAAATTTTGAGATCAAAAGAAAGTATCATCGATTTCAAAACAGAAAGGATCAAAAATAGTGGAGACTATAAAATTAAATCAAAAGACGAACTGAGTCTAACGTTTGAATTTCGTTTGAGCCGGTTTTGAGAAAAACAGAAATGAATCGGGTTTCAAAATTGAAAGTAAAAAATGAAAAGTATACGTTTGAAGAATGAATTTGAGCTGGTATAAAAAATTTTAATAGTTTAAAAAAACTTGTGCCGATTTCCGAAAAAGTAATCGAGCCAAAATCCCAATCGCAACCTGGAGATTCATCCGAATTCGATTCTTGATGGCAAGAAGACTGAAGAGTTTCTATCGTTTTTTTTATTTTAGAATCGAATCCGCAGATGGGCCCACAATCTAAAGTCAAAATAAGAACGGCTAACAATGTACATCCGATCCATATTTTGAATATAACTTGACCCATATCTTATCAACATAATGTTCATCTGAACTTGTCAACGTAAAATAAGGGCGCCTACTGCGCAAAACACATCAAATAAGTATCAGGACTTCTTGAAAAAAACATAAAGTGAAGTTCGTCCGGAAAAACAGACATTGTTATACAAAATTTTTTTTCTCTGAACTCGACAGGGCTAATACAAAGTGCCTTCTCTATTTTCAAAGTTTTAAAGAACGATTTCAAAGAGGCCCCAAATTTTTTGATAGCTGGGTCATTGATTTCCTCGACTTATCACGAATTTGATCGTGCTCTTCTGAAAGTCTTCGTCATAGCGTGTTTTACGGGTATACTTTTTTATCCTTTTACTTTCAGAAGAATTCGGGACCACTGATTTTTACCCAACTGTCAGGTGAATACTATCACTACACATATCTAGTACTTGTTTTCTTCATAGTTTTCAGATGTTAGCTGAACTACAAGAATATCATTCTCAAGGACCTCTTCAGAGTGGAGGTTATTTTTTCGATACAGCTCCAGATACAAATCCTTTTATTTCGTTTAGACAACGTTATCCGGAATTGAACATACTTATAAGTGATACCTGAAATCTATGGTAGAATCACAAGTTCAACTAGAATTCATATATACGGATTTGCTAGGACTATAACCAATCCCACAAGTATTTGGATCTCAATATTAAATCTGTGGGAGTTGCGACAAATTCTCTGTAAAACTGAGTCCCACCCCACAACGCGACCCATAGGAAAGCGTTGTGTTGAGTTCTTTAACGCGACCTGTCGAACGACCCATGGGGAGTGAGACACTGAGTTTCCAGAGCGACCCAGAAAACTCAGCGAATGCCTCTCTAAGGATCGGCATTCAGGGAGCGATGCATTGAGTTTGAGGAAAGCGTTGTGCTTTAGTTCATTCATCGATCCGTTTCGCATTCGTTATATCGAACTCAGGTTATTTTAGAATAAAAACTCAATGAGTTTCAAACTGATAACGGAAAATATCATAATCCTTAAAATCTTTATCAATGTCTATGTTCAGATCTAAAATTTTACCTTGTTTTAAATCGTATACCCAACCGTGAAGTTGAAGATCGTTACCTCTACTCCAAGCGTTTTGAACGATAGTGGTCATACAAAGATTATAAACCTGTTCTCTAACGTTTAATTCTACAAGCCTTTCGTGTTTTTCATTTTCATCTAAGATACAAGAAAGTTCCTTTCGATTCATACGATATACTTGTTTGATATGACGTAACCAAGCGTCGATCAAACCGTGATATTTCCCGTCTATCGCAGTTTTTACTCCACCACAACCGTAGTGACCACAAACAACAATGTGTCTAACTTTCAAAACCTCAACGGAATATTGAAGAACCGACATTAGATTCATATCCGTATCGATCACTAGATTTGCGATATTTCTATGAACAAAAAGTTCTCCAGCGCTCGTTCCTGTCATTTCATTGACCGAAAGTCTACTATCGGAACAAGAGATCAAAAGATACTGAGGAGTTTGGCCTAATGCAAGATTTTTAAAATAATCCGGATCTTTGGAAAGTTTTTCCTCCACCCAAATCCGATTGTTTTCAAAAAGTTTTTGATAATCTTGTTGAAGTACCAAGTCCAAAGGACTGTTCTGAATCTTCTCGTAACTGGAAGTAACGTCTATAATTTCCAATTTGATATTACGCGATCTGGCTACGATTTTAAAGTCTTCTATAATTTCCAAAACGTCTGGATCAATGTATTTAGATCTAGAACCGTCTATAATTAAATGTGCGTTATCCGGAACCTTATCTAGTTTATATAACATACTAGACTTATTCAAAAAAGAAACATCTTCGGAAAGATCAATCTTTACTTCTACTCCGTAAGCCATTTCTTTTTTGTTAAATTGATAAGGATTGAGAATGTTTCTTCTCATAATAAAAAAAACGGAAAATAAACAACCAATACCAATTCCCACCAAAATATCCGTAAAAACGATTCCGACTAACGTAGATATAAAAGGAAGAAACTGATCCATTCCTTTTTTATATTGTGTCTGTAAAATTTTATAATCCGTAAGTTTGTAACCTACGACTAAAAGTACCGCAGCCAAAGAAGCCAAAGGAATTTTTGCGATCCAAACAGGGATCAAAATCACGGAAACCAAAATCAATAAACCGTGTAAGAAAGAAGAAAACCGGGTCCTTGCTCCTGCGTGTAAATTCGCGGAACTACGAATGATTACGGAAGTAATCGGTAATCCACCTAAAATCGCCGAACACAAATTTCCGGTTCCTTGAGCGATCAACTCCCTATTTTTAGATACAATTCTTCTTTGCGGATCTATCTTTTCAATCGCGTCTAAATTCAACAAGGTCTCCAGACTCATCACAAGGCATAACTTGATTGCAATAAAATAGATCGTCTGGTTCTTCCATTGGGAAAAATTCGGAGAATAATCATCCAGGAACAGATCCAGAGCCCCGTTCAACTGAATCGGTTGAATCAAATGTTCCCCGCTCACTACGATACCTAATTCAAAAACCCGAAACATTTCGTTTAACAAAACACCTGTCACAATCGCAACCAAAGATCCGTGAATTATAAATTTCTTATGTAGTTTGAACTTTTCCCAGATAAAAATCAAAACCAAGGCAACCGTAAACAAAATGATCGCGCCTGGTGTAAAACGGTAGAAAGCGGTTAAAATTTCCGAAAAAGTATTTTCCCGATCTTTCTGAAAAAATTCCATATCTCCTTCATAATCAATATCGTAACCTACCGCGTGAGGAATCTGTTTCAAAATTAAAACAACTCCGATCGCGGCTAACATTCCCTTGACCACTGCAGAAGGAAAAAAATTACTCAAGATTCCAGCTTTCAAAAAACCTAATATAATTTGAAAAATTCCGGCCAAACAAAGAGCCAAAAGAAAATCATTAAAATTTCCTAATGTTTTAATAGAATCAAAAACGATCACGGTCAAACCAGCCGCCGGTCCGCTTACTGATAAGGGAGATTTACTAATCAGAGAAATTACAATTCCGCCAACTATACCGCTAATTAAACCGGAAACTATGGGCGCTCCCGAAGCGAACCCAATTCCTATACAAAGAGGGAGAGAAATTAAAAAGACCACTAAACCGGCAGAAAAATCGTGTCTTAAATTGCTCCAAGAAACACGAGGAAAAGAATATAATATGTTCATAATATGCTCCTTCGGCTTTAAAGCCAAAAATTTCGAAAACGTTAAATCGAAAAGCGGAACATTTCCGGAGGTGGGTTTTCTATTTTCGAAACATATTGAACAAGAATTAACTCGACTAAATCCAAGTAGTTTGCAATTTCCAAATCATAACCGATCGTAAACTGCTCTTTTTGAGATACAAAATCTTCCGATTTAAATTCTATCGTTTTTTCTTTTTCGGTTTCAGAAGATTGGTTTGTGACGAGAAAAGAATTTGGATTGTAAAGTTGAGAGTATATAATCGCAGAATAACAAATCAGGATCATTCCTAAAACAGAAAAAAATCTATAAAAAATTCCAAAACTTAAAAAACGATCTATCAAAACACGCGAGTTCAACGTAAAAAAACCGGGGCGAATCCGGCTTGCCATAGGCAGCCGGATCGGGCTCTCAGCTCTGGTAAATAAATTGCATAAAAGAAACGTAATACGATATTTCGACTTAAGTTTCAATTTATTTACCTCGCATCGATCCCTTTCGCGTTCATTCACGTTAAAAAAAGAAAACTTCCCTATTTTGAAAAACGAAATCGGAAGCAATCCAGATTATTCAAGTAACTTAAAAGTTTCATATACTTTTCAAATAAAATACTTTGAAGTTTTCTAGGAACGTTACGTTCTTTGAACCTCAAAATAACATTTCTTTTAAATGTAATTGATTTCTCATTAAAAATTCGTCTTATTTCTCATGAAAACGTAGAAAGAAATTTAAGTTCGTTATTGAATAAGATTCTATTACTCAGAACTATATAATAGAGTACCAATATTTTGCACTCAAATAGCTATTTATAGCGAAAATTTCCTATACTCAATTAGTAAAGTAGGCACAAACTAAGACTTCGTAAATCTTCCATTTTATGAAATCACGTCAAAATATATAAAATTCCATCTTTGCTCCATTTTCAATTGCCAAGACTTTAGAGCCAGAATTCTCATTACATTCAATAAATTATTTTATAGTTATTTTCAAGCATTTTTTAACATTATAATAAACTTTATCTTTTTATAATTCGAATTTATAATTTTCGTTTACTGAATTCTTTCCAAAGAGGATAATCATCCAAACGATTCTCCTTAAAGATACATTACTAATGGAATATATAGAAAAAACAGAAAGAGAAACGGATACGATCACTTCCGTTGAACAAAAGGATCACGTAATCACAAAGTATCTTTTAGAAAAGGAGCTTGTTTTCAAAATAGATCCATTTGATAAAAAGGCAGTAATTAAAAAAGTTTTAGAAGAAGGTGAAAAAATAATCATACAGGTCCTAAACGAAGAAGACTTACCGAAAGAAAAACCTTTTATTCTTTATACGATTCTTGCTAAATACATCCAATTAGAATGTATCTTTCTTCAAAAATTAGAAAATTCACTTTTTATAATCAAAGTAGAGAGTCTAGCCATCGCGAGAAAAAACAGAGAAACTCAAAGATTTCAAGTTGAATCGAACGAAATGTATGTGACTAACGTAATCTCTTCTAAAACAGTAATCGAGGCGAATATGTTCAATATTCCTACCTTGGTCAAAGTAAACTTCGAAGACTTTAAAAACCGGCTCAAACAACAAACAAACGATACCGTAAACATAGATACGTTCGGTCCCGGTTTGAATCATAAATTCGAAATCGTTAAAAGAACACTTAAATATCTTCTTTTGGAAAACACTCAAGATCCGAACTCTTATAAAAATAATTCTCCAGGAAGAATCCACTACGAAAAGGAAATAGACGACGATCTGGTTTCTTGTATTCAAGAATACAAAGATCAACAAATTATTTCCGAGTTAATCGTTCCGATCATTTATATAAATCACTCGGAAGAACAAATTCCGATCGGTTATTTTTCTATACAGAGTAAGGAACAATCTTTTACGGAAAAGGACGTACAGGAATTCCAAATTTTAGCAAAGGACATGATAGAAAGAATCAAAGAATCGAACACGATCAAAACTTCGGAACATTTTTCAATTCTTGAAATTTCTAAAGGAGGAGTTAGGATTAAGATCGAAAATCCGCATCTAATCGAAACGTTACCTAAACAAAATGATTTTGTATTCGACATCTTTTTTAAAATGCAGGCTCCGTTTACGGTTCACGGTATTACTCGTTGGTTGGCCCTGGATGAAAACGGTCATCTCATTTTAGGAATAGAACTCGCAGGGAAATCCGATTTGCCGGGAGAAAGAGCCCGTTTCGAATCAAACCTAGAACTGTTGGCTTCCAATTAATTTATATAACTTGGACAATTTCCGTAAAAAAGCTAGGTGGAATTTCTACAATTTTAGAAATAGATCTGCAAAATTCAGATTTATAAGAGTTCTTACATTTCGTTTTTGTATAAATATTGATCTTCATAAAGTGAATTTCTTACATCAAACACACGTTAATATTGTTTCAAAAAAAATGAACTATATAACATGAGCTTGATATAGAAAGTCAGAATACACTTTTTCAAGTGATGATTCTTACAGATTCTAACATAGAAATTAATTAAAAAATTTTAATATTTGTTTTGGTAAGGATCCAAATATTGATGATCCTTTCTCCAAGGACGCAACCCGTGAAACTCAACTCCAGCGGCCTGTTTCGCGTTTAAAACAATCTCTTTTCCGCGATGACGTATAACACATTTTGCACTTCCTATATCACTTTGTTCTACATATCTAGGACTTCCATCCGGGTCTCTGTAGATATAACCCGCAATTTGATCCTTGTCCATTTCACTTTCCACAAATATTTCATAATCGTCTAAACGAGTTTGAAAACGTAATTTCGGATATTCTACCTTTGTAGAACTTCTCAAAGAACGAAAGATAGAATGTTGATGGATCGGAACTCCTCCTTTTAGAAGTGTGACAAAGGTCAAAGCAGGAGTAAACGGCTGAGGTCGAACCGTTACAATTTCCATAGACCAATTGTCTGGATCATCATCAAACTTAGGAACAAAAGTCCAAAACAATTCGGATACTCGATTGGTTCCCCAAATATGGTTAAAATGTCCATTCGCATTTTGGAATGTAAATTTACGATTTGCAAGTTGAATCCAACCCGCAACTTCCGTAAAAGGTGAGGAAACGATACTTCTCGTTTTTGGAATCGGAGTTCGTTCTAACCAACGTGGTAAGTGTGTGGCGGGTTCCAGTTGATGTCTAAACTCCAAGTCCCAAGCCAAATTTTCCGATTGTGGGGTTTGGATTTTTCCGTTCATGTGATCTGGCCCCACCGAAGCCTCGGGAAATTCGATCGAATTTTCCCCAATTGAAACGTTTTCGTAAGGAAAAGACTGTGCAACGGTTCGGTGATTTTTTGGATTCTTACGATCGAATAAAGAAACCCAAACCGCTCCCGTAGAATACAAATCACGGTTGTTTCTGGGATTGAGAGTAGAATATCTCACCCAAAAAGCCTGATCATTTTCAGGAATCAGTATGGCAGCAAACCAAATTTCAAATCTGGGTTTTACGTAACTCGCCGCGAATTTAGAAATAAAACTTTCTCTTAAGTTCATCTTTTATTAATATTTGGGCGAGCTTTTTAGATTAAAAATTCCTAAACCTTGCCCTTTCTCCTTTCCTTTAGGTATTCGATCACAGCCGGCATCACAGAAATAATAATAATCGCAAATATTACAATTTTAAAATTTCTTTTTACAAAATCCAGGTTACCGAAATAATACCCTCCGAGAATAAAAATTGTGATCCATAGAATTCCACCCATCACATTATATGCAATAAATTTAACATAAGTCATGGTTCCAATTCCGGCTACAAAAGGAGCAAAAGTGCGTATGATCGGTATAAATCTGGCGATGATAATCGTTTTTCCACCGTAAACCTCATAAAACCGGTGCGCTTTTTGGAGATGTTCTTTTTTGATCAAGGGTATTTTTTCTTTTTCTAATATTTTTTCTCCTGTAAAATTTCCCACCGAATAGTTCACGGTATCTCCTAATATAGCCGCGATAATAAGAAGAACTAACGTGCTTCCTAGGTCTAAAGAACCTCTGGCGATAAAAGCTCCAACGGCAAAAAGTAAGGAATCTCCCGGAAGAAAAGGAGTTATGATCAAGCCGGTTTCGGCGAAAATGATCAAGAACAGTATAACGTATGTTCCGTTTTGATACGTCTGAACGATCGTATCCAAATGTGTTTCCAGGTTTAAAAAGAAATCGAGTAAAAACTTAAGAATTTCCAAATTGCCTCCCTACTTGCGAGTCGTATTCTAGATTGTATTTAACGTGAGTTTGACGTAAAAAAACCGGGCAAACCCGGCTTACTACAGGCAGCGCTCTTTAGCTCCGGTCAATCACTGTATCCAAGAAACATGATACAACAATTGTCTTTAGATACAATTTAGAACGCAATCTATAGAGAGCAGAGTTCTGCTTTAGCTTCCTTGCATCGATTTCTTTCGCGTTCATTCACGTTATTTAGAGCCTATCCCAAAAAAATCTTCTGTAAGTCTGTAACTTAAACGTGGTGGTTCCCACAGAAACCGTCACTTGAAGCAATTTACGAGTTTTGATTGTAACGTTCGCTCCTAAACTCTTATGTGAGTTCCCACATCTTTTAGAATTTGGGCAGGTTCTTAGGATAAAATTTATAGGGGATCGAGTAAGTCAAACGTGTAAAACATTAAAATAACAGATGTTCGCTTCCCGAATTATAACGAAAAATCTTCGTTGGATAATTTAGTCGAATTGAATGCGAAGAAATCCCTTTCCGATCCGGTTTGATTCTCGCGTCGAACTCAATTTCATCACCCGGTTTGAGATTCATAGATCTGAATTTTCTAGATAAATAAAACAGTTGAGATTGAATCACCGATTTTCCGGAAATCAATAAACGAATATCATACAATAAAATTTTAGATTGTTCCTGGTTTTTATGATGTAAAACGGATTCTACAGTAGCACGAAATCGAGTTCTTTTATAAGGAAGTATTTGGATTGAGTCCTGAACCATCATTCTATTTTATACCGTTTTCTCAAAATTTAAAATTCTAAAAACCTGATAGTGTTGTTTTATAGGCCGTACTTTTTATCTTTTTGCTTTTGCACAAACGTGTCCACTATTTTGGAGAAGGATCACTATAGTTGTTGAAAAATTAATTCTTGATCTGTTTGTATTGAATTGAAATGGACAATTGAAGCAATTTTACAAATCTTCACTATGGAATTTTTCAACAACTCTACTATTTTTCAAAATAAAGCTCTTACCCCAAACCGAATAGAACGTGGAGAAGCCGGCCTGGTGTGTATATCGTTGTATCCGCCTTCGTCCGGACCTTCTGGCTCGGATTTTAATCTTGATGCATAATAATAATCTATATCGCTTACTTTTGCATTTTGAATATTCATTATTTCGAATACAATACTCCATACATCGTTGAACTTTTTTCCAACTTGAAAGTTGAATAAAGTCGTAGGAGAAGATCTGACGCTATTGTCTTCTATCAAAGCCCTGGGTCCAAAGTATCTGCCTCGAATCGAACCGAAAAAACCGTACGTTTCTTTGAGAGTGATTCCGCCAGAATAAACGTGTTCAATAGAACCTGGAATAAAATTTCCTGTGTCTTCGTCCCCTCTAAATCTAGATCTGGAAATCGATACTTCCAAATCCAAAATTAAACCTTTTATCGGCTCAAAGTAATTGGACCATTCTACTCCTCTTCGAGTGCTGGATCTACTGGCTACGGTCGAAGCAGAGTCACCTTCAAATATGAGTTCGGAATCTAAATCTAACCGCCATAAACTAAACACTGTTTTCCAATTTTCAAAAATCATACTTCTAACTCCAAATTCTCCTCCATGTGATCTTACTATCGGAGTGAAAGTATTTTCCTTATTGGTAAGTCCTCTTGCATCGTTAGTGTGAAATCCTCTACCTGCGTTTAAAAAAATTTCAGTCTTGAACCAAGGACCAAAAACAATTCCTCCTTTTGGATTTGCAATTGAAAAACGTTTTCGATCGTTTAACTCCGAATTACGATCGTCTACATGAAATTGAAATTGATCGCCGCGAAGCCCGAAAATGGTTCTTATTTTAGAATTCCATTGTATTTTACTTTCATAATATATTGATAAGTTTGTTTCGATGATTTGATTGGATCGGACTACGTCTAACTCGGCCCTTTTTTCGGTATGATACAGAGCGTTCCTGATGAAATCTCTTCGGACCTGAAATCCGAACGAATTTTCAAATTTGATTTCATCCCATATCGATCGTATCTTATAACTGGATTTAAGACCAGACACAGATCTTCGGTCCGTTTGTTCGATCTGATCCCCTCGTATCGGATCGTCAAGATAGTAGGTTGTATTTGAAAATAAGGAAAGATCGTTATATAAACCATAAATTAAAATTTTTGCATGTGAATTTTTATCTGTGTGCTGTGCCTCGCCAGAAACCGAAACTCTATTTGTAAAACCTCCATCTGTAGGATCGACCGTATCAAATCTACTAAGCTCGTTGCCTATCGCTCTTTTAGGGATTTGGTGAGTAGTGTGCCAATTTCCTCTATAACCCATTGCTAATATACGATAACCATTCTGCTCGTCTCCTCCGCTGTAACTAACAACCCCATTGACTTTTTTATAATTTTCTTTAACGGTCCAGGGGCCATCATAGTGCGTAGTTTCCAAAGCATACAAGAGATTACCGCGACCGATCGTGTGGGACTTTGCAATGAGCGTCCTCGCATATCCTAAAGTTCCACCTTCTAAAGAAACCATTCCTTTTTGAAGAGAACGAAAGTAAGATACGTTCATAGAGCCGGCAGAAGAAAAATTTCCTTCCTCCACGGAATAAACTCCTTTTTTAAATTTGATATCTTCTATAAGTTCCGGAATTAAAAAACCGAGATCTGTATATCCTTGTCCGTGTCCGTGAGAAGGATTATTAATCGGAATCCCGTTCACATGAGAAGCGAAGTCGGTTCCATGATCCAAATTAAAACCGCGTAAAAAATACTGATTTCCCTTTCCAGATCCGCTGTGTTGAGTAGCGATCATTCCCGGAACAAATTCTGCAATCTCCCCCGTTCTAGAAATTGGTCTGGATCTAATTTGTTCAGATCGAATTGTATCTTCGCTAGCTGAATTTAGATTTGTAAAATCTGCTTTTCCGGTAACGATAATTTCTTTCTTTTTTATTTCTTCTTTTTCTGGATTTGGCTCTTGAGCCATTAGAATATTAGAAATTACTAATAAATTGAACGCTATCAAAGTCCGTTTCGGAGTTATTCCGAGAACACCCAAGAAATCATCCATAAACCTTCGGAGAGTTTTTAATAAAATGCAGTAGTTCCCATAAATTATGTCTCTTAAGGTAGAATTCGTGGATTTGAATGATTTTTCTGTAGTTAAATTTCGGTATGAGTTCCCACACCGCAAGTTTCTAAAATAAGTTCTTAAATTTCTAAATAAACTTTTGTTTACAGAAACGATCAAATTCTTAAAGAAGTTCGTCCTTTGAACTTTTTGAAATAATTCTGTTCCGAAAAATCCACTCCAAAACCAAATTGATTTTATTATATTTAAATTTATTTTTTTACTCTTCTGGGATTTTAAAATAAGTTTCAATACTTTTCTAAATGATCTCACCTTAAACAAAACTAAACGATTTTTTTCATACAAGGGGTTACGAATCAGAAATCGAAAACAAAAATTCTTAAAATATAATATTAATATTTTATAAAATGCTTTCATTCTTGAAGCCGACTGTAAATGTATTTAAGAATGAATTTGAAAACTACGTTGAAAGAACCAGTACGTTCCTAGGACCGCGAGCAGAAATAATAAATATAAAAGAGTAAGTTCCTTGAACTCAGATTTGATTTTTCGAAATAAACACCAAACCACTCCGAGAATAAGACTGATCAAAACCAGCTGACCTATTTCCACACCTAAATTAAAACCAAGAAGTGGAATTAATAAATGGTCTCGATCTAGACCGGTTTCGAGTAAAAATCCTGCAAATCCAAAACCGTGAATCATTCCAAAAGCAAGGGTGGTAATTCCCAAATACAAACCTCTTGATTTAGAATTCGTTATATATTGATTGAAAGACAAATAACAAAAAGTGAAAAAGGACATTCCTATATACGCAAATAGAATATGGGTTTCTCGGATCTGTAAACTCCAAACGATCCAACCTACTATTAAAGGAACAGAAGCGACCCAAAAAGGAATTTGACTCCTTTTTTCTTCTACAACTAACACTGATTTGGCGGCAACGATCAAAATGGTAAGTCCAATAAATGCCTCTATACCCGAAGTATCTGGTTTGATTTTATTTAACGTTGCAATTGAAAGAGTAAAACTATGACCCAAGGTAAAACCTGTAATCGAAAGTAGAACTTCCTTCCAATGTTTAGAAGCTAAAAGAACCGCTAATAAAAATACGATGTGATCGACTCCAGTTCCGATGTGTTCGATCCCGGCAAATACAAACCCCAAGAAACCAGAAGACTGAGAAGCGGATTCTTTTTTAAAACCCCACTCGGTTCTTTTAGATTGAAATAAATTTTCAGAGATATTCCCGTCTTCGAAATTCAATCTGGAATAATGAAGATGAGAAGGAGCATAAAATCCGGTATATATCATAAAATCCGGAGGTTTATTTTCACATTGGAAAATCATTTCCAGTCGTATAAAAGCGGAATTGGATTTTAAAGGACGAATCGGTGTAGAAAGAAAACATTCTTTATCTCCAGAACGAACTACAATATGAGGTCGAATGTAAGAAGCGAAATGATCCGATAAATCTCCAGTTTCTCCGTCTAAAAAAGGAATTCGAGTAACTTCCCGAATCGGAATTGTTATTACACCACTGAGAATATTTTTATCTACTTTCCAAACCGAAAAAGACTCACTCCTATTGTGAGAAAAAACTTCATTTGAAAAAAATAATATAATAATAAAATAAATTATTTTCTTCATGTTTTATTAATCTGAAGTAGGTAGACTTCTTTTTATTTTAGATTTTGTTTTTAGCCTGTCTAAATATTCCCTCAAAGTCCTGTCACCTTTTTCCTGAATATAAGACGCTTCTACTTCTTCCTTTACGGAATCAAAATCAGGCGTAGAACCTGGCTCCAAAACAAAAACTTTGACTACAAAAAAAATTTCTCCCGATTTTATCGGATCAGATACTTCTCCGGATTTTAAATTTCCCAAAGCTAAAACCACATCCGGGCCCAGATAATCCAGAAGTTTAGATAAAGGTAATAATGTATTTGGAATATAAGATACGTTATTCGATTTTGTGCTTCCGGTTTCTCTGAGTTCTTTTGAAATTCGTGCGGCGGAAAGTTCATCCGATTGTTGATAAACCGCCACTTGATAACGGGACGTTTTTAAAAATTTATCCCGATTGAACAAAAAATAAGATCTGAGTTCTAAAACGTTCGGTTTTTCGGAAACGTTTTCCGAAATGATGGATTGAATAACCGCCCTAACAATAGAAGCCCTAATCAAACGATCTTCTCTTGCAAAACCCAGTTCTAATCCCCTTTGTACCAATAATTCTTCTTCTATCAGTCGTTCCAATACGTTAGTACGAGCTTCTTTCGTAATCGGGTTTTTACTATCGGAAGAAATAGCGGTTAACGTTCTTAAATATTCATCTTTTCTAATGTAATTTCCGTTCACTTCCGCAACCGTATCGGAAAGTAAAATTTCCTTTTCGGGAAACAATAAACCAATAAGAGCAAGTAAAAAGCCGAACAATGCTCCAGCACCTAAAAAATACTTAGGTCTTATAACTATATTTTTCCCAAAAAACATTCTACTAAGTTTCCCCAAAATTAGAACTCAACGATCAAAGTTATCAGAGCCGAGCCCAGTTTAGAAAGAATTCATTTTTGTTTCGATTGAGTTAGATAAATTGGAGAAGACCAAGCTCGTTCTTCCACGTTCGCCAAACAGTCGTCATTCGGATCGGTACGATAATCTCCGTAACAAGGTTTCACTTTGATACAACGCCCTTGCTCATCGTATTCACAACGCAGTTGTCCTCCGTTTACCGCTGGAGAAACTTCTTCAATCGCCCTAACGTAATAAACCGCGTCCCTTCCTAAATCGGAATAAGTTGTATCTTGAAATTCAACTTCACAACCGGACGGATCGGGTTTGCAACGAAACGTTTTCCAAGGATCTTGAATCAATTTGGAAACGGATTCGTTCTGAGAAATTTGAGGAAGGATTCGAATCACTTCGATTCTAGTAATTTTTTTTCTTTCCGAAGAAGGATGATAACATTCGCCTTTACAAAGTCTTTGTAGACGTTCGGCTCCGATTCCAGAAACACTTTTATCGGGACAACCTGGCTTCTGTTGAAATGCTCCTACAGCGCGCACTTTGAAAGTTGGATTTTGAGAGAAAGAAATTTCCGAGCCCATAGGTGCTACAATTTCTGATTTTTCTCCCGGAGAATTTTTTAAATCGAACCAAAGTAAAATTCTATCTCCGGAAGTTGCATATACCTCTTTCCGATTTAGAGAATCCCAGATAGAATCCCTATCCCTACCTTTAGAATGAACCGCAACCAAACCTCCGGTAAAAAAGAAAGAGGCTTGTCTTTCGTTATCCATGATTTCAAAAGGTCCCAATCCTTTAGGACTAAAAGGAATTGATTTAGAAACCGGTTTTTTTCTGTTTTTTGCAGGCTCCATCATACCGAATGCATTTGGTTTTTCCGGACCAGCAGCTTCCGTCAGCCCCTTTCTCCAATATTCTTTATAACCGTTACCCGCTCTTGCAGTGTGCGAATCGCTGGAACCTATAAAACCGAAACGGAAGTTTCTAGGTTTATGAGGATTATCAAAATTAGTAATTGCTAATGCATATTGAACCGAATTACCCGGCCTAAAGTTGAACGCTGGTAAAAAACAATCCGGACATTGTCCCGAGTTTCCCCAATCGTCCGGAGTGGCTCCAGGAACGGTAGTAAACCCGGACACACCTGCGACCGCGTGGTTTTCTCTTGCGATAGTCGCTTTATCATCGCATTCTTTTGGAGAATCCCCTTCTTTTAAACATCTTGCCCGAATGAGTTCTCCCGCTCTCCAACAAGAAGGTTCAAAACCCAAAGAAGGTTCGTTACAAACTGGTTTGCCGCTTCGATCAATACTTACTTCTTGCCAAGGACGATATTCCTCCGAGTTGCCATGCCCCGAATAGATTTCGACTAACTTTTGTATGTCTTCGTTATGATCCTCTCCTTTTAATTGTTTATCATAAGTAATTCCGGGAGGTGTATAAAATCCCCAGGTATTACCATGCGGAATGACTAATGTAGGTATATTCCATTGTTGTAATTTTTCAAAAAGTTCGGCGGGGGTCGCGGCCCATTCGGTACAATCCTTAGGGAGTTCCTTAACATGAACTCCTGAAGGACAATGTTCGTAAGAAAGACGATCCGTGACAAAGTCTGCAAAATCGTAATACGCTTGTCTATTTCCTCCGGGTGCGATTATCTTTAAAATATTTCTCATCACAAAAGGAGGTCCCGAAAAAAGTTCAGTATATGGACCAGAAGCCGCAATAGTTCTTGCGGGGACCTTATCTTCTTCTGTGTCTTTAAAGATTACGTTTCTATGTCCATAATGACTTTCTACTGTGGTTCCCATTTGGGTCCATTCCCAACCTAAAAAAGAAACCATATCTGGATTTTTAGGATCTCCTGCGTTAGCGTTACATTGACGAATCAGATCTTTTTCTTCCTGCCATTGTTTTGGAGTTAAACCTTCTGCATGATCGTTGATAGACCAAAAATCCAAAGCGGAGCAATATCTTGCATAGTCACAAGCGTCCTTAGGTGGATGAGCGCCTTCTCCGTTTAACATAGGTAAGCTGATTGCATAAGCGTCCATGGAGTAAGTGGTATGTACATGCAAATCTCCGAATAAGATTTGTTTCGATTCTGTTTGAGTTTGATTTTCTAAAGTTGTATTTGAATTTTTAGATTTTGACTGAGAAGAATTGCCGTTGCCGTTCCACGCATTGACCGCGAAAACAGATACGATCCCGATAAAAAGCACCAACTTCAGGAAATTTTTTTTACTCATTTTATTCTCCAATTCTTCACCTGGAATGGTTTTGACAAAATCAAGACCAGAAACCAGGGACAGACTGAAAAAGTAGGTACAAAAAAGCAAACAATTTCTATTATAACATACAAAAATATCAACATATAAGAAATAAATATTGATAAACGGAGGGCATTTTCAATTATGGATTGTATTATTTGTTATAATGGATAAAAATCATTCCTATTTGAGACCGGGTCTCTGTAAAAAGATTCCACCGACAAAGACGAAAAAAAAATCCGTTTTTTAAAAGAGATCTATGAGAATTTTATTGAATCGAATCCGAAAAAGTACATTCCCGATCTTTATTGGTCTGGGAGTTTTTATTTCTTTTCCATCCCTCTGGGCAGTTGCAAGTAACAGTAGAAACGCAATCAACGCAAGATATGAAGGTTTGGCTGGCGTCAACTTTGCGTTAGGTGGTTCTCCTATGGACGTTGCACTCAATCCTGCGAATTTATATTTAACGAAAGAAAAAAAAATAGAATTCGGTTTAGGAATGTCACACGCCCAAGTAAGGCTGAAGGATCAGTTTTTAGATCCGGACCCAAGTTTAAATTATACGAATTCTAAATATAGAAGTGGTGCAGGAGCCGCTCCATACATGGCGGTTAAACTTCCGGTAACGGATACGATCGACTATGGATTTGCGGCGTATGTGTTCGGAGTAGTAAACGGAGCTGCGGAAAAAATCAATCGTAATACTCCTACAGGAGAAACCGTAAATCAATGGGCAGGTTTACCTGGTATTTTTGGAGATGGTAAAAGAATCCAAGAAACTACCGAAAATCAGGGAATTTTTATTAAGGCTGTAAACGGTTTATCTGTCAAGTTTGGAAATCTTTCTTTAGGTGCTAGTTTAGAACTAAACTATGGCGCTCAAAACCGTAACATAAGATATTACGATGCTTTTGGAATTCGGGAAATTCCTGGACAAGGATTTCATTATGAAAGTAAAAAGAACGCTCTTGCGTTAAGTGGAATTATCGGCTCTAACTATACGGTTACAGATTGGCTCAGAATTGCATACGTATATCAATCAAGTGCAAATTTTCCATTTAATGGTAGTTATACGATCGGTGTCAATGATCCCACCTATTATAGATCCACTGGAGTTTCTTATTATTTCCGTTCGCCCGAGAAACACGGTCTTGGATTTGCAATCGGTCCAGAAAACCTAAAAGTAGCGGTCGATTTTCTTTATATAAATTATGGTTCTTACTTAAAAAACGTCAGACAGAATTTAGAAGATCCTTGGTATCCAAATCCACAAGGACGAAGTTCGGAAGCAACTGCACGTTTAAACTATCGGAATCAATGGGCTGTGTTAATTGGACTCGAACATAAAATCACAAAAGATTGGACTTATCGTTTGGGATATAGTTATAATTCTCCGATCGTTTCCAGCAACGCTGTAAACGGAGCGCAAGGGATCTTATTAACTCTCAACCACGTAATTGCAGGAGGATTTAGTTATTCTTCCGGGCCCTGGAGTTTCGATTTTGGAATGAGTTGTTTTATTCCCGGAAAACAAATTCAAGGTGGCAAAGATACAGACTGGGCAATAAACCACGGAATTTTTGGTCCGAACCAAAACAACATTGTAGGATATTCTTACAGTACCCAAGCACTTCATTCGATTGGAATCAATTTTGGCGTTACTCGTTCTTTTGATTAGTGTGGTAGGTTCCTACAAGTTCCGAGTTTTTACTGTAAAATCCCGGAGTTGCGGTAGTTCCCACAGAAAGTATGTTTGTTAGTCCTGAATTTTGTAATGTTTTTTCCTTAAAAAAACTTCTATAAAATTTGAAAATAACAATTAAATTTCTACATAAGCCCACTACTTTACTCAGAACTACATAATGAAATGTGAATTCATGGAGAAAATCCGTTTTATCTTAGGTCAATTTTTTTGTAAAAAAAATAGATGTGGGAACTCTCACAAATCGTGGATTTAGCACTTAAACTTTGAAAATTGTGGGGACTACTATAAAATACAAAAAGAATATCTTCCATTCGATTTTTACACAAAACCCCTGTTCTACAGTCATCATCAAAATTAAAAATCTATTTCTATAAGTTCCCCATTCGCTTTAAATATTATGAAAAACATTATATTTTTCGCACATTTTTTTAAATATCATATTTTTAAAATATAATACTCCTTGAATTCTTTTTTAAAAGTATAACAGTGCCAAAAACAGGATTTTTACTCCGCCCTCTATACAAAAGAATAAAAACTGTAATGTGCAGATTTACACAAATCCAAGCACTTTACGCCGAGACAAATCTATATGCGTAATTTAGAATGTAGTTTAAAAAATCAGATTTTAGAACATGGATTCAATTGTAGATTTTATAAATTATACTGAAAGATAATTCTATGCATCATCACTTTCCGAAGGAAAACCCTACGATTTTGTCGCTTACAGTCCGGTTCACCAATCAATCGGAAAGTAATCTTTTAAGAATTTACCGCACCAATGTTTACCGGTAAGAATTCCGTCAAAAATAGGATCACAAACTCTTGCAGCTCCGTCCACTATATCTAGCGGAGGTTGAAAATCGTGAAGTTCCTGTTTTTTTTGCGACAATTCTACAGGATCTTCGTCGGTCACCCAACCAGTATCTACTGCGTTCATATAAATCCCGTCTTTTGCAAAATCACTCGCAGAAGTATGCGTAAGCATGTTCAAAGCAGCTTTTGCCATATTAGTATGAGGATGCCTGTCTTCTTTTTTAAAACGATGAAATTTTCCTTCCATCGCGGAAACGTTTACGATATGTTTTTGACCCGTATTTTCCCTTCGCATAACAGACACAAGACGATTACAAAGAACAAAAGGAGCGACGGAATTTACAAGTTGGACTTCCAACATTTCAGAAGTCTGAATTTCCCCTAACTTAAGTCTCCAACTATTCGTTTTTCTAAGGTCAATCTGTTGTAGATCCGCGTCCATTTGGCCTTCCGGAAAAACGGTCTCCAACTCAAAAGAATTATCGTGTGAATAAGGAATTTGAGAAAGTTGTGCTGAAGAACGAATTCCGACTCCTGGAATTTTTCCATTCCAACTTACGGGAAGTGCCACTTCGTTAGCTAAGTTTGCCCCGCCGAAAGATTCGAGTTTTTCCTTACAATCCTTGTGAAGTTTCAAAAGTTGAGCGGCTTCCCTTGGTATATCATGAAAATCTAATGATTCTAATTTCATCAAATGAGAATAAAATCCGGGAGGCCTTCGAACCGTCTGAGCCGCGTTATTGATGATAATATCTAAACGATCCACGGTTTGTTCTATATAACTCGCAAAAAGTTCTACACTCGGGGTATGTCTTAGATCCAAACCGAAAATCTGAAGACGATCAGACCACTCTGAAAAATCATCTTCTTTAGAAAAACGTAATGCTGCATCCACTGGAAAACGAGTAGTAGCGATTACCGTCGCTCCCGCTCTTAAAAGCATTAGAGTTGTCTGATAACCTATCTTTAATCTGGAACCGGTAATCAAAGCGACTTGTCCGTGTAAGGGTGCGGTTTGAAATCTTTTTTTATAATTCAGCTCCCCACATTCCGGACACATAGAATCATAAAAAAAATGAAGTCGAGTATATTCTTTTTTACACACATAGCAGTTACGCGGAGAAGAAAGTTCAGGCGCAGTTTCATTTTTCCAAATATCGGTTTGATCCGAAATTTGAAGAGGGGCTTTAAATACTGGAGTTGTTCTAGCCAATCGAATTCCGGTCGTCGCCCTCGCCTGCCTTTCTTGAGTGACAATTTCCTTTCTTCTCGAATGTTTGATCGTTTTATTTCGGATTCTTATTTCATTTCGATCGGGACGGGAAATTTTTCCCGCAACGATCATCAAAGCGATCCGTTCCTTTTCGGGAAGAGCAGTCAGTAATTCAGGATTCTTCGTTAAAGTTTCCAGAAGTAAAATACAGTTTTTAATTTCTTCAAGAGAAACTTTATTTTCTTTTCGCGGCTCGTTCATATCTATCGTCTCGTTAAAAATACAAATTGAAATCAAAAATTGTTGAAACTTCTGTTCTAACTATTTCATAAAAATTGATTTCGAAACAAGTTGTATTTACAACTTTATATTTATAAGAAGTCTTAGAAACCGTAATTTCGAAGTATTATCAAAAGATAGATTCGATTTATATAGGTTCTCACATTTTTTAAACCGAAAATGTAACAATAAACCTAGATCTTTTTTAAAAGAAACAACAGTTTTTTTAAACCTAAAAGATTTGCGTTAAGACATCTTTACTACAAGGAATCTTTATAAAATAAATTTTTTATTCAGTGACAATCGTAAAACGATTCACCGATCCTAATCAAATTGAATATCCTGAATTTTTATTATAAAATGGTATTTGAAGACAAACGTTGGGTACTGTTATTTTACAACTCGAGTAAAGACAAACTTTTATATAAAAAAATTCAAATCAGAACGAGCCCGCTGACATAAAAGTGTAGGTTGTCTATTTTTTTTAGTATCTAAGGAAGATCTCTGTGGTTTCTTGCAAAAAATGAAGATTTACCGAATCGTTGCAGAATGAATACTACGGCTCAATTCGTCATAAGTTTTTATACTTCAAAATAAAGCATACAAGTCCTTATCAGTAGTTATAGAAAACAATTAAATTTAAATATTCAAATATACTCATTTTCCGGATTTTCTCAATATAAGAATCCCGCGTTCAAACCTACGTCAAAATGTACAAGTATTCCATAACCAATAAAATTTATCTTTTATAAATTCGAAAAAATGTCCTTTAAGAAATCATACGAACTTTTTTGCGGTAAAAGACCAATTATAATTTTTTTTATATAAAAATTCTAAGTTGAAAGGTTAGACGCCTTTCAGAATAGTTTCTTATTTGTTTTTTAGAGTGATCTCAAAATCAATTCGTATGCTTATTTAAAAGCCAGAATAAAAAGTTTTTGAAAACAACTTTAATCACTATCTCAAAAACAAACGATATACGAGCGCTAAAAGTAAACATGAAAGACATTATCCATTGGTTATCCACTCACGAATCCAGAACCTTAGAGGCCAAAGAACTAATAGAAGTTTTAAATCGTAAAATGATAGAAGCCGGAATTCCTGTCTGGAGATTTTTTACGAGCATCCCCACAATGCATCCGGAAGTGATGGTAAGATCAATCATTTGGACAAGAGGAGAAGAAACTCAAATTGTATTTATTCCACACGATGGTCTACAACAACCACAATATAAAGATAGTCCGATCTATCTCATTCGGGAAAAAGAAATCGATTTTATCCGTTGTAAGTTAACTGGTCCAGAGGCAGACCTTTCGTATCCGATCTGTGTCGACTTACACGAAAAAGGTGGAACGGATTATTGTATCTTCGCTTCCGTTTTCGGAAATAATATCCGAAGCGCTATTTCTTGGAGCACGGATACGCCCGGCGGTTTTACGGATGAACAAATCGATTGTTTGAATTCGATTCGAAGTATTTTGCCCTTACGTTTGGATTTAGAATCCAGAAAATTTTCAATTAATGAACTTTTAGAAGTTTATTTAGGTTCCAACGCTTCTAAAAGAGTTTTATCCGGAGAATTCAGAAGAGGCACTGGGGAAACGATCTACGCGGCAATTCTTTGCGCAGACTTACGGGACTTTTCGTTTTTAAGCGAAAACAATTCCCCCAAAAGAATCGTGGAAATTTTAGATCATTACTTTGAACTGACAGCACAACCGATCCAAGAAGAAAAAGGGGAAATTCTAAAATTTATAGGGGACGCGATTCTAGCCATTTTTCCTGCAGAAGCGGATTCGCATAAGGCGTGTTTGGCGGCACTCAATGCGGCTCAAAAGATTAAGAATTCCGTAATACAATGGAACGAAGAACATCCTGATTTACAAATTCATCTAGGAATGGCGTTGAACGTTGGAGACGTAGTTTATGGTAACGTAGGCGCAAAAGACAGACTTGATTTTACCGTAATCGGAAACGCGGTCAATCAGGCTTTTAGAGTTGAGTCTTTGTGTAAGGATTTAGGAAAGAATATTCTTGCCACCGAAGAATTTGTTCTCAAAGCAGGGAAAGAACGTTTCGAATTTGTAGGAGCTAAACGTCTTAAAGGAATCAGTGGCGAAAGAAATATTTATTCTCCTTTACACGGATAAAAGAAAATATAGAGAACCGATTGTGGATTTAAGAATCCGGATGAGTATAAACGTTATGAGCTGATTGAAAAATACAGAGCCAAAAAAACATGACGATACCAAGCATATTAAAAATAAATGGTTTTTATACTACCGACAAATATTATCAGATTATACACAATAACCTATTTTTGCCGATCCTGTGGGTAAATTTATAGAGTTCTCTTAATTTCCAAAGATTCACTCAAAATACTTTTAATTTTGCCAGCGTCCGCAATATTCCAAATTCGATCCAGGATCAGAACTTCGTTTCGATTATGCAATATGCAATAAATAGAATATGATTCTTTAAAAGAATCTTCTGAAGTATAATCTTCCGCTGTTATAATTATTTTCTCAATGTCTTGTTTCCGTATTTTTTTTCTCCATTGTGTTGGGATCGGAAACGAATATACGGTCACATACCACATTTCTATTTTTATATGTATAGAATTGAATGAACGATGAACCGTAATTAAAAAGATTAGCCCGAAAAACAATATACAGGATATCTTTTCATAAATATAATTGGATCTTTCTATTTCAAACTCGACCATATCAAAAAAAATAGCCGCAATTACTAACAAAGAAATAAAAATTCCAATTAAAGAAGTATATTCAAATCGATCGTAAGAACATAAGATCCGTCCTGGTTTTCTTTTTAAGGTTACTTTGTTCATTTTTATGGAATTCAATAAAAAACATAACAGTTAGAGTATTCTTGATTTTATTTTTCCCGAAACAATTCACTTTTTAAGAAAAAATTTTTACACCAAACTCGCGTTAATCGAGATTTTAAATGTTATAAATAAAATAATTTATTTTGTGTCAAATATTCAATAAATTATTTTAAAATAATTTTTTGGGAAAAAATAAATAATAATTTGTTATATTTTTAGAAAATATATTTACACATGAATCTTTCATGTTTTCTAAGTCATTTGTGTTTTGCATTTGATTAAAAAACTTGAGGAGTAAATCAACGATTATGAAAATTAAATATAAAATTGCGGTTGTATCAGTATTCACACTGGTATTTGTCGCTTGTTTCAATAAATCATCTGAGGGCAATAACTCGGTTTTAAGTGGCTTACTTTCACTTATCTCCGACAAACAAACGTTAGGTTCAACGACGTTAAGTAGAAATCAACTCAGTGGACAAAATCTACAATCAGTTTTTCCAGAAGGTTACATTCCGTATATCTTTACTACATCCTCTTCGGGCGATGAACATAATGGAAACTTTGGAGGAATAGCTGGAGCGGATGCATATTGTCAGAGTCATATTCCTTCTAATCTTCCTAATACTGGAAAATACAAGGCAATGATAGTAGATGGACTCAATAGAGTTGCAACGACTGTAGGACCAAACTCCACGGCGGGACAAAAAGACTGGGTGTTTCAACCGAACCAACAGTATCGTAGAGCGGAAGACGGTGCAAACGTAATGTTCACAAATGGTTATGGTATGATCGATTTTCAAAGTGGTAAACGATTAGAAAATTCATTTACCCAAGTTAAGAAATCCGGTCAATGGACTGGTTTAAATTCGAATTGGGTCCTTTGGACATCCGGAGGAATTCCTGGCCGAGAGCCTATTATTTGTGACTCTTGGACTACTTCTAATATTTCTGTTTATGGAGTGTACGGCATATCAGTTAGCACGGACTCTAATATTCTTAGAGGAGAATCTACTGGATCCTTCGTAACGTCTTGTGAAAATACACTTACCTCCTATCAGAATTATAGATTAGGTCTCGTTTGTGTGGAGCAGCCACGTCCAAAATATATATTCGTTACTTCTAGTACGGAGGAATGGCATAACGGAAATTTTGGAGGAATTGCAGGAGCAGATGCATATTGTCAAAGTCAAGTTCCTTCAAACCTTCCTTCAGGAGGAATATACAAGGCAATGATCGTGGACGGAGTCAATAGAGTTGCAACGACGGTAGGACCAAATTCTACAGTAGGACAAAAAGACTGGGTATTGCGACCGAATCAACAATATATAAGAGACTATGACGACGTGTTCATAATGACTACAAATAGTTCCGGAATGTTCGATTTTGCAAATAACAATCAATTAGAAAATTCATTTTCGCAAATAGCAGCTGCACAATGGACTGGTTTAAATTCAGATTGGACCGTTTGGACATCTGGAGGAATTCCTATTACTTGTGACTCTTGGAATAGTAATGATCTTTCTGTTTATGGAGTATACGGCATGGCCAATAGTAAAAACTCAAATGCTCTTAAAGCAGAAGAATCTAATGGAGCATTCACGACGTCTTGTTCCCATAACTTTACTTCCTATGGTAATTATAGAATTGGTTTAGTTTGTGTAGAACAATAAAAATCTGTTTTTTAACCGGGAGATGATTCTTTTAGACTTATCTTTTTTTGATAAAACAAAATCAAATTTTGAGATACACCGTAAGTAAAAAAGAAATCGGTTTTTATATTCGATTTTGTAAAAATATTAGAAAATTCGAATGTTACAATGAGGGATCAGAAATGGTCCCTCTATTTTTATTGTCCTCGTTTGTTTTTAACATCTTGAATCAATTCCAATCTTTTTTCAATGACGAGTAACGCAGATTTATACAAACCCGCACACAAAAAAATTTGTATTCGCAATTTAGATATACTTTTTTATGCTCCTGAATATTGGTCCATTAGAGATTTTGCGATTACTCTCAAAGCCATTACTTCTTCTGCACCTTCAAAGATGGAAAAAACTCTAGCGTCCACAAAATAACGAGAAACCGCATATTCTTCCGCGTAACCCATTCCACCGTGTATCTGCATCGCTTCTCTTGTCACCCATTCCGCCACTTTAGAAGCATAAAATTTGATCAGAGTCGCTTCCATTTGTCCTTTGTGATTATCTAACAAGTTAGCCACGTGATTTGCATATTGACGAGACGCTTGTAAGATCACTGACATTCTTGCAATTTTATATTTCGTTAAATTATATTCGTAGATTGGCTTTTGAAACACAGATCTCTCTTGCGCATAATGTAGAGCCGCTTCCAAAGCAGCTTGCATCACTCCGTGTGCACGCGCGGCGGTTTGTATTCTTCCTCCCGCAAATCCTTCCATCTGAAAATAGAAACCTTTTCCTCTTCCAGCTTCTCCGCCTAACAAGTTTTCTGCGGGAACAAAGTAATTGTCAAAAGAAACTTCGAAAGAATGCATTCCTCGATAACCGATCGTTCCGATCGCTTTCCCTTCTATTTTTCCGCCCTCTGGTTGTGTGTATGTAAATTCGTGTCCAGTAAAGGTTGGTTTTTCCGCCAATAGAATTGATAATCCTTTGTGTTTTAAGGAAGGATCCGATTCCGTTCTACAAAGAATTAATAATAGGTTTGCGTAACCTGCAAAAGTACACCAGGTCTTGACTCCGTTGATCACCCAACCTCCGTTAGTCGGCTTTGCGGTAACGGAAACCCCTGCAACGTCCGAACCGTAATTCGGTTCCGTTACCATAATCCCCGCCATCTTTTCACCCGATGCGAGTAACGGAAGCCACTTGTCTTTTTGTTCCTGAGTTCCACCTTTGAGAAGCGCCTTGGACATGATTTCCGGTCTTGTGATCAATGAACCTGCAATTCCTAAACCGCCTCTGGATAACTCTTCGGTTACTACGAGCATGGAAAGATTATCCGGTTTATCGTTGGGTTGAATTCCACCGTAAGACTCAGGAATACAAAGTCCAAAACATCCCATATCCTTAAGTCCGCCGATGATGTCTTCTGGAATAATATCATCTTGTCTGTGAACGTGTTCCGCGTGAGGCATCACTACGTCTTCCGCAAACTTTTTAAACGTTTCTCGAAACATCTCATGATCTTCGTCCAGTCCGTAAGCTCCGAAATGACCTTTCGCAACGATTTTTTCCGCGATCTCATTGTAGTTTTGAATCGCCATCGCATTTTCTAAGAATCGATTGATTTCATCGTTGAAAATTTTAGAAACTAAATCGGAGGATTTGATTCCATATTCAGAAGGACGAGAACTGATTTCGGATCTTACGTGATTTACGGTTTCCGCCGCAAATACAATCGCCATTTCTTGTTCTAAATCTCCAGTGCCACGGGAAGAATCCCAAGCGTATTCAATAAATTTTTCTGCTATTTTTTGTTCGGAAGTAAGCCAAGCGATCTGGTATTGAACGAGTTGATTTTCGTCCATCTTATCCACGGAAACTTTTCCGTTTACACTACAACGTGCGGCAAGTGCCTTTGTAACTTCTTCGATCACTCCTGCGGAAGCAGTAAGTGCTTTTTTAGCGGTTGTTTGATCGATTACGCTCATGAGTTTTGAATCCTAATAGTATGATATTCAAAGTTGGAATCCGTTTACTAGAAAAACAAAACTTATCCCTCTGTCATTTGCTTTTTAATCCATCTTCACAAGAACAATCGACCTCAAAATAAGTCCTGGATCGCATTTAAAACATTTATGCTCTCGGAATAAGTTCATTTTCTTATGAATCAAAACAACGTTAAGTAAAATGAACACAACTCCCTATTTTATTTTTTAGAAAGTTTTACGCCGAACTTACAAGATATGAGAATGCCAAAATGGATTGAATCGGAACTGGGTAGAGCAATCCAATATAGTTGGGAACAAATAGAAAATGAAAATCTTGTTCAGAATGATGATAACGATCTTGATGGCCGCTCAGATGGATTGCGCCACAATCCGAATGCTTGAAGAAGCCAAAATTTTACCCACACCCGTTTGGTCTATGGCGAGGTACGCAGATAAAACCATCTCTCCAGAACTGTCTAAAAATCCTAGCGTTTGGAATCCTCCCCTCTGGATTTATCCAGGGACACGACGTTATTGGATAACTGGTATAGATCAGAATTTTCCTTTTAGTGTTATTGATTTTACTTTGTCCTTCTTGGCGGATACGATCCTACTTCCTATTACAATTCCGTTGACGGTATATTACTATTGGAAAGTCCCCGAAGCCTGGGAGTCAGGCCTTCTGATCGGAAGTATCCAGAACAACGATCTATCCGGGGTTCGCCGATGCATCGAGACTGGCGCGGATGTAAATTCCACATTCATTGGTCCACCTCCATTGTATTTTGCTATTAAGAACGAGAACGTTGAAATCGTGAGGCTCCTCTTAGAGAAAGGCGCCGATGTGAATTTCCAAAACAACGCCGTCTATGATCAATCTTTATTGTATTTTGCTATTGAGAATGAGAACACTGAAATCGCTGAGCTTCTTTTAAAAAAAGGCGCCGATGCAAATGCAAAGAGTTGCGATCTTTTTCGCCGTTGTAATTATCTATTCTTCAACGTGATAGAACGTTATTCTAATCTTTCCCCAAAAAATGATAGAAGACTCAAAATGATTAGGCTGCTCCTAGAAATGGGAAAAGCCGATGTCAATGCTACTTTGGCGGAAGACGGGAGCAGTCCTCTACACTACGCAGTGGAGAAAAAACATAATATTCAAATTGTAAAAGAATTAGTAGAACACGGCGCCAATGTAAACGGTAAGGATGTCTATCAACAGACTCCACTGTATGATGCAGCCTCAAAAGAAATCGCACAGTATCTTTTGCAACAAGGTGCAGACCCAACCATAAAAAACGGCTCTGGGGAAACTCCTCTGGAACATGCAAAATATTTAATGAACTTAGGCAGAAAAAACAATTATGATGTGCTCAAGTTTCTTGAGAACACTCCCTAGTTGGCAGATATAGCGTAGATACGTTTTTTTGAATTAAAAGTCATATAAACTTCCAGCCTAATTTGAAGCTTCGATCAAACAAATCGGTTTTTTCAAAAGCCATTTCAAAAATCTTCGTTTACTTTCGAAAAACCGTTTTAAATCAGCAGAATCCATTTTTGAGACAATCTATTAGCTTGACCTTATTCTATCAAATAATCCTTAAATTAAGAAAAAAGAATGTTTATAATATAGAAAATAACGTATCATGTTAACCTCAAAAAACGAAACCCCTTTATAAAATGAATTTTATGGCAGCGTCAAACTGCGATTTCATAAAAGATTATCCTTACACGTTATTTATGTTTTGCGAGATTGGCATTTTTAATATTATCTTCTTATCCAATGTAGAACGTCATTGTTTAATTTTTTTTAGATTTTACAAAGGCCTTCTTAATTGAAACGTAAGCCAAAACATCGACTCAATGATTTTTTACTTTCAATTTTCAATAGGAAATTATAATCGACCTTCCGAATAGAAGGTGTCGTTTCTTGGATTTAAAGAAAATACAAAAACGTTTAGATGAACTGGAAACGGAAATCCAATCTCTCAAAAAAGAAATTTTCACCTATTCAAAAAATCAAACCGATCTAGAACCGAAAGAAGCCGCTTCTACGGCGTTTGTAAGCCCCTCATCAACTTCAGAAACGCTCCCTAAAAAAAGAAGTCCGGAATGGGAACTTTTTTTAGGCGGAAATTTTTTAGGAAAGTTAGGACTATTCTCCATTCTACTCGCAAGCGTATGGTTCATCAAATATGCCTTTGACAATCGTTGGGTAAATGAATCCGGTCGAATCTTGATAGGCTTATCGATTGGTTTTGGAGTTTGTATTACAGGCATTCAATTGGCCCGAAAGAAATTTCGGATTTTACCCGAATCGGTTTTAGGAGCCGGATTTTCAATCGTCTATCTCAGTTTATTCGGCGGGTATTATTACTACGATTTATTCTCTCTTTCGGAAACTTTTTTATATCTTTCTTTATTAAGTATATTTTCTTCTGGTTTAGCCTATTGGATTCGAAAGGAAATTTTATATATTTTTGCACTGATCGGTTCTATTTTATCACCGGTACTAATCTCACAGGGAGAAAATTCCTATCAATTTTTATTTGGATATTTAGTTTTTTTGAATATACTACTTTTCTTAATTTCCAGAAAAATACCCTGGATCGTATCTTCTTTTTTCTTATTAATCGCGAACTTTGTGTTATATCATTTTTGGGCGATAAAAAACATCAATCAAAGCGGCTTTATCGTTCCATTCTCATTTATTAATATTACATATTTATTATTTATTTACGGAAAGATTTTCTTCTTTCCAAAACTTTTACAAAAAAGCGAAAACTCAGGTTGGAATTGGATATTTTATCCTATCTTTCTCGTTTTAAATTCTCTAAGTTTCGGACTTATGGGATATATGCAAATAGAGGAAACTTATCCGAAACTCGGTTCCCATTTTATATTATTCGGTGCCGTTCTTTTTTCGTTATGGATTTTGATTAGTCGAAAAAAATCCGACTTTTTTGATCCGTCACAACTAGAAATATTTGAAAGAATCCATTTGTATCTTCTTTTAGGATTCACATTCGCGGCCCTTTTAGATTTTTCGGAAGGAAACTGGCTTACTTTTTCCTGGATCACTTTTGCGGGAGTAATTTCCCTTTTGAGTTCAAAATACGGAAACACACATCTTCGATACGTTTCGACTGGTTTTTGGATCGCGGCGTTGTTCAAATTGTATTTTTTCAATCCGATGGACGACGTAAATCGTTTGTTTTTGTTAAACGAACGATTTACTTTATACTTTCTTTCTTCCTTATTTCTTTTCGGAACATACTATATACAAAAAAACAAGGAATCATTCTGGTTTCATCGAGGATTTATTTATATGGGAATTTTCACCCTAATTTTAGGCACTCTGATAGACGTTTACCACACCGTTCATAACGAACATTATAGAAATTTAGGATATTCTTATGTTCTCGCTTTTTATGCGGCCGTGTTTTTATTTATAGGATTTAAATATTCCTTTCGATCCCTTCGAATCGCGGGGTTCATCGTTACGGCCGTGTTAGTTGGAAAATTCTATTTTTATGATATATGGACAATGAGTAAAATCGTTAGAATTATAGCCGGATTTACCTTGGGCGCGGGTTTTATTTTGGTAAGTCTATTCTATCAGAAGTTTAAGGAAAAGATTACAAATTACCAAAATACTTCAGGGTTACTCCTACTTTTATTAGCAATATTGGCTTCTTCTTTTGCCTCTCCTTTAAACGCGGAGAAAATCGACACAAAAGGATACCGGTATTATAAGGAAATCCAAATCCCGAAACTTTCCAATAGAGCTGGCAATGCTGGAGAAGAAGAAAACCTATTTTACGGAAAAATAAAATTAGATGAGGACATCGTTAGGCATTCCGGAATTAACGATAGAAGGATTGTTCATAACGGTAAAACGATTCCTTTTATTTCCAGAAACGTAATGGGGGCGTATCAAGAAGGAGAAAAAAAAGTAAATCTACTTTTCCAAGAAAAAGACGAAGATATGAATCGTATTTACGTTTTAAAACTTCCTAAAATTCCATCTAAAACGAGATATAAATCCATAGTCGCAGAAGGACCGGGAGAATACGAAATCAAAGGGAAAATCTATCTGGGAGAAACTTTAGAAGATTGGAAACTAGATTCCGACTTTACGATCTATAATTATTACGGAGGAAACGTATCAAACGAAATTAAATTCAACTCGGATAATGAAAAATTTGTTCGTATCGAAATCGATCAGAACGCTTCCAACATAAATTTAGAATTTACTAAAGTTCTTTATGAATCCGTTTCCGAAAAAATGGAATTCAAAAAAAACCGTAGAAAAATCTGATTTAGAATCCGGTTTTAATTCGGATACTAGATCCAGCGTATTCTATTTTAGAAATCCTATGAAAGTCCCGATTCATAGAGCGATGTTATTCATCAAAGAAAAGAAGTTCGAAAGAAAATTGAACATATTCTTTAAAAATTCCTCTAAAGAATTTGAACTATTGGGAGATGGAGCAATTTTCCATAAACAGAATGGATCATCGGACACAAATTTAGTTTTTCCAAAACCGATTTCTTCCGAATTAAAAATAGAAATTTTTGACGGAGACGACGATCCTCTCACATTAGAAAAAATGGAAGTGTTTATCCTTCAAGAAGAGATAATATTCCCTCTCAAGTTAGAAAATGATTCAGAATCGATTCAAAATTTAAGAATTTATTATGGAAACCCTTATGCCTTTTATCCGGAATTCGACTTTGAAAAAACTTTTTCGGAATCTACATATCTAAACGAAATTATCATTCAAGAAGAGCATGAAAATGAAAATTTCGGTTATTCGATCGGAGAGCCTCCCGTTTCTACTTGGATCATTCGAGGTTTCTTTTTTTTCGGTTTAATAATTTTGGCTTTTTTAACCTATAAAGTTTTTCGTTCTAAAACTTTAGATTTAGATGGACCGGTTATTTAATCAACAATTCCGAGTTAGATGCAATTTCTTGAAAACTTCCACATCTTTGTAAAATCGACCGTTCTCGGTATTTTTTTTATACGTCCAAGTAATCCTTATTCACGTTATTGAACGAATAAAACGATCTAATAGAATTTTCTAATTTCAAACCGATTGACTGCGAACTAAAGAAGCGCGGATTCGAAGCAGATTATTTTTTATTCTTCTTTTTTGATCTTCGGTTAAACAAATTTCCTTCTTTTCAGCCCTTTGAATGACTAAATCCGCTTTGGTAATAAACTCAATCGCCGCGTCGTCCAAAGATTCCCGATTTTTCTGTTTTTCCCGGAAAATATCCAAAGCTTTTTGAACTTCCATTAGTTCCCGAGCTACGTTTTTGATTTCTAGATCCGGAGTAGGCATTTTCTTTTCCTGATCGATTTTAAGGAATCGATCACCTTATTTTTAGATTCGTCCTTATGAAGTTTTTTGTACAGTAAATTTTTGAATTCAAGTTAGAACTTTGTTATAATCTATTTCAAAATACTTTAAAAAGTATTCAAATATCTCCAATAAATATAATACATTCTAAACCGAATAACGTAAAAGTTAGACACATCGATATTTAAAAGTCTATAAATTGCTCCGATAGACTTAGAGCTTCTACTAAAATCTTAAAAGAAATCATTTTAGTAATTATCCCCAAGCGGACATTAGAGAATGTGGCTTTCCAAGCATAATTAACGTGAGTTCGGTATAACAAATGCGAAAGCGATTGAGGCGGAGTCGATTAAATTGTAATTAAAGATGAAATAGAGTATTACGTTTTTTTCATACAATTTATCGACTGGAGCTGAAAGCGCGGTCCGGCAACGCCGGATTCGCCCAAACTTGATTACGCTGAATTTTCATTATTACTCGTAACTATATAATAAAGTACCTAATATTTTGCATGGAATCAGTGTTTTGTGATAAAATTAACGTTACTCGATTTTATAGAGATCAGTAATAGAGTTGTTGAAAAATTCCATAGTTCAGTTTAACAAAACTATTTCAATTGCTCGTTTCCATGGAATAGAAACAGATGGAGAATTCATTTTTCAACAACTCTAATATACGAACTATTAGATTATATTTTTATTATGTAGTTTCGAGTAATACAAAAGTTTTAAGGCAGAATCCATGAACTCAATCGTAAAGTACGTCAATATACTTCTTCTTGGCTTCTAAGTGTTCTTTGAGAGATTTTGCGAAATAGTGATAACCATCTCCCTTTAAAAGAAAAAACAGATAATCGGTTTCCTTAGGATAAAAAGCAGCTTCCAACGCCGGAAAACCAGGATTAGAAATCGGTCCGGGAGGAAATCCTTTATTAAGATATGTGTTATACGGAGATACTATTTTGAGATCCTTTTCAAAAATCCTGTTATGAGGTTTGTCAAAAAGATATTGTATCGTTGCGCAGGATTCCAAAGGCATATCCCTTTTTAGACGATTGTTAAATACTCCCGCCATAAGAGGTCTTTCTTCGTTTCGTTTAGCCTCTCGTTCTACTACGGAAGCAAGAATTACAAATTTATGAAGTTCTAAAGGAGAAAGATTTTTAGTTTTTTCTATCTTTGTGATTCGTACGTAGAATCTTTTAATCATCATCCGAACGATTTTATCAACCGGATAATTGATCGGAACACTATAAGTCTCCGGAAAAAGATAACCTTCTGCGGAAGTAGATGGAATTTTGAACTCTCTCAATAATTGTGGTTCACTGGCAGCGAGTAAAAAATCCTGGCGTTTGGAAATGATTTTTTTAGAAACGAGTAAATCCCCGATTTGTCTATTATTATAACCTTCTGGAATTGTAAAATTTATAAGTTTGACTTTTCCTTCTGTAATCACTTGTAGGATTTTTCTAGAATCCATTCCGTCGTTAATCTCATAAAGCCCTTGTTTGATCTTGCCGGCACTACGTGTAAATTTTACTAAATAAAGAAAATATTTGGAAGACTTGATCATTCCATGTGTGGATAACGTTTCTACGATCTTCCCAGAAGTATCCCCGGATTCGATGAGAAGTTCCATTTTATTCTGACCAGATCCAACCGCACCTCCTTTGATTTCGTCCACGATAAAAAAAGCAACGATAACAATTAAAAGCAGAACTCCGATAACAAATCCGGAGAAAATCAAAAACTTTTTAATATTCATAAATCCATTTATCCTTCGACAGGTTTCCAAAAGGCAGAATACAATTTTAGCTCTTTTCTGGAAGAAAATTTCTCGGAACCGGAAGTAGTTTCCAAGTAACTCCTTCTATCCTCTCTCTAAAAAAACAACTGTAGTAACCTTCATGACAAGCGGCCACCTCTTGTTCCACTTGATAGACTAAAAAAGAACGATCCGTTGGAGATAAAATTTGAAGGATTTTTTGAGTATGTCCCGAAGTATCTCCCTTTTTCCAAAGTTGATTTCTGGACCGGCTAAAGTAATGTGCGTATCCGGTTTTTAAAGACAAAGTTTGACTTTCTTCATTACCAAATGCTTGCATTAGAATCTGACCTTGAAGATCAATCGCCACAACTGGAACTAAACCGTTTTTTCTCGTCGAAATTAGTTCTGTCGTTTTTTGAAAATCTAATGGTAAAAAATCAGTATGTAAAAATAAAATAGTGTCTTCGTCACAATCCACTTCCTCTCTAAAACCTTTAGGAAGTGTTTTTCTATACTGTGGTAACTCTTCTTCCATCATCCGAATCAGAGATGCAATCGACTTGGTCGGTTCTTGTATTTTTAGAATCGTAATTTCTCTAAAACTCATTTTCGTTTTTCAAACTCACTTGAATCTTCCCAAAATTGTAAGGAATGTTTAAAAATTTATTATGTGACTTAATCTGTGTGAACTCTCACAATTCTATATTTTACGGTAAAACTTTGAAACGTGGGAACTACAATGTTTTTGGTCTTTAAAAAAGGAACTATTTCATTGTAAAAAACAATTCCCACTTTCTAGTAAGTTCATTCTACGACAACTCAAACAAGAACTACCACAATTCTATATTTTACGGTAAAACTTTGAAATGTGGGAACTCACATAAATCCGAGTTTTACAGTTAAATTTTGAAAATGTAGGAACTCATACGAACGAATCGGATTTATTTGAAAACGAGATAAAACCAGATATAAAATTGGAGAATCCGTCTAAAACGAATTCTCCATTCAAAAAACTGAATATTATTTTTTACTCTTTTTCGGAAGTTCCACTTCTACTTCTTCCTGTAAAGAAGCCCATTCTTTTTCGTAAAACTTCTGTTTGTTGGTAGAAGGTGCATGTTGAACCATGGACGCGTTCATATCATATTCAGGACGGAATTTACTTTCGATCCATTCTCTAAATCGATCTATAAATCCGAAAATAGAAGGTACAACCACAAGAGTCACCACTGTGGAAAGTATCAATCCTCCAATGATCGCGATCCCCATCGCGGTTCTGGATTTTGCGGCTTCTCCAAACCCAAGTGCAATCGGAACCGTTCCCATAATCATCGCAAGAGAAGTCATTAAAATCGGCCTGAGTCGGACAAGACCCGCTTCATAAATTGCGTCATTTCTAGACATACCTTTTTCTCGGATTGCTTGCATCGCATAATCCACAAGAAGAATCGAGTTCTTTGCGACAAGACCCATGAGCAAAATCAAACCGATCATCGAAAATAAATTGAGCATTTCTCTTGTAAGTGCAAGAGCAAAAAACGCTCCCGAAATCGCTGGTGGAATTGCAAACAAAATCGTGACCGGTGTGATAAAGGATTCATATAACGACGCTAAGACGAGATAGATGAACACAAGAGCCAATCCAAACGCGAGAACTATATTCGCTAAAAGTTCTTTAAAGTCTTCTGATTGTCCTTGGAAATTATATCGAATTCCAGGCGGCGGAGGTAATTCTTTTTTGAGAATTTCATCGGTAATCCGAGTCGCATCTTGAACTGCACCCCCCGGAGCTAAGTTTGCATTGATCACGATCGTTCTAGCGCGGTCGATTCGATTGATTCTAGAAGGTCCGGCTGTTTCCTTACCCACGCTGATCGCAGAAAGTGGAATCAGTTTATTTGCGATATTCGGAACCTTCGTTTCAGCATAAGCCATTCTCAAATTTCTTTGATCAGGGCGAAGCCTCATCTTCACTACGTATTCAATTCCTCGATCGTAAAACTTACTGACCTCGTCTCCCGCAATCTGATAACGAAGTTCGGAACCAGCAACTCCTGGAAGAACTCCTACGAGCTGCATCTTCATATTATCTAAATGAATTTGATATTCCGGTTTTCCCGCTCTATAATCCGTATCCAAGTCAGCTAGATCGGATAAGGATTTTAATCTTGAGAGTATCTTTTTAGAATAGGCCTCCATCTCCGCGAGATTTTCTCCTTTGATCACAAGTTGGAACGGGTATTGAATCCCACCTCCCACTGCGCTATAATCAGACACAGCAGGTCTTGCATATTCGAAAGGTTTTAAAAGTTCTCTGATTTGATCTTTAATTTGGGTTGTAGTAAACTTTCGTTTTTTAGAATCTACTAATGTAATTGCAAGAGTTCCCGCGTTAGGCTCCCCTCCATCCGGTTTACCGATGGTCACTGCAATCATTTCCATTTCCGGAATTTTTTTCAGAACTTCTAGAACTTGATCTGCTACTTGTTTCGTTCCTTTCAAACTAGTTCCAGGAGGTAAATCTAAGGTAACTAAAAATTCGCCCTGATCGTTTGCAGGTAAAAAGGTACTTTTTACCAACTTCAAGGATAAGATCGAAAGAATAAAAATTCCAAGAGAGAGTAAAAGAACAATTCCAGGTCTTTTTAAAGCTACCTTCATCACCTTTCCATACTGTCTTTCCAACCAAGTTTGGAATTTATCGAAAAGTTCCACGGCCTTATTCGGTTTTGCGTTATGATCAATCTTACCCGCAAAGTAAGCGGAAAGCATAGGCGCAACCGCAAGACCGTCAAAAAGTGAAATGAGCATCGCAAACACTACCGTTAAACCGAATTGTTTAAAGAATTGTCCTACGATTCCGGAAAGAAATCCCACCGGTAAAAACACTGCAATTACAGTTAAAGACGTTCCGATAACGGCTAATGTTACTTCCGTGGTTCCGGTTTCCGCCGCTTCCATTACCCCTTTTCCTTCTTCCAGTTTTCGGAATATGTTTTCCCGAACCACGATCGCATCGTCTACGAGTAAACCCACTGCCAAAGAAAGAGCCAAAAGTGTCATAACGTTGATGGTAAAACCCATCATCCACATAAGAACAAAAGCGCCTAACATAGAGTTAGGAAGTGCAAGTCCCGTAATAACCGTGGAACGAAAATTTCCTAAAAAGAAATAAACCGTAATAACAGCGAGTAAAATCCCGATTACGATCGCTTCGGTCACGTCTTCTACGTTATAACGAATCCATTTTGAACCATCTCGGATCAAACGGATTTTTGGTTTTCCTTCTACGTTCTGAATTCCTTCATTGAGTTTACCAATTCTTTTCAGTACTTCATCCGCAACGGAAACCGTATTTGCACCCGATTGTTTATAAACGTCTATAAATAAAGCTGGTTTAGTTTCTTTAACTGCAGCGGAGTTTTCTTTTTTGCCTTTAAAAAGATTACCGATCTTGGTAAAAAAAGAAACTTTTTCTTCTATACCTTCTCCTTGAGAAGCCCAAAGATAACCTATCGTTTCTTCGTCTTCGGTTCCGTCTCGAACGGTTCCCAATTGTTTAATTAAAACCGCGTTCCCTACTTCACCGCTAAAAGAAACGATCGTATTTTCGATTTGAGAAAGAGATTCATATCTACCTAAAGTTCGATAAGAAGTTTCTTTAGAACCGGATTCGAACTTTCCAACGGGAACGTTTAAACCGGCGGTTTTCAATCGATTGGCGATTACTACCGTAGGCATTTGATAAGAAATGAGTTTATTTCGATCCAATTCGATTTGAATTTCTCTTCTGGTTCCACCGATCAGTTTTACCGAACCTACACCTTGCACCTGTTCCAATCTCGCCTTTACGGTTTCTTTGGCGAGGTCGTATAATTTAGCCTGATCTAAATCCGCAAACAATGCAAGACGAACGATCGGTTGATCCGCAGGATCAAAACGAACTACTTTAGGTTCTTTGATTCCAGTGGGAAGTTTCGGTTTTACAAGACCGACTTTATCTCGGAATTGTTGTTCCGCATATTTGATGTCCGTATCTAGAGTGAACTCTCCAAATACGACAGAAACACCTTCTTGGTTTCTGGAAGAAATTTTTTTTAGGCCAGAGATTGAGGACAATTCCTCCTCTAAAGGTTTAGAGATCAGTTCTTCAATTTCTTCCGGGCCGGCCCCTGGATAGATCGTAGCAACCGAAACAACTGGAATGTTTACATCTGGAAAAAGATCTACTCCCATTCTTCCCATTGCCACCCAACCGGTGAGAAGCATTAGGAGAACAATACTACAAATAAAAATAGGTCGTTTGATCGAAAGGTGGGCGATATTCATGGAACTACCTCAAACATTACTACCAGTGAGTATTCAGCTTATTAAAAAAGAAATCAATATCAAATTTTTGTGAAGAAATTTTGAATATTCTTAAAAATAACTTATTGTATAGGTGATTTTGTTTTTAGACTCAAATTATATTCTTAAAATGGATTCCCCTATTCATTGGAAAACTTAATCATTTAGACTTTTCTCCAAATAAAATAAGACGTGAATTTGGTATCGGAAAGTTAGAAAAAAAAATCTAAAAGCAGTAGTTCCCACAGATTTAGTGGCTTATGCAGACTGAACGTGGTTCTTATGTTAAACTTATGGGAACTTCTATAAAATAGATTTTTAGGATGGCCACAAAACTCAGTTTTATGCAAAAACTAGGTTGAATAACGATTTCAAATCGAATTTCTGAATAGAAACAAAAGACCGTAATTAAATTAAAAATTCATTTTATAGAGATTTTCTTATAAAATTCCAAAGTGTATTCAAAATTTTTGGAGTTTTGGATTTGTTTTTCTCAATCGCTAACGTTATGACTTCCAATTTTCAAGAAAGAAATTTATACACGTTATTTGAAATTAGATCCACTTTGAAAAGAATCAGTTAATTAACGTGAATTCAATTCCGGGCGAATCCCGCCAATGGTTTGTAAAAAGAAAGATGAAACGGAAACAGGCGGGACCGGGCTCTTTAGCTCCAGTCAAGTTTTGTGTGCTATAGTTCTACATTCAATTTCTTTAATTTCAATAACTTGACTCCACAACGCGATTCATAGAGAGCCATAACCTTACCCACAAGTATTTAGATTTCAATATTAAATCTTGTGGGAATTACGACAAATCCTCTGTAAAACTGAGTTCCCACCCTTATTTTTGGGTGGGGTAACTCAATGAATTGCTTCCCATGGGTCGCAATTCAGGTGGAGAAATTCGGAAGACTTTTCTCTATCAGAAAAACATGCTTTTTGCAAGTAAAAAGACTCATTCTTGTCGGAACACTTGAAAAATGTGCGTTTTTGAGCCTTCTGATTCTAAAATCCTATTCAACTTGTGGGTAAGGTTATGATAGAGAACGTTGTGCTTTAGTTCATTCATCGATCCCTTTCGCGTTATACCAAACTCATACTTTTAGAAAAATTTATCTAGAGTTTGTCCCAAAACCATCCAATGTGGGAACTACTACGAAAATTTAATGAAATTACTGATCTCTATAAAATTGAGTACCGTTAGTTCTATTACAAAACGCTGATTCTATGTAAAATATTAGGTACTTTATTATATAGTTATGAGTAGAACTGTTTGAAAGTTCGCAAATTGCCAGATGAGACCTAATTTGTAGGAACTACTGCATTTTATTAAAAATTTCTAAGAAATTATCGCCTAAAATACTTTAGGTTTGAGGCAAGCTCTAAGTTTCTCTTATACTGAACTTACGTTATCTAAGGTTATTGGACCAATTTGTTTGAGAAGAAGTAAAAGAAAAACTGATCATCACAAATCAAATCTATGAAATAGAACTAAAACCTTCCGGAAGAGTTACCTTTGGAGATTCATTCGATTCCAGAATTGGAATTGATTTACCTTGAAATCGGATTTCGGTTCCGCCCATCGTTTCTTCTAAAAAAGGACTGAGATCGGAAAGACAGTTTCGATCTGGTCTGAATTTTAGCTTTTTATGATCTACCGTTTTAGCAAAAAGGCAACCGTTTACGTCTAACGCAAAAATTAAATCCTCCAACAAATAGACAGAATTAGATTCTGCAAAAAAGAATAACGTATTTTCCATTTCTTTACAGGCGATTAAATGGATCGGATAACCTTCTAATTCCAAATAGCCGTTTTCCCTCAACTCTCCAAAACGATTGTCTATGTAAATTCCAAGTTCATCTTCGTAGAGGTTTTGACGAAAGTAAGATAGGATTTCTTTTTGATCGATTCGATTTCCTCTAAAGATCCAGCGGTCTTCAGAATCTACGAAAATTTCGCTATTAAATCTTCGAATAGAATGAGAATGATCCGTAAAATCCTTCATTGTAGATTATCCTTGTAACGATAAGCAACACCTTCGATCACTCCCATTTCGTTGTTTACATAACCAATTACAACCGTATTGCCGTCTCCATTTCCGGAATGAACTAAAACGGGCGGAACGTTTACAATTCCTTTTCCAGTAAAAATAACACCGTCCATATGGTTGGTAAACAATTCTTTTTTGAGATTGATAATCATATAATCCGGGATTCTACCGTTTGCAAACGAACGAATAATGACTTTGCCGTATGTGCGATATGGTTTTGGAGGAGAAGTATTACGAATTTCGATTTCGTTCCAGGAACTTTTATGAGAAAAACCGAATTCTTCTCTTAAAATCGTATCTGGGATAAATTCTATAGACTCGCAAGAAAAAAGAGTGGAAAGTAGAATTGGTACGAAAACAATCTTCGAAATCTGTAAAAAGATGCGAAATCGAGAATCGCTTTCCGTTTCCGGACACATGATTCCATTCAGAAAAACCGGAAATTAGGTGCAAGTGTTTTAATCTTGTTTCTCTTTAGTTGAGAAGCAAGTTGTTCAAAGTAAATTCAATGTTATGATAAAACGGGATAAGGGAAACAAGTTTCGGATTTCAATCTTGCCGTTCCTTTAAAACTTCAAATGGAAGATACAGAATTAGGGAAAAGGTCCAGGGAAAACGTATTAAAAATCGGTTATTGTTCTTTGGATGAAATCGAAGAAAAGGTCAAAGCGTTCCGAGTGATGAATCAAGGTGCGACCAAAAAGAGATACATTATCACAAGAGAACCTGTTCTTGATTCTTCTGGAAAAACGATTCTTACTAAAGCCGCCGAGATAGATATATCCGCAGCAAAACTTTTGAGAAGACATTTCAAAGGCTCTCAAATGTTCAAAACATTCCAACCGGATGAAGGAATTGTTATCATTTCAGACATGACTTCTGCGGAAGGAGTTTCCTTTACAATGGATATTGTGACACAGATTATGAACTTAGGCGGCGGCGCCTACGAAGGTTTTATAGATCGTGTGGATAGTTTTGCCGAATTCATAAATTTATTACAAAAATCTCTTTTTCCAAAACTGATTATCATTGGTTACA
Organism: Leptospira kirschneri serovar Cynopteri str. 3522 CT; assembly: GCF_000243695.2. NCBI lineage: Bacteria > Pseudomonadati > Spirochaetota > Leptospiria > Leptospirales > Leptospiraceae > Leptospira > Leptospira kirschneri. The sequence continues at coordinate 65,649 of NZ_AHMN02000011.1, read as the reverse complement.
TTGCACAAAGTCAGGTCCAATCTGAGTTGTTGAATTTCGTTCGAGTCAAAAGAGTCGATAATTATCTGAGAGCGGTTGAACTTTCTCACAGTCATTATAAAGTGGCTCCCTATTTTCCGAAAATAAAACAGGTCGAAATTTCACAACACGATCCTAAAAGTTGGGGTCGTTTTGTAGTAGAGATCATTCGAGAATATACTCGTCCTTATCTTTTGGAAGAAATATAGAATCTAAAACTAAAATTTCTTTTTATAAGTTTTCGTTTCTTACCATATTTCATTTTACTTAGAATTGTTGTAGAACCTAAAAATGTGGGAACTCTTACAAATTTTAAGAAACACTCTATTTCTAAGAGACTGAATCTGTGGGAACTAACACATCTGGCGAGAAATCAAAGAGAATCGCTTTGGAACAGTTTTTTAAATAACGTGAGCAAGAGCGTAAAGAAATCTAAGATTCATTTTCTGAAAAAAAGTTAGAATCTGAACTTTATAAATCTATTTCTAAAATGTGGGAACTACCACAAATCACAATTTTACAAATAAATTCTTTAAATGTGGGAACTCATACTTTTAAAAAATTTTTTCCCAACAAACTCACGTTAAAATGGGATTTAAATTTTGATGATGACCACAAAACAACGATTTTGTGCAAAAATCGGATGGACGATGATTCTTTTAGCATTTCATAGTAGTTCCCACATTTTCAAAGTTTAACTGGTAAACCCACAATTTGCGGTAAGTTCCGACAAACGATCTCGAAATAAAAAAGAATTGAAAGTTGGTTTCAGAAACGAAAAGCCGAGCAAACATTAGAGTTGTTGAAAAATTAATTCTTGATCTGTTTGTATTGGATTGAATGGACAATTGAAGCAATTTTACGAATCTTCACTATGGAATTTTTCAACAAAGGATTCGGACTTAAGTTCTAAAAAATTAGATTTTAGAACTTAAACTTTAAAGAATTCCAAGTTCTCACGTAGAGGATCTGGAAGGCTTCCCAAAGCGTTGAGATACTTTTTATAACGATTTTCTATTTCAGTATATTTGCGATTTCTAATATTAATAAATCGGTTGTGGATCTCTGCAAAGGCGGGAGTTTTAGCCACTTTATCCCGAACCTGTTTACTAAAAGGAATGTGTCTGTAAAAAATTCCACGAACTACTTTGTTCAATCTCTGAACACCGTCCGCTTCGTATTTCATCCAGAGCTGATAATCGTTTGCAAATATATCCCTATCGTTTCTAAAACGTTTGAAGTCCGAAGCCAACTTCTCTTTGATCTCCATCGAAAGATCTTTATTTTTTTTAAAAAATTGAATGTAATCCGTGTAATCCGCGGTAATCGAAGGATTACCAACGTTATTCCATTCAGCACCTAAAATGGATTTGGTGAGTTCCCATCGAAACGCAGCCAGAGCATCTGCGACCATCGTTTTCAAATCCCCTTGTGCAAAGATAGGAAGTACAATTCTTCCGGGACTTTCTTTGGAACCAGCTCCTCTGTGAATGGAAAGATCCTGCCACATCATCACTTTGGTTCCGATGGAAGGAACTAAGATAAAATCTGGAATCACACATTTTTGAATGAATTCTTTAGTAATTCCTAATTCGTTATTATTATAAATTACTTCTCTATGGAAAATCGAATAGTCAACCGCCATCAGATCGTGAACTACTTCTTCCAAAATCTTTTTAGAAACATAGGACTTATCAATTGCCATCTGACTATGAAACTTAGTCAAAATCGGAAAGTGAGTTGCAGGACTACCCGAAGTGAGTCTAACGTTTGCTTCATAAAGAGAAGCAAACTCGAACTTAAGTCTAGTTTCCGGATTGTCCAACTCGGGCGGAATATCCGATTCTTTTTTAATCACTATATTTCTATTTTCAAGTTTTACTTTTTCAAAAAAGTTTTGGCCCATCTCGTCCAAAGAAGTTGGAACTTCTCTTTTATGCACTTTCTCCAACCATTCAGTTCCAAGTGAAATGGGAACGTTGGAAGTAAAGTTGGCTGGATCTTTTTGAGTGTACATAAAAGCAATTTGAGAATCATCTACCAACGTTTCATCGAAGTAACCGTACTTTAACATCAGTTCAACTGGTTTAGGAACGTTTCGATTAGAGCTCATGTACTTGATAAAACATTCTTGGTACATGTCCCAGTAGTGCCTTCCCAAAGTCCTTCTGATCTTTCTATTGTCACCTTCCGGATCAAGAGGGTTCTTTAGGCTTTTCACCTTTACCATAAGAGCGGAAAATTCTTTTACTTTTTCTGCTTCTAAACCGGAAAATTGAATGATAACGGATGCGGAATTATCTAGTTCTTTACGGATCGCATCAACATCTACTCCTGCCGCTGCAGAAGACGCAACAGGAGTTTGAACTTTAGGAGCGGTCTCTTCCATTTTTTTCGCGAGAGTGCTCGCCTTAGATTGGAACGCTTGTGTATTGGGAGAAATATTGGCCACAGGAACACCAAAAAGAGCCTGATGTCCATTTTTATATTTTTCGATTTTGCCCGCAAAAGCGCCTAACACAGGCACTACGAATTCTGCAGGAGCAGTACCGTAACCAGAAGAAGTAATATCTAAAATGAGATAGAATTTTTCTACGAGACTACTTTCACCGACAAAAAAAATACGAAATGCTTCATCTAAGTCGGTAAGACAGATTTTTAGAATTCCGGAAATTTGATCCAACACGTTCGCCAGTTTAGAACAAACGTAAGCGAGCATAGAAGGATCTGCGGTAAATAATACATTCAGAATTTTAGGATCTTGCATTACCAGTTTGCGAATGAAATTAAATTCTCCGTCTTGAAAATCGATTTCTTCGGGGTAAAGTCTTGTAAGTTGAGATTCGTGTTCTTCTTCTAAAAATTGAGGGCTAGGTCTATCTGGTAAAATACCTCCGTTATCAAAGAACAACTTCAAATTTTCTCTACAAAGACGCATAACAGGATCTACTACGTCAGCCGAAACTTCTGGAATCGGAGAACCAGGTTTGATGTCCGGAAATACGCTCGGATTGAATTGATAATATAGAATCGATAGATTGTCGTTTACCTTTTCGATTTCAGAAGTAATCTTTCGGATCTGGTTGGATTTTTTAAAAAGTTCTGTGATTTCTCGAAGTAACGTCCTTGCGACCATGAGTCCTAAAGAAACACGAGAACCTACACTTTTAGAAATCGTATCTCGATTCATCGCATAAGTAGAAATCACGCAGGCTTCTTCTGCTTGAAGATGAAACGGGTATCTACCGCTCGTAAAAAGAGCTACAGATCCAGGAGTCAAATTAGCTCCATTCAGTTTAAAAAGTTCTAGTTTTCTACCGCCTGGAACTTCGGTCAAATACCGAACCGTTCCACTATGAAGTACGTTTAGAGTATTTGCGGAAGAACCTTCTGGAAACAATAAAGTTCCCGCGGGAGCTTGGGCTTGTTGTTGTGGAACGGATGGATCAAATGCCATATTGGGATTAATGAAAAAGAAACTATTTCTTATCTATAGAGAAAACAATTTTTTAGAAAGGGAATTAAAAAACCGTTTTGAATCGGCCACTTTTGAGTGTAATTCTCGTTAAACTTGACTCCTTATGCCTCTTAAAGAGTATATCGGAAGAATGAATAAAATTGAAAAGTCGCTTCGTACTTCCAGAATTGGAATGATCACCAATCAGAGCGCTTTCGGACCAGATGGAGAATATCACTTTCAATCCATTCACAAACGTTATGATCTAAAGAAAATATTCCTTCCAGAACACGGACTTTTTGCAGAACTTCAAGATCAGGTTTCCGGTTCCAGCCTGAGATATAATCTGGACGAAGTTGAATTTATCAATCTTTATGGAGACCAAGAATCCAGTTTGGTTCCAGATTCGATTTCTTTAGAAGGATTAGACGTAGTCATCATTGACATCAGAGATACCGGAGCGCGTTATTATACTTTTCTTACTACCGCTTATTATTTTTTAGAAGAGATTTCTAAATGGAATTCTTCAGGAAAAAATGAAATTTCTGTAATTGTTTTTGATTCTATCAATCCTGCGGGAAAAAAAATAGAAGGTTCTCCTCTTCAAAAAGAATTTGAATCTTTTGTAGGAGTGAGAAGTGTTTTGCATCGTCATGGTCTAACCCCTGGAAAATTACTTTCTTATTATCAAAAAGAATTTCACTTAAACGTAAAGATCAGAATCGTAAATAAAGGATGGTATGATAAGAAAGATTCGGAATTTAGTTGGATTCCACCTTCTCCGAATATTCCATTTCGCTCAACTTGTTACGTTTATTCCGGTCAGTGTCTTTTGGAAGGAACCAATCTTTCCGAAGGTAGAGGAACCACGAGGCCCTTTGAAACTTTCGGGGCTCCTTATCTAAACGAACAAAACAATCGTATTCGAAACGTTTTAGAAGAGTCTCAAAGAGGAAGTTTGATTTTAAGACCTTTGAAATTTATTCCCACGTTTCACAAACATAAGGATCTAGTCTGCGGCGGTTTTCAAATTTTGTTAAACAAACCGGAGAAATTCCACAGTCTATTTTTCACTCTAAAGTTGATTCGTATTCTCGGTGAGGAATATCCAAACGATTTTGCCTACAGAGCCGGTGCATACGAATTCAGATCGGATCGTCCCGCAATCGAACTTTTGGTAGGAGATCATTTTCTTTTGGATTATTTAAAAGGAAAACATTCCGATTCCATTGTATTCCAATATCTGAATGAACAAGAGCGTGTTTGGAAAAAAAAATGTAAGGATTTGGAATTATTTTAGAGCCAAGACGTTCAGACTTATCGAAAAGTTTTAAACCACCTCAAAAGAACGTCTAATTTTTACCGTAAAATTTAAATTTGTGAGAGTTCCCACAGATTTTGTCTCATTGCAAGTTCATTATGCTTTTTGAAGATCGTACGGCAATTAAACATGTGAGTTCGGTCTAAAAGAATACAAGTAAGAGAAAAATAACATCCTACTTATATTATAGATGAAATAGAACTTTTATGAAAATGTGGGAACTACTGCAAGATTTTGCTAGAAAAGTATAATTTAAAATCGCTATAGTTCCCACATCTTTAAGTAAAGATAAATTTTCCGGAATTAAAAATCCCTTACTCAAACACACGTTAACCAGAAATGTGGGAGTTTTCACGTTTCAAAGTTTTTCCGTAAAATTTAAAATCGCGGTAGTTCCCACATCAAAGAAAAGTTGAGATAAATCAAATGTTCGGAAAAATTCTATTCGATCATGATTTCCCAAAACAATTAAATCTTTTGTTGTGTTCGATTACCAGATCATTCACCTTGGACCATTTTATAGATTATCCTGAAAAGTCATGTCTGGTTTTTACATTGATTCTGACGGAAATCCCTAAGACTAAACCGAAGAGAAGATTATGATCAAAAATCAAAATATTATAATGAAGCGGAAAGTGTTTGTTGTACTTTCATTTCTTTTTGTTCTTCCAACAGCCTTATTTTCTTGGGGAACTCACTACCTCATTATGGATCAAATATTAGAACATCCTTCTATGAGATTTATATCCAGAGAAGTAGAATCTGAATCCTTGGATTCTTTCATAAAAAAAGAAAAGAATTCTTTAAAGGTTCTATTTGACGAGTTTGCAGCTTGGGAAGAATCCAGAGAATCAAAACGATTTAAAAAAGTTGAATTTCATCCAGAAACCGCATCGGTTATAGAATTTTTAAAAGCGGCAAGACTCAATCCCACTACTCGATTTTCAGAAGTGGAAAGAATTCTCCCCGGTTCTAAATCAATGATTGGAAACGTTTCAGTTTCTTCAATCACTCCCTACCTTTTAGATCATCCCGAACTTCCGGCAAGGTTTCAATCTACGATCGGAAAAAAAGTTAAACTTAAAAACATTCTATATACTTTTATCGATGAACCGGATTGGGGAATGGATCATGACCTTTGGAGTTTTCAAGAATATGGGTATGGCAAACAACCTTATGGAAAAGCAGAAGGAGAAGGTAGTAAAGCTCCTTTTCATATGCAATTCCAAAATGAAAATTGGATTCTTTCCCTTTTCGCTCCCGAGGTTGTAAAAGGTGGAATGATCTTGGATCGGATCGAGTTGTTTTCTCGACTTTCCAAATTGGCGGGAAAAACGGGACACGATTATTGGAAATATCGTTTTGCCGCTTGGACTTGTCACTATATCCAAGACATAGGACAACCGTATCATTCCAAGGCAGTTCCCGACGCAGACTTTTCGTATTACGCCCGTTATATCTTCTCATCAAAAGAAACAAAAAAAGACATGAAAGCCAAAACTACTCAACTTGTAACCAATCGCCATTTTTTGTACGAAGATTTTATCTCCTACAATTTGATAGACTTTTATAAAAATCATACTGCCCAGAACTTAACAGAATTTTTAGTACAAAACTCAAAGGGTTTTCCTTCGTTTTCGTCTAACGAAGATTTAATGAGGTTCGTAGGAAAAGAAGCTTCCATTCACGCCTTTCAAATCAACAAATCGATCATAGATACTTTTGGAGAAAAACATACAATGAAACCTGAATATGATCTGGAAAAGGAATTAGGCACTAAAATGAAGGAAATCATTCCAACGTTAAATTCAGAAAAAAGAAATCTTCTTTTAAAAGAAGCAGGTAGAGATTTTTCTCTAACCGGCTCTGCAACCAGAGAAATGTTACATTTGCTTTTAGAGGATTCAAATCATAAAAATTAGATCTCAGCTGCAACATTTGTTTTCAGTTTCGGCAAATGTTTTAGAAACTTGTCTGCAAACTTCAAAGAAATCATCTTTTGAATCTTTTAACAAACTACAGTAATTTTTACAACTTAGGTTTGTTTGTAACAGTCTAAGAATTTTTGAATGATATTTTTTGTCAAGTTCCGGGTATAAGTTCGTAGATTTTTTATAAAATGGATTTTTCAACAACTCTAATAAAAACAAAAAAGTTTTAGAAAAAATTCCGAGTAAAATTTATATACAGAAATTACTATTTTTAGAAAATTTTCCCACTGACACTATATAAAAAATATCTAATACTTTGTACTAAAATATTGAGATTAAAACTCATAGTATTCTATTAAATAGGGATCCGTAATATTCTTCCACCAAACTCAAATTAAATGCAGAAAGAATTTACCTTTTATAAAAACTACAGAGAAGAGGAAAAACTTAGAGAAGCGTTTTTTCAATTTACTCCCAAAGCGCTTTATGGAGCGGACTTTCGCCTTTGGTATCAGCTCGGGTTTTGGGAAAATTCCTACATTCCTTATTCTTTTTTTAAAAACGAAATTATGGTATCGAACGCCTCCGTATGCGAGATGAAGATTATATTAAACGGACAAGAATTTGACGCGGTTCAATTGGCAACAGTAGGAACTTTACCGGAATATCAGCGTCAGGGTCTTTCTCGCAAACTCATAGAACGTATTTTAAAAGATTACGAATCTAAAACTTCGTTTTTCTTTCTATTTGGAAACGAAAACGTATTAGATTTTTATCCTAAATTTGGGTTTCAAAAAGTGGAAGAATCCTGTTTTGTTTGCAAGAATCTAAATCCGTTTCGCAGAAAAAAATCTTCCCTGAATTTTCAAATCTTGAACGCAAATTCGAAAAAAGATAGAATCTTATTTCGTAAAATTACTTCTTCTGCTAAATCGACTACAAATCGATTTGGAGTTATACAATATGAATTTATTTTATCTTTTTATTGGATTTATGTATATCCAGAGAACTTTTATTATTTTCCGGAAAATGACTCTATCTTAGTTCTACATCTGGATAAAAAGATTTTATGGATATACGATATTCTTTGTAAAAGTCCTTTTTCCATTTCTAAATTTCTCTTAGATTGGAATTTAGAAGGTGTAGAAGAGATTCGTTTTGGCTTTTGCCCGGATCAATTTGATTTTTTAGATTTGGAAATTGAAAACGATATTATTACTCAAACAGATTCTCCTTTATTTGTGAAAGGTTTTCAATCGGCTTTTAAATCTAATTTTTTATTTCCGATGTTGGCAAGAACCTAATTAACGTGAATTCGATATAACGCGAAAGGGATCGATGAATGAACTCAGCAAAACGCTTCTACGGTCGCTCGAAGTAACTCAGCGTCTCACTCCCCATGGGTCGTTCGACAGGTCGCGTTGGAAACTCAGCAAAACGTTTTTTACGAAAGCATTTTAGGGTTAAGTTATTGGTATTTTATGAAAATTGAATCTGATTCTGTAGTTTCACAATAACTTGACCGAAGCTGAGAGCCTGGTCCGGCTGCCTGTGGCAAGCCGGATTCGACCTAGTTTTATTACGTCGAACTCACGTTAATTAAAATAATAAGAACGTCAGTATCTGTTTCAACTTGAAACTTGCAGTTTTTTTAATATTCTATATTTTCTTCTATCTATATGTCAGAATTATATCAAACGACAGAGTATTTTTATCTTGGAATTTACAATTTCAATTTTAAAAACGATTTACGGGAGAAACCTCTATAAAATCCGAAAAGTATAATCATCCAGTCAAATTTTTACATGAAAGCTCTATTTTGAGACTTTCATCAAATCAAAAATTCATTTATGAGATTCTTACTGATCTTTATAATACTGAATTACAGTAAATTTTTATTGTAAAACCTGTTTCAGTGCAAAAGACCAAGTACTTTATTATATAGTTTCGAGTAGAGAAATATAAAAAGAGATTTAACTCCGGCTTACTTGTTTTAGTCAAAAAATAAAAAATGAACCTATAGTATTGCTATCGTTTAAATTCGCGGTAGTTCCCGCAGATTTTGTCTCATTGTAAGTTCATTATGATTTTCTTTTGTATTTCATAGTAGTTCCCACATTTTAAAGTTTTACTGTAAATCTACGATTTGTGAGAGTTCCTACACCCTACTATTTCTTTGTGTTCGAATGAAAGGTAATACATTCACTCTAAATAGAAAACACGCATAACGTTAGGATTTAGGCCAAATATTCTTAGATGTTAAAACCCGAATAGCCGCCGCCTTTCTGCGATTTTGAGTAATCTCTCGATTTGACTTCACCTTCTCAACTAAATGAGAAGTGGCGGTGGTAGGATGTCCCGAAGTAAACGGAGGAACTGGATTGTATTCAATCATAAGTTGAATTTCTTCCGCAAGTTCGGAACCGAAAAATTCCGCAGTTAAAAAAAGAGTAAAATCGATTCCAGCAGTAACACCACCTCCGGTAATTCGGTTGCGATCTTTTACAAAACGTTCGCTGGAAATCTGAACCGGAAATAATTTTAAAACATCTAAAGATAACCAATGAGTAGTGGCTTTATAACCGTCGAGAAGACCGGCAGAAGCAAGAACCAAAGAACCGGTACAAACCGAAGTGATGAATTTAGAATTTACCGTTTTTTTTCTGAGAAAATCCAAGACAGTAAATTCTTCCATTAGAAGAGTCGTTCCGGGGCCACCAGGAACAAGTAAGATGTCAAGATCTGGACAATTCGAAAAGTCGAAGTCCGGAATCAATTTCATACCAGATTCTGACTGAACTGGATCTTTAGATTGCGCAAATAAAAATATTTTTACGTTCGGGATTCTTGAAAAAACTTCATAAGGCCCTGTAAAATCGAGTTGGGTGACTCCTGGGAAAATAAAAATTCCGATAGAGAAATTAGCATCCGGCATAAATCAAGAAAATAGATTCTGTAAAGTGACTTACAAGTCATTTTTAATTTTAAAATTCTTACGGAGATGCAAAAAACCGGGAGTAAATAAACTAGGTCTGTGAGTTATCAGAAATATTTATTTTTAGATGTAGGAGATACAATTCTTCATCTAAAAAAATCAGCCGGAGAAACATATCTCGAAATCCTTTTACAAGCAGGGTTACAAAGGAAAGAGAATGCAGTAGAAATTTATAAAAAAGCATTCACAGAATCTTGGCAAAAGATGCAAAAAAATTCTCCACCGGAACATAGAGATAAATACCAATCTCATCCAGGAGGAACACCTGGTTGGTGGAAAGAACTACTTGAAGACTTTTTAAAAAGAGTTCCGGACCAAGTCTCGATTGAAAAAGCATTTCCGATTATATACCATAAATTCGCGGACCCGGAACTATGGACTTTGGATCCGGGGTTTTGGAAACTTAAGGATTATTGTAAAAAAGAAAACTGGGGACTCGGAGCAATTTCAAATTGGGATCACAGGCTCAGAGCGCTTTTAGAAGCAAAAGGAATATTAGAATATTTGAATCCTCTAATCGTAAGCGCCGAATTCGGATACGAAAAACCTTCTCCAAAAATATTCGAAGAAGCAATGCGTTTGGTGAGGCTTTCGAGCAATTGTTTGGTTTACTGCGGAGATAAATACGAATTGGATATAAAAGTACCAAAGTCATTAGGTTGGAGATCCTACTTAAAAGGAAAAAAAGGAGATTTGGAAACTTTATCCGAGTTGATTCAATTTTTATAAGTTGAATCTATAAAAGAAATAACAGGTAGCGTCTATGCTGTTTTTTACGGCCGTAATATTATACTTCAATTTTTACTCGGAAATACATAATAGAGTTGTTAAAAAATTAATTCTCCATCGGTTTCTGTTGTATAGGAACGGTCGATTGAAGCAGTTTTGTTAATCGCCACTATGGAATTTTTCAACAACTCTATTATTTTTCAGATCCTCTTTTCGAATTTTCTCTATTGAATAGTTAAATTATAATATATTAAAATTCTAATTCAATTTACCAAACAGAACGATGGAACTCAGTAAAACCGTAAACGTCTCGGAAAGAAACGTTTTTTTTATCCGCAGAACGAAATTTACCCGAAAATTTTCCCACAAATTGTCTGAAATACAATTTGGAAACAATTAGATTCATTTTATCTTTTCTTTCTCCTTCCGGGATGAATGTGAGATTTACGAAACCGTCCTCGTCATAAATTTTCCAAGGTTTGGTCGGATCTTTTTGGGAAAAATCAAAGATCACTCTGGAAACCCTTTTCCGTTTCCGATTGATCCAAAATGCGTTCTCGGAAAAAAAGGTTTCGTTTACTAAGGCTGCAAAGTTAGCACCGATTGAAGTTCGATTAGGAAGAATTGCGCCCAAAGCCGCCCAATACCAATTGGTTTCCCTTCTGAGATAACCTCCAGACCAATCATAAAGGATTGTAGTTTTTTTGCGATCGAACGAAAGAGGTTTACCTTTATAAGAAAGTTCTAATGAATTCGGAATTAAAGGAGAACATTTTTCAGTAAAAGTCCAATGGGTAGGTTCGGAAGGATTTAGAACTCTCAAAGGAGAATGAGTTTTTAGGGCAAAGTTCGCTTGAAATTGAAATCGCAATTTATTTCCTAAAGAAGCGTCTACATCAAGTTTACCTTTAGAATGTGATTTATAGACGTTTAGAAAAGAATTTCCTTTTTGGAATCGGATCCTATGTTCGTCCGGGTTGACTGGAAATTGTAATCCACTTTCGTTATCTAAACCTTTAGTATCAAACTCAAATAAAATTCCATCTTTGTAATGATACAAATAAGCAAACACGTTATACACATAGCCAAGACTGACAGCAGCAAAGCCGATTAAGAATTCGTCCGTGATAATTCCGATATAATTGAATTTTTTAAATGCGAAACGTTTTTTAAATCCGCTAATTTCTTTACCAAAAAAATCCAACAGTTGAAACTCTTTATAATTGAATTCAACTGGACCGTCGAATACCCCGTAGTTGACCTTATTTTCAGCGCCTATAATTTTCATTTCGGTCGATCAGAGTAATGCAAAAGGTTTAAAATGCAATGTAAATTTCTATGATTTACAATTTCGCTTTACTTTTATTTTTTTTAGATCAGCATTGGCCTCCAAATTCAACGCTTATGGTAGAAACAAAAAGCCAGAAATCTTACGGCCTTGATGAAGCCGACCTTAAAATTCTAAAATCTAAAAAAACATCTCGTGAAATTTCTATTCTACTTTATCGAGTTCTTTATAGAACGGAAGAAGTACAACAAGGTATAGTTAAGGTTCTAAAAGAAATGTTGTTAAGAACTCATGCCAATCATCCCGATTTATTTCCGATTTTAGATCGGACTCAATTTACCAAAGATATGATCGATCTCTATAAAACTTCTTCATCTCTAATCCCTGAAAAATTAGAATTATTCTTCAACGCGGTTCATATCTCTTTTCAAAGCGAGATTCTTTATCTTGTTGGTAAATCCGTTCAATTTTCTTTCGACATTATCTTTGTAGTAATCGAAACAATCTTAAACGAAATGAATCTTCCCGAAAATGAAAGAACCGTCAATATGAAGGACAGAGAAACAATCTTGAAAAATTTCAGAGCTTACAACGATCTTTCTAAAATTTTTAACAAAATCGGAAATACAAAAGTAGTGATCGATAAGAAGGACGATATTATCACCGAAATTTCCATTCTCCATAAAGACATCACGATCATATCGATAGAAAGTATGTTCCGTCATATATTGGCCCAACTCTTACTTTCTAAAAAATATAACTGTGGAAATTTGATCGAAAAGTGGGCTCAAGAATACGGGATGGAAGATAATATTCCTTCGATGAAACGTGTAATACCAGAAAAAACTCCTCTTACCGAATTTAGACTTCAGTTTACAAACGCGGTCAAAATTCTAAAAGAAGAGAACGAAATGGATCTGATGTTTTTGAGAACTTTGGCAAATTATTATTCTTCGTGGGTAACCCAGGTTTCGGAACAAATCCCATCTTAATCAGAAAAATATAAATATTATAATATATTTAATAATTAAAATATTATATACATCTCTGTAGAAAAAATTTCAAAAATCAAAAGCGTTTCTTTCACATCAGATTCTATCGAACTTACTTGAACCAGCATGTGATGAACATTTCAGTATTTAACTTTATAGAGATGAGTAACGTGAACTTGTTATTACTCATAACTATATAATAAAGTACCTAATATTTTGTATGGAATCAGTGTTTTGTGATAAAATTAACGGTACTCAATTTTATAGAGATCAGTAGTAAATTTAAAAAAAAACTTTTAAAAGTAATAGTTCTCACATTTTACTTTTAGGACCAAGGTCACTTTCCAGAACTTTTACAAGTTTTTACTGCAAAATATAGATTTGTATGAGTTCCCACAGATTAAGTCTCATTGAGGATTTATAGGTTTTTAAATAAAAACTCATCGTCAAATCAATGTTAGGAATTTCTACAGATTGAAATTCATCTGCAAAACATAGATTTGTGAGAATTCCCACAGATTGAAACAAGAACTAGTTTAATCGTTTGAGAGAAACACCTAGAGAAAAAACCGCAACTGCTAAAACGATATGAAAAATATCTACGTTCAAAATTGGTCCTCTAGACCCAGTTGTTCCGATCACGAGCCCCGCGAGAATAAAAAGAATCGCACCTAAAATACCATACAAAGCCGGAACTTTATTTTCTCCCGAGTTTTTACGAATACAGACAAGAATTGCCGTAATCATAGAAATTCCACCTAACACAGTAGATAAAATCGGAAGCGGAAAAACATAACCAAAAATCAAATCGAGAAACAACAAAACTCCTCCAACTGGATAGAGATAATTTTTTTTCAGCTTTTTGATCCCAATATGAAAAAAACCTGTACCAAGCAATGGCACTCCTGCAAAAGAAGCCAAGTTCACGGCAAAACGATAAATCGGATCTAAAACTTCGATTCCTAAAAAGTGAATCGTCCCTAAACCGGCAGAAATCCCTATCGTAAGAAATCCTATAAAACCTGCTGATTTCGAATAAGAAGTTCCATTTCTGATTTGAATCGCAACAAAGATTGATACAAGACTTAAAATGAAATCGGAAAAAACAGTACTCAATTGCATGGAAAATGATCCTTATTATGGAAACAAATTTTGCAATTCTTTTTCAAAAGACAAATGACTGTATTGTCTGGATTTGTTTAAATAAATCCACCTATTTTATGCCAAAATAAATCTATATGCGTAATTTAGAATGTACTCTCGATTTATAATTTAGATTTAATCATAAATTTTATAAACTATACTAAAAAATATTCACAATTTTTTACGCATTACGTTTTTTATATATAGTTTTGATTTGATAATTGCTCAGAGTTATATAATGAAGTAATCAGTGTTTGTAATAATAGAGTTGTTGAAAAATTCCATAGTGAAGATTCTTAAAATTGCTTCAATTGTCCATTTCAATCCAACAAAAACAGATGAAGAATTCATTTTTCAACAACTCTAATATTCACGGTGCTCAATTTCATAAAGATCCGTAAAAACTTCTACATCTATATAAAAATCTACCGTTTATTTTCGGCATCATTTTATAGATTTTTGTATAACTTATACAATCGATTCTGAGTTAAGGATACGAGCGAGCGATCAATAAATTCTACGGATTGCCTGAGAAATTCTTTGAATATTATCTTTTGTTAAATTAGGATAAATTGGAATACAATGACCTCTTTGAAAGAGCCTTTCTCCATTCGGGAAATCCGTATTAGGAAGTTCTAAAATATGATGAATTGGTTCTTCCATTACTCTTTGAGTTCCTATCTGTAAAGAGCGAAAATATCTTTCCACTTGTTCGTAACTTCCAGGAGCAAGAATAATAAAACGGTTAAATGTATCTAAATTTGGATCTCCATACCAAGTTTTAACTGAAGTTCCAGAGATCGACTGTAGATAAACTTGTGCTATTTTTCTTTTTCTCTCTAAGATGATTCCAATTTTGGAAAGTTGTTCAATTCCAAGCGCTGCCTGATAGTCGATGAGATTATAGTCTAACTTAGGTTGCCCCTCTTTTCTTTGGTAAGGCTCTTTACCCGTTTTCATCGCTCGAATTTTTTTAGCCAATGGTTCTTGATCCGTAATGATCATAGCGCCATTTCCAGTTGTGATCATTTGATCTACAGAAAGTCCACAAACGGCAAGACTTCCTTGTTTTCCAGGAATAAAAGTTGCACTTTGTGCGCCTAAAACTTCGGAAATATCTTCGATGACCGGGATTCCTTTAAAGTCGTAACGTTTTGCATCTGCGATAGAGCCAAAAGAATGATCTAAAATAATCGCTTTAATAGAAGGATCTATTAATTTCTGTGTAAGCTCTTCCGAATTTAGATGGAAAGAATTTTTATCCAGATCGATTACAACCGGAGTCGCTTTTAGAAGAAAAATGGCATCAAGTGCCGAAACGGGCGCAAATGTAGAAAGTGCAACTTTGTCCCCTGCTTGAACATCCAAGGCAAGAAGTGCAAGATGATAAGCAGAAGTCAGATGATTTGTAGAAATAACTTGTTTATAACGGAAAGTAGAAGCAAATGCTTTTTCAAAACGTGTAGTTACATTTCCAGTTGTGAGATGGTCTTCTACGAGACATTCTAAAACCGTTTTCAAATCTTCTCTGGAAAGAGTAGGCTTATGAAATTCAATCTCAGTCTTTTTTTTAGAATTCTTTTCTAGAATTTCAGTTTCGGTGCTGCTCATGTCCAACTAACTCAGTTTCTGATAATTTTATTATGTCGCATTATGTATTTGAATTCGATCTCGTAAAGACCTTTTTCTACATCTTGTGAGCATAGATTGTAATAGGATCAAAAAAGTACAAGAAAAATCCGCCCTAAAACCGAAATTTTGTGGGAACTACTGCATTTTAAGACTGAAACGAACCAATTTAGAACCTGCCCAAACCTTAGTCATTTTGAATCTTCAATCCAATGTGGTAGTTCCCACAAAAACCATCATATTGAATGATTTATAGTTTTTTAGCATTCTTTTGTTATTACAGTTTCTGCATGAGTTCCTACATTTTTGTGAAACTAAAGCCATAACCAACCCCACAAGTTGAAAGAAGATTTTAGAATCAAAATTGAACTAAAGCACAACGCTTTCCTAAACTCAATGCATCGCTCCCTAAGGGTCGCTTCTGCAGGTCGCGTTGGAAACTCAGTTTTACAGAGGATTTGTCGTAATTCCGACAGATCTATATTGAAATCTAAATACTTGTGGGGTTGGTTATGACTAAAGCGTCTCGCCTCCAGAACGCTCGACAAGATTGAGCATGACTTTGTCGGGAAAGGTTCATACATCCCAATTTGGTCAGACCACCTTATGAATGTTTTCGAAATTCGGGGGCAGGCATTTCGAAATTTATAACAATCATTTATAACTCACATACAGGATTAAAAACTTCCAATTACAAAATGGTGAACATGATCGATAAGTTAGATTGTATTGATATACAACATTCAGAGTATGATAGACGATCCGAAAGAAAAGAGACGGCTTTAGTTTGAGAGAGCGTTCTGCTTTAGTTTTCCCGCATCGATCCCTTTCGCGTTATGTCGAAATCAAGTTAAATCATAATTTTTGTTTTTTGAACGAGTTTCTATGTAAAAAAAAATTATAATTTTTTATTTACGAAACGGAAATTGAGTTTGTATGAAACTCACTATGTCCGATTCAAATTGAGATCCATATTCTTGATAAACAAACTTAGGTGGGGAAGATACCTGTTTCAGAGAATTACATTTCATGCGACTACATTCTTCCGGAACAGAGGAAGCCCATATTGCACCTAAAACGGAATATCCATGATCGTATTTCATGGATGTAAGTTGATTTAAATTTTTATCATAAATTTTGATCTCGGTTCCGGCTTGTAAGGAAGCATAACTTGGAATCAAACCAAAACTTAACACGGAAAAAACAGAAGAGAATAATTGAATTACACTGCTTCCGAAATGTTTTGGAGTTTGAAAAGCGGGAGTGTGAATTCCCAGCACATAATAATCAGTTCCTATATCTTTTAACTTAAAGATACGTTCTTCACCTTTTTTTTCGACACTTGTTACGTACGTCAGTTCAAGAACACCGCTTTCTTTCACTTCGTTTAAATAATCCTGGACAAACTTTTTTACCTTATCCGAAGAAACATCTTTTCTATAACCAACGGCTTTTAAATCAGATGCATAAACCCCATTCTGAAATTTGAATACAGTTCGATCTGGATAAACCAAATTCGCAGTATAAACCCGAGTTTCAGCAGAAGATTTAGTAATTTCAGTCTCATAAGGGCGAAAACCTATATAAGTGATTTTTACTTTAGGTAAATTTGGAATCGGAGCATTTTCCGAAATATTTTTTTCCACGTAATAATGATAATTACATTTTATAAAAGTAGAAATCATTATCAGAAAAATCGAAGAAACAAAAGTTCCACTCTTAGAAAAACGTATCTTTTTTTTCTCTAACTTGGTCATAAAGTTCGCTTCCCTCTCTAAAAAGTAATTTTGAATTTGTTCTATGCTGTTCAACTCCATTCAATCAAAGTTGAAAAATGATAACCTTTAGAACAAACCCTCCAAGATAAAAACAAATCGACTACTACTAACAGTTATATAAAAAGTACCTAATATTTTATACTCAAGCGGGCTTTTATAAAAAAAGACTCGTGATACTTTATTAGAGTTGTTGAAAAAAACAATTCTCCATCTGTTTTTGTTGGATTAAAATGAACCATTGAAGTGGTTTCTCTGATCTCCACTATGAAATTTTTCAACAACTCCATTTATAATCCTAAATAATTCCTAAAATAAATCGTAATTTTTTCAACTTAGATTTATACTTTTACTGATTTATGATTTATATAAGGAAATCTCTGTAAAAACCAAATAGAATATTTTTAATCTTCAAATTTATGTATAAAATTGTCGCTTTGTAGTCATCAAAAAAATTAAAAATCCATTTTATAGAAGTTTTCATAATTGACTCAAATTTTCCAATACTAAAGGAACTACTACTCATAACTATATAATAAAGTACCTAATATTTTACATAGAATCAGCGTTTTATGATAGAATTAACGGTACTCAATTTTATAGAGATCAGTAATAACTATATAACAGATCATCTAATATTTTGCACTCAAACAACCTTTGAGAATAAAGATTTTCTGTATTTATTATAGCTCCGAGCGGGCTCTGTCATACAATAAAAATCATATTCGTTTTTTCGGGGAAAGTCCGAAGATATATAAAAATAATCAATGAATCTATTTAAAAAATTAGAATGTACTAATATATTTATACTATAAAAAGAATCTAAACTTCAACATGTAAACAAATCTATATAAGTCCTTTTTATCAATGATATTACTGAGTTTTATAGAATTACTGATCTCTATAAAATTGAGTACCTTAAATTTTTACTGCAAAACCCTGTTTTAATTCAAAATACTGGGTATTTTAATCATGTGAATTCAGAGAAAGAAAATCCGGACGAATAAAAAACTCAATACAACGACTCCCTGAACTCAACAAATCGCGTTCTAAATTGTAACTAAAGACGAAATATTGCATTACGTTTCTTTTATACAATTTATTGACTGGAGCTAAAGAGCACGGTCCGGCTGCCTGTGGCAAGCCGAATTCGCCCTAGTTTTCTTACACAGAATCGAAGTATAAACTATTTTGTTCTTTATGATGTAGTTTTGAGTTATAGTTATCTCAAAAATATCTTAGAACTAGGCATTTTAAATAAAGATAAAGTATTTTAAAGATAGGTTCAAACGCACCGAGTCAAATTCAGAATCCAAACGCGAGATTTGTTTTAAAATCTAAGACGCAATTTCTTCTTTGGGTACATTTAGATTAGAATTCACTTTCCAGAATAGAATCCGAATTTAAACTGACCGAAAAAATTCAATCCGGAAACGGTAACCGAGCTCATTTTGAAAAAACTTCTTTTACTTTTTTTTACCTTTATCTTATTACTTTCGGCGTGGATAGGATTGTATCTTTTTCGTATCCCTAAAGTTAAAAATATATCCGAGCTTATCAACTCGTTACACAATTTTAAAAGTGATACAAAAGAAACTGAAAAGAAATTTTTAGCATCCACTTGGTCTTCCGATATAGTCGCGATGGCACAAAATATTCATCTATACGACGAGATTCATCCCTTTCTTTATACTTTAGAAGGAGGTAGATCCAATACGGGCAATATCAAATCCATTTGGAGTCATGAAGCTCAAGAAATTTATATTTGGACTTTAAAAACAATTTCCCCAAAAACGAAAATCATTCCTACAATCTTTCGTTGGGAAAACGATTTTGAAAAAGTTTCGGATGCTATCGGACTTAACGGAAACGTAAAAATTCGTGATTATCATATTCAACAAATCTTAAATGAGATCGATTATTACGGCTACGACGGAATCGACATCGACTACGAAGGAATGACGTGTGATAAAAAAGAAAGTTTCGAAACCTTTTTAACTCTTCTTTCCAAAGAATTAAAAAAGAAGAATAAACTATTATCTGTTGCAATTCATCCTAAAACATTCGCCGAACAACCGTTAGATTATTTTTGCAAAGAAAACGGCAAAAAGATGCAGGTTGATTTTTACGAAGCCTATCGAGGCCAACTTTCACACGACTATGAATTCCTTGGCAAAGTCGCAGATAAAGTCAAGATCATGGCCTACGAATTACACCCTAGAAAAAACGCCTTTCCTGGTCCTGGTCCACAAGCCCCATCCTGGTGGATTGAAAGAATATTAGAATATTCTACTAAAAAAATTCCTAATTCTAAACTATATATGGCAATTCCAACTTATGGTTACGACTGGCCGTTAAACTGCGATATTCCTTCCAAAGCAGTCTTTTATTCCCGCGCTCAATATATCAAAACAAATTGGAATCCAAAGATAGAAGAACCTACGGATGTAGTTCGAATTTTTAAAAACGCCAGAAAATCGGGAGATTGGATTTATCTCCGCCCTTATTTATATAGACACGAAGGACATATCTACGACGATCCTTCTCTTTGGTATACTTTAGGCGGCTGCGACCGTGTCGCTTTTTACATAAACCGTAGATCTTTCGAAACAAAAATGAATCTATTAAAAAAATATAAAATACGAGGATTTTCATTTTGGCAACTGATCCAGGATAACGATCCGGAAATCCACACCTACTTAAAACAAATAATTGAAAATCCAGAAAATTCAGTTCATTAAAGATTCATTTTATAAAAGTTCTTTATTTTTTTAAAAGTAGAATAGAGTTGTTGAAAAATTAATTCTTGATCTGTTTGGATTGAATGGACAATTGAAGCAATTTTACGAATTTTCACTATGGAATTTTTTAACAACTCTAATAAAATAAGAATGGTTTTTGCATTAGAATTTTGTTTAGAAAATCCTAATACGATTTTTTCCGTTATTTCTAAAGACTTCGAAAACTATTCTCCACATACGTGGGATTGAACCGCCGATATTGATTTTATAAATCACTGTTTAGTATATCCAAGCTCTAAGACATTTTCCGACTGAATCAATAAAGGAGCCCCGGCCTTGCCAGTCGTAAGATTTTTGATCTGGCAAAACTAAATCAAGAGACGGTATCAAAAAAGCTTTAACGGATCGGAATTCGGAGATTCGGTCGGAGATAGAAGCGCTTGAAAATTTAATTCGTCACTTGTCTCCCGATACTCCGATTGCGGATCCGTTTGACGCGAAAGAAATCGCAAGAAGAAGCAAAGGCCTTCCATGGACACAAGAAAGGATTATAGATATGATCGCGACTGGAGTTGTTAAAGGAATCGCAAAAGCATTCGACAAGTAATAATCTTATTTACAAAGAATTTC
>NZ_AHMN02000011.1:0-37500 GCF_000243695.2 Leptospira kirschneri serovar Cynopteri str. 3522 CT | reverse complement strand
ACTGCTAAAAATCCTCCTAAGATCCAAGCAAGTAAAACGATATTAGGATTTGGAACCTGATGAAGTATATATCCCGTTGTGATAAAAATCCCCGGTCCTACCATGGAACTAAACATAAGTGATATAGAATCGAATAAATTGAGGGATCTCTTGAGCTGCGTCATTTTCTGACAGCATGATAGTTCCTTCACTATGAACAAGGATTTTTCCTTTTAAGATTTTTTTAAATTTAGGAAGGCTCCCGATAGTATTGAATTGTCTAGGCATCTTATCTATATAAACCCATAAGAACTTTCATGTTTTGATCACTTTTAAACGGTTTTTTAGATAATTTTTAGTGTTTTTTAAAATCTATTTTTTTCAAAAAAACTCTACGTTTTGTTTTAAAATCCAAAAGGAAAACTCAAGAACTATATAATAAAGTACCTATTGAATAGTTTACACTTTAATCATGTAAATTCAGAGTAAGAAAACCGGGGCAAATCCGGAGTTACCGGACCACGCTCTTTAGCTCTGGTTAATCAATTACATGCAAGAAACTTAATTCGATATTTAACTTTAAGTTACAGTTTAGAACGCGATCCGTAGAGAGCCTAACCAACCCCACAAATTGAATAGGATTTTAGAATCAGAATTGAACTAAAGCAAAACGCTTTCCTGAACTCAGCATCTCACTCCCCATGGGTCGTTCGACAGGTCGCGTTGTGGGATCAAAAACGCACATTACTCAAGTGTTCCGACAGATCTATATTAAAATTTAAATACTTGTGGGTTGGTTATGGTAGAGAGAGTTCTGCTTTAGTTTCAATCACTTTCGCATTGAATTTATCGAACTTACCTAAAACGGCACGGTACTCAATTTGATAGAGATGTAGTAAAACAAAGAGTGAACTTTTTAATTTTTTAGATCACTTACAAAAGAAACATGAAAACGGATTTTATAAAAAAGATCCACAATATCAATTGAATTTATTTTATTAATCTTTGTCATGATTTAGAAATTTTAAGTTTGTATAAAATACGAAAAACTTTATCTCTAACGGCTTTGGAAGTTATTATCAAAAGAGTTGTTGAAAAATTAATTCTTGATCTGTTTGTATTGGATTGAATGGACAATTGAAGCAATTTTACGAATCTTCACTATGGAATTTTTCAACAACTCTAAATATTCTTTCAAGTCGAGTAAAAGACGATTTTTATTACTCAGATGTATGAAAATAATATTCTAAGTCTGTTTCAAAACTTAAAATGTGGGATCTTACACAAAAAAGTCAACGATTTCAAGTTAGATATAATTTTTTGAGAATTTCCGAGTCTTTCTAAAACCGCATATTCAATTTCGGTATTATTTTCATACGCTCGAGTAGTAAAGGCTAAGTGAAATCTTAAAATAAATGTCACACATTCGATCTCAGCATTAGCCGTTTAATCAACATAGTCGCATAAACTCCTGAAGGAAGTCGAAAGGATATTTTAACTTTTCTTTTTCCGGGATGTTGATCGTCTTCTTCAAAATCGCCAATTTGAAAATCATTCGGAAGTATCCTCATTTTCCGTTCAAAAGAATTCATTTTGACAATTGGAAAAGGAGAACTATCCAGAACCGATTCGGCCAACCCGTTCCGATTCAATATCTTCTTTAAAATATATATTTCTTTTTTAGAATATTCTAATTTATAAATTCCTGGATTACCTGGAACCATAAGATTTTTGGAAAATGGAACGGATTGAATAGAAGATTCTCCCGGAAAAAACAAAGGGCCAGTTTTTGTTTTAATCCAGACTCCAGCAGAATCTTCGAAAGTGAAAAGTTCGGATACAAATTCGTTCCAAATCAAAGACTGAAACGAAGAAATCAACATCAACAATTCTTCTTCCGGAAATCGAAGAATCAAATCGGAGTATGTTTTTTGTGTGGGATTTTTTTCCCTCTTTAAATTGGAGAAAATATTTTTTTCCAATTTGCTTTTAGACAATTTTTCACACTGAGACCAATTTCCCCAAAGGTCATAAAGAATTTTTTTTCTGTCTCGAGCTTGTTTTTTTTCTCCAGGGAAAGGATCTGTCAGAATCAATTTTAAACAAGTTTCTGCGTCTCCTTTAAAAAACGGTAGAATAGGAAGTCGGAACTCCGGATGAAAACGACTAAATCGTTGTGAATCGTAATAGTTGATAAAACCGTTTTTACCAATTTTTTCGAAATTGTTTTGAATCAATTCAATTTCTCTTTCGAGTAAATTTCTCAGAACAAGGCGGAATCGATTGCCAACATTCAATTCCGTGCTTAAGGATTTTTTACTAAAACCGACTTTATCCAATTGAATTACATTTGTAAGTTCTTTAGGAACCCTCAAAGGTTTTTGACAACTTATGTATTGAGAAGTGGAAGCGTGACGATCCTTTTTTCCTGCATAACCGATTTCAAAAATAGAAACTTTAGACTCCTTAGAAATTCTTAAAAGAGCGTCTAACGTATTCCAACCAGATTTTTGAAGTCTAAAGATCGTCCATTTTCCAGTTTTTTGGATCAAGTCCGGAGGAAGAATCTCCTCTACTTGAAAATCTTCTGGTATTTGTTTTAAATCATAGACTAAAAAACCGCTGTATGGCTGCACAAGTTCCAAAACATAGAAACTACAAATAGAAACAATCTTGAATTGAAAAATTCCTTGACTGTAAAAATAGTTTGAAATTAAATAGTTTAAATTTAAAGTATTTATGGGAACACACTACAAAGGAAATAGTCGCGAAAAAGCGGTTTTGAACGCGTTTATCAAACTCAGTCGGTGTTCCGACTCGATTCGTCAATTGGAAGAAAAGGTATTCTCAAAATACGGATTGACCACGGGTCAGTTCGGTTGTTTAGAAACTTTACTTCATTTAGGTCCAATGTGCCAAAAAGAAATCGGACAAAAACTATTTTCCTGCGAAGGCAATATTACTCAGATCGTTGATAATCTCGAAAAAAGAAGATTAGTGCAAAGAGTTAGAAGCGAAGAAGACAGACGTTATATCATCATTCATCTGACTTCCGAAGGAAAAAAACTCATTCAGAAAGCGTTTCCTGATTTATTGAACTCTTTAGTTCATAAGTTCGGAAATTTATCGGAAAACCAACTTTTGGACTTAGGAGATTTCTGTAAGGAAATCGGATTGAAAACGATATGAATCTCTTATTTACCCAAAGAAAAAATATTAAAACTAATACATTGATTTTAGAAATAAATTCTAGTATTTTTATAGAAACGAATCCTAATACCTTAAATCAAAATAATTTAATATTAGAATATAACTTTCACAATCAAGTAGCTTCTTTTTTTAACGGAAAATCCAGAAAAGTTTCCAAATCAGAAATTAAAATCGTAAATCCTTTTTGTTTAATACGCAGTATACGACTTTATCCTTCCGAAACACAATTTATAGAAAATGTTTCGACAAGTTTATTTCCGGAAAATTCCATCTCCCCGAAATGCTTGAAAACGCTTACACTATCAAAAAATCATTTCTAATTGAAAAATGGATTCTCAATACTTTGAATTTCAATTATTTATCATCAAAGAAACTACGAACTTGGAATCATTTAGGAGGAAATCAAATGCTTCAAAAATTTTTTAAGACGGATTCAGACTTAGGTTCTTTAATCCTTAGATTAGTTGCAGGAATCGTAATGTTTCCACACGGTGCGCAAAAACTACTAGGTTGGTTTGGGGGTCACGGATTTTCGGGAACCATGGGATTTTTTACAGGACAAGGATTTCCTGCGCCGATCGCATTTTTAGTTATTATCGGAGAATTTCTCGGAGCGCTTGGGCTTATCTTTGGCTTTCTGACAAGATTGTCCGCTTTTGGAATTGGAATCATCATGATCGGAGCGACTCTGATCCATTTACCAAACGGTTTTTTTATGAACTGGTTTGGAAATCAACAGGGAGAAGGATATGAGTTTCATCTTCTTTTTGTTGCAATTTCCTTGGCGCTTTTGGTCAAAGGTGGTGGAAAAGCTTCCGTGGATTCTCTGATCGAAGAAAAACTAAACTAAAAGTTGATCCTTATAAAATTGAGTATTACGAATTTTAATCATAATACTCTGTTTCAATACAAAATATTGGAAACTCTCTGATATAGTTCTGAATAAAAACCTTCTACCCGCTCTCGAAAGATTAGATACCATACTACATTTTTTTCGAGAGCGGCAAAACGAACTCTTTTCGAAAATTCGCAAGTTTTGAAAAAACATTATAATTACTATATATTCCATAATAATTATATAATCGAGTTTTTGAAAATTAATTCTCCATCTATTTCTGTTTCATGAAAATGACCGATTGAAACAGTTTTGTTAATCTGAACTATCGAATCTTTCAAGAACTCTAATAAAATGATTCCAATTTTTATTTTCAAACTACTGATCCCTATAAAACTGAATTCCCGTAGATGTTATGATAGAGAGTCTATTAACTCAAATTCTGTACAATCTAATGCAAAAGCGAGGAAGCTCAGCAGAACGCTCTCTCAAACTAAAACCGATTCGCCCTGATTTTATTACGCTGAATTCACAGTATTGATGTGTAGATGCGCCTCATACTTTTTAGTTGAAAGCTCATTTCAAAATACTTTATCTTTGTTTAAAATATCGAATTCTAAGATATTTTTGAAACAGTTTTTAGACTCATAACAACGTAGCAAATCTTGAATTTCTGTAGGTTTTAGTAAAATTCCTTTTTCTTTCAGGTTGATGAAATTACTAACGGATATTAGAATTGAAGAATGAATCCGATCGTTATTCACTCCGAATTAGAGTCAAAATTTTACGCCGAAATTGACGGGTTTCAATCCTATCTTTTTTATAGAGAAGAAGGTGATGGTTGGAATCTAATTTCTACTTACGTTCCTTCTGAACTCAGAGGCAAAGGCCTCGCGGCAGAACTCGTTCGAACCGCCTTAGACAAGGCCCGCTCCTTAAATAAAAAAATTATCCCGAGTTGCTCTTATGTGGTGACTTTTTTAAACAGAAATCCTACTTATAATGATTTAATCACAAAAT
Source organism: Leptospira kirschneri serovar Cynopteri str. 3522 CT (assembly GCF_000243695.2). NCBI lineage: Bacteria > Pseudomonadati > Spirochaetota > Leptospiria > Leptospirales > Leptospiraceae > Leptospira > Leptospira kirschneri. Next base: position 32,456 of record NZ_AHMN02000011.1, on the reverse strand, counting down.
GATTCATCATATCGCAATCGGTTCTCCGAATATAGAAACGCTTGAAAAATTTTACGAATCTCTTCCCGGTTTGAAAAAGATAAGGGTAAATAAAAATTCGGATGATTCTCTTCGATCGATTTGGTTCACTGCGGGTGATACGATTTTAATGTTAGAATTTGATCATTTTCCCAAAGGTCCAAAAGCTTTGATCTTTTCCGCATTCGATTTAATACCAGAAGATTTAAAAACTCTTCCCAAATGGATTCAAGAAACTGAATATACAAAATACTTTAAGGACCCGGACGGAAATCTTTTGGGTTATTCCTCTTATCCTAATCCTTGGCCTTTTTGATCTTATGTTTTGCAGCAGTTCCCATCATTTCGGGTTTTTCTGTAAAATCGTAATCTGGTATGAGTTCCCACATTTTGAGAATTTTTTCATGAAACACCCCGGATTTGCAGTAGTTCTTTCCCACAGAAACCGTCACCTTATAAATTTTTAAACATTCATTTTTTTTAATTCATATGAATTTGGTAGTTCCAATGTAAAAAAATTATTATCTCGTATCTCTAAAACTCGATCCATAAGTGAGCGTTTTGCTGAGTTTTTTATTCGCCCAGATTTTTTTAGGCCGAATTTATCTTATTTAAGACTTTGAGGTGAAGTTTTAAATCGAATTCAAAATACCACGTGCCGCTATATAAGAAGTGGTCCAAGCATTCTGAAAATTAAAACCGCCGGTAACTCCGTCCACGTCTAAAATCTCTCCTGCAAAAAAAATTCCTGGAACGATTTTACTTTCCATCGTTTTAAAGTTTACTTCTTTGCGACTCACTCCCCCACAGGTAACGAACTCATCCTTAAACTCTCCTTTTCCCGAAATTCTAAATCTTGCGTCGGTTAGTTCTTCGGTGATTACGTGCAGGTCCCTAGAAGACAACCCAGACCATTTTTTAGAAGAATCTATAAAATGAATTTCTAATATTCTTTCCCAATATCTCCTGGGAATACCTAGGATCGGAGTTTTAGAAATAAACTTGGACGGATGAAGATCTTTTTCTTTTTCGATCTTTTTTCGAACTTCATCCTTTTTCATTCCAGGAACAAAATTGATTTTTAAAGTTGTATCGTATTTTTTCTCGAAAAGTTCTCTTGCACCTTTTGCGGAAAGTTTTAAGACCGAAGGCCCGCTTACACCCCAGTGTGTAATCAACAAAGGACCTAGTTGTGAATAACCGAATTCAATTAAAGAACATTCCACATTCTCAAAAGCAAGTCCAAACAAATTTTCCAGACGAACATCCAAAATTTTAAAAGTAAACAAGGAAGGAACCGGCTCTACTACTGTATGTCCCAGTGCATTGAGCCAATTCCAAGCTTTTTTACCGGAACCGGTGGCAAATAGTATTTTATTAAATTCTAATGTTTCTCCCGTTTTAAGTTTGATTCGAAAGTCGGAATTCGATACGGAAGTCACCGAATGAATTTCCATGTCGGTCTTTAATTTTACCCCGTTTTTTTTAGCCTCTTGAAACAAAGTTTGTAGGATTGTTTCGGAAGAATCGGTAATCGGGAACATTCTTCCATCCGCTTCGGTTTTCAAAAATACATCACGTTCTTCGTACCATCGAATCGTATCCTTGGGTCCAAAAGTCTCAAAAGCCCAGCGTAGTTCTTTTTCCCCTCTAGGATAATTTTTACTCAGAGTTTCGGGATCGAGACAATGATGCGTAACGTTACATCTTCCCCCACCCGATATTTTTACCTTGGAAAGAAATTGTTTTCCTTTTTCTAAAAGAGTGACTTCGCAAGTTCCTTCGGAAGCGATTTGAATAGCCCCGAAAAAACCCGCTGCCCCGCCTCCGATCACCGCTATCTTTGGTCGTTCTTCCGACCTATAACTCATAACAAAAAAATATCCTTTTCATTTTTTACCGGATTTTATTTTAAGATGATCTCTATTTTAGAAACATTGTAGGTCTTAAATACAAAACTTATTTATCAGCAAACGAAAAAAATTCAACGTGAAAGTTCCTACATTTTCAAAGTTTCAAAATAAAATCCGATTCTTAGCAATTTGTTTCCACATTCATCGTAACTTCAAAATAAATATATTTTATCAAAATAAACCAGGACAATTTACCTTTCAATCCTATAAATAAAATATTAGATTCATATCAAAAACACTTTATCTTTACCTAAAATGCCGATTACTAAGATATTTTTGAGATGGTAGAACTACATAATAAAATGTGAGCAGGACGTAATAGATTCGTTTTATAAAAACTTGATCTTTCCATAAAAAATAAATGTTTTAATATTTGTAATGCGACTGAATCTGTGGGAACTCTCACAAATCGTGAATTTACAGTTAAACTTTGAAACTTGTGGGAACTACTATAAAATCTAAAAAGAATCTCTTCCAATCAGATTTTTCGATAAAATCACCGTTTTACGATCTTCATGAAACTTAAAAAACCTGTTTTTACAAAGGTCCGGCCTTAATCCGTTTTTTCAGACGAATAACTTTATTCCATTTACAGCCAAATATCTTTATTAAATCACTATTTATTATATTCAAATTTTATAAACCATGAATGATTCTTTTTATTTATCTATAGATAATAGAATTGTTGAAAAATGAATTCTCCATCTGTTTCTATTTTATACAAATCGGCAATTGAAGCAGTTTTGTTAATTGGCACTATGGAATTTTTCAACAACTCTAATTATTGTTTTTATGATCCATTTTCTATTTCTGTATCTCATCTATCTTATTCATCCTGATTTCGGTTTAACAGAAACACAGCAAGAACGGCAAAAGTTCCACCTATAGTCGTCGTAAAACTGGGACTTTCATTCAGAAAAATCCAACTACCCAAAAGAGCCGTAGCAGGAACTAAAAAGATAAACGAACTCGCAGCTCTAGAACCCAACTTAGAAGAAGCAAAAAAATAAACCGTAGTTCCAAAAGTTGTAGATATGACTGAAAGATAAAGGATATGAAACCAAAAATCAACTCCTGTATCCAATGCTTTTTCTAATCCGTACGGAAGTGCAATAAAAAAGTCCAATAAGGTTCCAATCGCAAAAACATAAAAACTATACAAAAGCGGAGAAATTTTTTGGCCCGCGCTATGACTGTTCATACTCAAAAAGGCCCAACTAAACGCACAAAGAAGAAAGAAAATATTACCAGAATTGAATAAAGAATTCAAATTGAACTCCCAAATCCTAAGAAGAATACAACCGCCTACCAGACCTATCAAAAGTCCTATCCCTTCTCGAATGGAAGGTAATTTCTTTTGTAAAGTATGAACAAATATATAAGTAAAGATTGGATTCATCGTGGTCACAAGAACACCTCCCGCTCCGGCAAGCCCATTCTTTAAACCTAAAAGAAAAAACTGATTGTAGGCTGTATAAAGTATTCCCCCGATGATAACTTGAAAACATACTTTGAAATTCGATAACCTAAAGGATTCCTTTCTATAAAGAACGATGGGAAGTAGTGAAACAGCGGTCGCCAAAAATCTCCAGAAGATGATCACATTTGGATGTTGAGCTCCTACGATAAGTTTAGCGGAAGGCCAAGCAAAACCCCAAGAGATCATTGCGATCACAAGAAAAAAATAAAATTTCGTACTAGTATTGTTAGAAAGCATGATGAACCGTTTTACCAATCTCGAAAATGGAAAATTAGATTCAATCTTTACTTGGTCTGAGTTTGATATAAGAACGTTTAAAAGAATTGTTCTAATTGTAAGAGTTCTTACATTTTCAAAGTTTCACCGTAAATTCACATCTGTAAGAGTTCCCACATTTACATCGCTGTGAATCATTTATAAATGGAAAAACGGATTGATCATTAAAAACCGAAGGAGTTCTTACATCCTAAAACCTTTCAAAATCTTAAGGTAGTAAAAAAAATTCAATAAAATCCAAAAATGAAAATTCTCAAATTAAATTTCCGTTTAGCTGAGTTCATCCAGATAAACCCTAAAAGAAACGACAAATTCTTAAATTCAAATCGTATTTTTAGAACGATTTCTATGTTCTCTCACGAGCTCCGGAAGTTTAGACATCGAAGAATGAATCCTATGCATTTCGATCGCAGGTTTTGCGGGAATCCCAAAATAAGCAACTTTCTCAACACTGTCTTCGCATAGAGCGGACATACCCATAAGAATAGAACCCTTTTTCATAGTGATTCCCTGTAAAACTGCTGCTTGACCGCCCATGATAACACCGTCTTCCAAAGTAACGGAACCCGCAAGAACGGTCCCACCAGCAATAAATACGTAATTCCCCACTTTACAATTGTGAGCGATGTGAACATGGTCATCAAATTTAGCATGATTTCCGACGGTTGTAGTTTCAATCGTTGCTCGATCTACAGTACAACACGCTCCCATTTCAACATAATCTCCGATGACTACATTTCCTATCTGAGGAATTTTATAACGTACTCCTTCTCGATCATAAAAACCAAACCCATCCGCACCGATCACCGTATTGGCATGAATGAGATTGAATTTTCCAAGAATACAACTATAACCCACAACAACCCCAGATTTTAAAACGGTACCTTCACCGATCTTCGCGCCGTTTTCAATGACAACGTTTGGATAAATAAAACAATTATCTCCAATTTCCGCATTTTCGTGAATCACAGCGAAATCCATAATCGTAACGTTCTTACCCAAACGGACATTTTTATGAATACTCGCCTTATCGGAAATAAAAGGAGGAGGAGCTTTCGGCTTCTTTTCAAAAAGAGAAAGCAACTCTATAAATTTAAGCCTTGCTTGTGATTCTAAAACCACTAAGGCTGAAGGAAACTCACCGGCCAAAGAAGGAATTGTAAGCGCTAACTGAACCTGCTTTACTTTCGGATTATTAATTAGGTGTTTTTTCGCTTCGATATAATAAATTCGATCGGATAGTATATCGGAATGATTTTCAATATCTCCGATTCCATTGACTTCTATTTCTCCATCACCCTTAAGTTCTACGCCCAATATTTCCGCTAAATTTTTGGCTTTCATCGGATCAAATTCTTATAATATAAAAAAGGAATTCAACTCGTTTTTTTCATTTTCTTCGTTTGCAATAAAAAGAATTCGAATTATAAAAGAATTAAAATTGTTTCAAAAGATCACAAAAAGGTTTTATAATCTGAAAGCTTTTAGTCTTTTTAAAACGGACACTGTTTGTTAACTTAACGTGTGTTTGACGTAAAAAATCTAAAAAGAGAATTTCTTACTCAAATAGCCAGATCCAAAAACGATCTTAAAACAAAATCCTGAGTTCTATGTAGGATTTTGTTTTATAAAACCTAATTTTTCTGTAAAAACGAAATGTGGGAACTACCACATATTCGAGTTTTAGAGTTCAATTCTAAAAATGCGGAAATTACGAAATACGAATATTTGAAAATCTGTAAGACCCGCTCATTTGTGGGAACTCTTACAAATTCGGATTTTTCAAATAAAACTTCAAAACTCTATAAAAGATGAAACTTGGACATTTATTTTTAACTAAGCAAACTACTTAACGTGAATTCCGCGTAAGAGATTCGCTTTATAAAAACCTGATTTTTTCATAAAAAATGTAGGCTTCTCGACTCGAATCACAAAAAATGAATATTTGAAAATCTGTAATGCGACTTAATCTGTGGGAACTCTTACAAATTGATATTTTAACGTACGATCGTAGAGAAATCTAGGATTCTGAAAAAGATTGGAATCTAAACTTTACATATCGATTCCAAAAATGTGGGAACTACCTCAAACGACGATTTTACGAACAAATTCTAAAATTCTAGGAACTCATACTTTTAGAAAATTCTTTCTAATTTTCTTACGCCCTTGCTCACTTTATTAAAAAAGCGGGGAGTTCCCACATTTTTAGGCTGATTTTTTTTCAAGTTTGAGAAACAAGATTCTTAAACTGACAATAGGAAGAATTCACAAAACGTCATTTTTTTTTGCGTTTGCGACTAGCCACTTTTAAAGTTTTCGATTTTTTCTCAGAACTGTCCTGTTTTTCGTCGAACTGAAAATAAAATTCGATTGATTTACCTAAAATTTTAAAAATTCTCCAGAATTCGATCACATCCAATCTTCGTTCCCCAGATTCGATTTTAGAAATATAAGACTGAGGTTCACCTAAACGTTTTGCAACTTCAAGTTGAGTCAGATTGGAATTCTTTCTGGCCGCGATTAAATTTTTACAAAAAATCTTCGCTTCTCGTGAATGTAAAGATTTAAACAAAACGTATTCATTTTAAATCCTGGAATCGAATATACCAAAATGGGATATTCTATTGATTTATGATCATCTTCACAAATTTGGTTTTTCTTTTAAATTTTCAATTTGATTATCAAATTTTTATATATTTCCTCTATTTCATGACATCTAAATTAAATTTTTATTTTATAGAAATTTTTCTAATTTAAAGTTTTATAAAATGAATCTCAACAAATCTAAATGATTAGCATTTTACAACTCGACTTAGAAACCTCGAAACACATCACCCATAAACGATAATCCTTCAGAAATTTCTAATCAAATGATGTATTTTCCACAGAAACCGTCACATGGTATGATTTACAGTTTTTACTGATCCGATAAAATTATTCAGAACTACATTATAAAAATCCAATCCAATAGTTTATACTTCAATTCTGTGAATTCAGAAAAAGAAAATCGAGGCAAATAAAAAGCTCAGGTGCAACAACTCCCTTGAGTGCCGATCTCTAGAGAGACATATGTTTGAATTTTCCGGGTCGTTCTGGAAACTCAATGCATCACGGGGCGCTTCTGCAGGTTTTAAAACAATAGAGTTGTTGAAAAATTCCATAGTGAAGATTCGTAAAATTGCTTCAATTGTCCATTCAATCCAATACAAACAGATCAAGAATTAATTTTTCAACAACTCTAATGGTTTTAAAGGATTCATCGTAAAATTTTTGGAGCCTTAACCGTTCCTACAAAAACCACCTCTTGTAGCAATTAATATTATTTTTTAATGATGTTAAAAACTATATTTCTAAGTTTTTATCTTTTTACTTTTTTTGCGTGAGCGGGTTGAAGGGCGCGAAGCGTTCTCGTAGAGAACGAGCGGGAATCCGCGAGCCCGTAAACACGCGACTCTGCGCTTTCCATAAAAAGATCCATTTTTTCAGTTTTTTTCGCAGAGGCACGCCCCACTTAAATCCAAAAAATAAAATCAAAATATATTAATATTCTAAAATATCCTATCAAAAAATAACACTCAAACTTTGTTTTTGTTTACTGACCTCTATAAATTTAAGTATCGTTAATTCTATCACAAAACACTGATTCTATGCAAAATATTATGTACTTTATTATTTAGTTATGAGTAATGTGAGTTCGACGCATTTTTCTGAAAAAAGTCGAAATCTAAACTTTACTGATTGATTCTTTTAATGTGGGAACTACCACAAACCACGATTTTAAGAATCAATTCTAAAATTGTAAAAATTCTCACAATTTTAAAAATAGAAGTTTATAACTATTACATCTGTCGCATTCAAGTGTGGGAACTACTGCAATAGAGTTGTTGGAGATTAACAAAACTGCTTCCATCGGCCATTTCCATAAAATAGAAAATTCATTTTTCAAACAACTCTAGGATTAATCTGTAAACGGTTGGATTATATATCTGAGTAAGAGAACGATAGAACAAGTTTTTATCTATCGTATCAATCGATTCTCATCTATAAACATCCGATTTTTATCTCTGACAATCGCAAGTATATCATCAATTGCGAATAGATCTCTAGTTCCACGTTTCATGGTAAAAGGCGCTTCGTACAACAATCCTAAAAATTCGATCGGTATCTGTTTAGAAAATAGTATTTCGTCCTGCCTGATTTTTCGGATCACGTTGAGTCTGACCTTTTTCCATCCTTCATAATTGAGATGAGTAATTAGTATTTTCTTAACTTCTAATGTTGAATCTCTGAGCAAAACGTAAAGTGATGCTCCCGATCCGGAAGAATAGATATGAAATTGAAATTCTTGCACAAATCCTTTTGTTTTCCAAGTTTGCTCCCATAATATTTCAAAAGATTGATTTTTCTCCGCTGGAACTTCCAAAAGTAGACTTTTAGTCGAATTTCTTTCCGGACTGAGCATTAATGTAGAGATTCTGATTTCAGGTAGATATTCTTTCGATAATCTTGTTTTGAGATTTTTAGAATTCCATTCTTTCGTTTCGAAATCTTCTACGACGATCTGCTTCCAAATTTCCGCCGAAGGTCTGTCTTGAGATTTCAATGGAAAGGAAATTAGAATGAAAAATAGTATTACAAGGAAAAGGTGATCTTTCCTTTCGGTAAATGAAATCGATGAGGAGGTTTTTTTTTTCATAGAATCAGTTGACAGCCTCTTCCAAAGGTTTCCACTATCCGAATATCGTCAAAAAACTAATTACCAATTCACAGGAGTGTAAAATGAAGGGTTCTACTCTCGTAAGACTCGCAATTGCTTTATTCATGTTTGTTAACGTAGCGCTTTTTGCCCAGGAAGATCTGGATGAAGGCTCTACCCCTCAGGCAAATACTCAAGGACAATCCGGGAGTTCCACTCCTGCAAAAACTTTCCAAAATTCTGGAACTACTCAGGGAGAAGAAGTTAAAAAAGCGGATCTTTACGTGAACTCAAAAAGTTCTTTTGAAATTTCCGCCCAAGACGACTCCAGCACGGTCGATTATATCGAATATAAAATCGGCGAAATGGACTACGCAAAATATACTTCTCCTATCACGATTCTAAAAGAAGGCGTTAACCGACTTACTTATAGAGCCGTAGATAAAGCCGGAAACAAAGAACCTGCTAAAGCGCTCGTTGTCGTCGTGGACAACACCGCTCCGACTGTAAAAATCGTTCCAAGTGAAATTCTTTACAATTTGGACGGCTACAACTTCGGTTCTAAAAACGTAACCTATACGATCTCCGCAATCGACGCTCTTTCCGGTGTTAAAGAAATTAAATATTCCATCAACGGTGGAGACATGAGATCCTATGATAACCAGCCTATTAAATTAGAAAAGGCTGGAGTAAATCTGATTAAATATTCCGCTGTGGATAATTCTGGAAACTCTTCTTCCGAGGCAATTCTTGTAGTAACCTTGGATGACGTAAAACCGGAAGTCGAAATCCAAGGAAACACTCCTTTGGTAATCATCGATGGAAAAACATATTCCAGAAAAGGAAACTCATTTGCAATCAAAGCGGTAGACGGACAATCCGGAATTAAAAGAATTCTAATTAAATTGGATAAAAATTCAGATTTCGTTCCTTATGCAGAACCAATCACAATCGATGCTCAAGGCGAACATACGATCGAAGCCAAAGCGATTGACAACGTAGGAAACGAAAGTGAAACCAAAAAGGTCAGCTTTTCAGTAGATGTAAATCCACCTACAACACAAATTCGTAAAGTGGAAGCCGGATCGAATGGAAGCAAGCCTGCAGAATCTGCCGCTCCAGCACCGGCTCCTGCAGCTAAACCTACCACTACTCAACCTACAAAAAAATAAGAGTTTAAAAAAATCTAAACTGTTTTAAAAACCCGGAAAATTCCGGGTTTTTTTATTCCTTCTAAGAACTTTAGAGAACCGTAATTTATATGGAACTCTATAAACTCTTAAATTTTTTTTTACCGGTCAGTTGTGAATTTTGCGGAAGATACGATTACTTTTCTTCTAAAATAGGTGTCTGTAAACTCTGTCATAGAAAACATTCCAACTTTTCGACTTCTTTACAAACTTTATGCAAAATTTGTAAAGAAGTACAAACTTCAAAAGAATGTTTCTATTGCAATTCCAGAAACGTATTTTTTGAAGAACTAAAATTCTTACAAAACAGAACCCCTTTTTTAGCCAAGGTAATCAATTGTATCAAATTACGATCTGTTTATGCTCTTTCCATTTATCTCAGTTTAGGTTTAAAAAAAGAGTTAAAGTCTTGGAAGAATCTGAACTTTTCAGGAATTCTACTTATGCCTTCCACAAAAACCAAATGGTATTCAAACAATCAACAAAGGCCTTTCGAGTCCTGCGATTTCGCTTTAAAAAGACTTCAGAATATTCTTCCGTTTCCTTTGATAAACCCGATCGAAAAGATAAGCGACCAAAAACAAGCAGGCAAAAGTCTAACGGATCGTTTTATACACGCAAGACTTGCTTTTAAAATCAAAAAGGAATATAAAGGAAAGTTAAGAGGAAATTACCTTTTGATCGACGATGTGTTTACTACAGGTGCTTCCGCAAACGAGTTAGCGAGAATCCTAATTCAAAACGGAGCCGATTCTGTTCGAATTTTAACCTTGATTCGAACAGAAGGAATAGAATCTGAAATTGAAAAAGACATTACAAATGTTTAGCTATTTATAACCTGACTGAAATCGTTTATGGAAATACGCAAAATCATTCATGTGGATATGGATGCATTTTATGCCTCCGTAGAACAAAGGGATTTTCCAGAATACAGAGGTAAAGCTCTGATTGTAGGCGGTCCTCCTAACAGTAGGTCAGTTGTTTCGGCTGCTCCGTACGAAGCTCGCAAGTTCGGAGTTCGTTCCGCGATGCCTTGTTCCAAAGCGGCACAACTTGCTCCTGATGCAATTTTTGTCCTTCCCCGATTTGAAGTATATAAAGAAGTCTCCAAACAGATTCGAGAGATTTTTTTAGAATATACGGATCTTGTAGAAATGCTTTCCTTAGACGAAGGTTATTTAGACGTTACATTCAATAAAAAGAATATTCCATTTGCAGTAACTATTGCAAAAGAAATCCGTGCGGAAATTTTTAAACGTACCGAACTTACAGCTTCCGCTGGTGTAAGTAATTCTAAATTTATTTCTAAACTTGCATCCGAAAAAAACAAACCAAACGGACTCACAGTCGTTCTTCCGGACGACGTAATTTCTTTTATCGATCCGTTACCAGTAAGTAGTTTTCACGGTGTGGGAAAAGTCACGTCGCGGAAAATGAAAGAATTAGGAATTTATACCGGAAAAGATCTAAGAACAAAAAACATAGAAGAACTTGTTCAACATTTTGGCAAAATGGGAATTTACTATTATAAAATTTCGAGAGGTGAGGATGAACGAATGGTGGAATCCTCTCGGGAAAGAAAATCTCTCGGAGCAGAAAACACCTTTGATCAAGATAAATTAGATTATAATGATTTACTAAAACAACTAAAAGACGTCTCCGTCAAAGTAGAAAGAAGGTTGGAAAAAAAAGACTTTGCCGGAAAAACCCTCACCCTAAAAATTAAATTTTACGGTTTTAGTCTAAAAACCAGATCTAAAACCTTATCCGAACCTATTTTCAAAGCGAACGAACTTTATTCCACTGCAGCTGAACTTTTTGAGGAATTTTTTGAAACTAAATACGGGAAAAAATCGGCGATCAAGGCGATTCGACTTCTTGGAATTAGTCTTTCTCATCCAAATTCTGAGAACGAAGAACCTAATTTATTTTTAAATTTATAATATTCAAAAAGTAAAAACCCTCAAACCTTCACTTCAGTTCTTATAGAAACTAACGTGAATTCAGAGTAAAAAAAATGAGAAAGAATTTATAAAAGTAAAAGTACGAGCTCATACATTTTTAGAATTTGTTCTTAAAATCGTGATTTGTGGTAGTTCCCACATTTTAGGAATCGATTTGTAAAATTCAAATTTCAGCTCCAAAAAAATAAATCATGATCGAATTCACGTAAAATTAATACAAAAGCTTGACTTGTTTAATTTCTTCAAATCGAATTCATGATAGCCAATTTTATCTTTAGAGTTGTTAAAAAATTAATTCTCCATCCATTTCTATTTCATGGAAACGGTCGATTCAAGCAGTTTTGTTAATTGAACTATGTAATTTCTCAACAATTCTTTTTTTTATTAAGAAGAGTAAAACATTCTATATCTAGAAACTTTTATAACTCAAGATTTTATAGTCAAATTTTGGAATTGTGAGAACTACTACTTTTATAAAAAGTTTGTTTGTAAAACAACTGTAGGAACTACTATAAATTACTGATTTCAAAAATAAATTCCCTAAAATGAACTGTCTCAAAACCTTAGAATGAATCATTTGAATCTTCAATCAAATGTGGTAGTTTCTACAGAAACCGTCGTATTATATGATTTACGGTTTTTAGTATTCTTTGTTATTCTAATTTCTGTATGAGCTCCCACATTTTTGTAAAACGAAGTATCTCGCTTTTACAGTCGTTCCAGAAACTAAAAGCAAAATACTCTTTACGCGGATCGCATTCAACTCAATAAAACGTTCTCTACCGATCATTTGGATCTCTCGAGAAACTAAAGCCGTCATTCTCCTATGATCGGCTCGACAAATTTTGAGACAGTTCATTAGAAAAATATCAAACTGGAATAGATTCCAAATCCTTCTCTTTTATAGACACTTCTTGAGCTTCTCTATAGGTCATCCATTTACCAGTATCCGAATCGATCACCTTACAAAGTGAAGTCGACTTTAAATAATCTCCTAAAATCGTATCCCTTTCCAAAACGTAATCTCCATAGACAGCCTTAATCTCATTTAAAGCGCGCTTTAAATTGTAAAATGGAATTTTCATATGAACGTGATGAGGCATGTGAATGAAAATATTATGGAAGAAAAAATTCATAATAGGATTGATATGGTAGTTGACGGTTCCTTTCATTTGTCCATAAAACGGAGTCCATTCTTCTTTCGTTTTCCAAGGGATTTCCGAATGAATATGATGTACGTAAACCGTAATTCCCATAAAATAATTCCAAGCAATAAAAGGTATCAAACAAACCTTTGTGAACATCCACAAACCGGCTCCAATATCAAAAACTCCGGAAATGGATGAAGCTCCAAAATAAAAAACCAAACCTGATGAAATAAACGCGAAAGAAAGTATAATTAACTTATCTCTTTTAGCCTCTTTCAAAGGAGCGGTAAATAAAACCATTCCCTTAAACCAAATTTCTATCATATAATAAAAACCGCCGCCCCAAATGGACCAAAAAAATCGATGCATTATTTTTTTGAATATTCCAAATTTTGAATATTCTTCTTTCGCAGTGGGATGCCATACGAAGTCGGCTTGTCTTTTGATCGTATGACCATGATGAATTCTATTATGGCCGTAACCCCATTGATTATATGCGTGTAATGAGGGAAGCATTGCAAGTTGTCCGATCCAGTATTGAAGGAACTTACTTTTGAACAATGCCTCGTGAGCGCAATCGTGTCCCACTACAAATAAAGCCGAAATGGTCATCCCTGCAAAAAACCATAAAAATGGAAGAACATACCAATCATCCACGTTCCAAAGTAAAACCGTCACTATGACGAAAAAAAATAGATCTCTTAAAAAATAGCCAACCCCCTTATAAACTGGATTTGCAAAAGTCTCGTCAGAAAGAATTTCCCGAACCGAACCTAAAGTTTCTTTTGGTGAATGATTTGTTTTATTTTTCACTTTCATTTTTTCTCCTTAACGAACATCGTTCATTTATATAATTAACAATGTTCGTTAAAATCGAAACTTTTGGCAAGAAAAATGATTGTTTCAAGTTGAAAATTGAGTGGTAGCTCCCACAGATTATGTCGTATTTAACGTAAGTTCGACGCAAAGGACCATAATTTTGAAAAAGTTAGAATCTGAACTTTATAGATCGGTTCCTACAAATGTAGGAACTCTCACAATTTAAAAAATAGAAGTTTATAACTGTCGTATTCAAGTGTGGGAACTACTGCAAATCACGATTTTACGAACAATTCTTAAATTGTAGGAACTCACACTTTTAGAAAGAATTTCTCTTACCTCAAACTGATTCAATAGAAACCAGTAATCTTTCATATATTTAGCCTGTGGTAGTTCCTACACTAGTTTGATATACAAAATATTCCAATTTCCTAAAATGTAGGAACTCTCACAAAACTTAGAAACGATTGTTTCTAATCAGTTTAATCAATCCTCGCAAGTGTCTTTCTTTAACGAGTTAAATTATTTGATGATAAAAATGCGAAAAAATATTTAACGTAAATAACGCGAAAGGATCGATGCGAGAGGAACTTTAGCAGAACGATTTATGACGATCGATCCAAGAGACACCGAAAACTCAGTAAATCATTACCTCAGTTTCAGAAAATATCAGTAAGAAAAACGTTTCAGTTCGTTCCATTCTGAATCGGTAATTTGGTAAAGAATATGCTCGGATAATCTATGTTTGGCGGGAAGATTTGGATGATAAAATAACCTGACTTTTTTAAGTCCTATCTTTTTCATCACGGATTCAGAACGAGTATTTAAAACAGAAGTAAAAGAAACGATCTTTGAAAACTCAAACTGCTCAAATCCGTAATTCAGACGGACAAAGGCTGCCTCCGTCGCATGTCCTCGATTCCAAAAGAAGAATTCAATCTCCATCCGATTTCAACTGCAGTAGTAAACAAAGCCGTAAAAGAAACGTTTAAAAAACCGGTATAACCGACCCATTCTTTTGTATTTTTTATTTCCAAAACCCATATCCAAATTCCTCAAAATGAATTTTCATCTTTGCAACGAACCTTTCGGAATCCTCTTTCGTTAATAGAGTTGTTGAAAAATTCCATAGTGAAAATTCGTAAAATTGCTTCAATTGTCCATTCAATCCAATACAAACAGATCAAGAATTAATTTTTCAACAACTCTAATAAAACAGGATAATATTCACAACCAGATCGGAACTCATCCGATAAAACGGTTCCAAATATTTGCTTTCCCATTCCCTTAAAATCAATTTTTCAGTTTCCAAAACCATTTTTTTATCCGTCAAAATTGTAAGCCTTCCATTTTATTTTGAGATAAAAATGAAATCGACTTTCTAGAAAAATTTCACCCGATACGTTTCGGAAATAATCCTCTCAAAACAAATCCTGAAATTCTTTTTAGAAACGTCGTTAAAATAAATTTAATATTGCCAAGGAAAATTCTGTCGATATTATGGATAAAGAATTATAGTTATCCACTCGATTTTCTAACTTCCGAACGTAGTCCTATCTTAAAGTTTGCTCTTCTTTTCAAGTTCTGCATCTCTAAAATTTTTCTACTTCCTTCTCCAGGAAACGCTGTTTTAAAATCAAGATAACTTGATTTTATTTATAATTACATGAGGTAAACATGTCGGTTAATATTTATGTAGGAAATCTTTCTTACGATTTGAATGAAGGAACATTAGGCGATCTTTTTAGAGCTCACGGAACCGTGAACTCGGTAAAGATCGTCATGGATCAGTATTCCGGAAAATCCAAAGGATTCGGTTTTGTTGAAATGCCCAATAAAGAAGAAGCTGATAAAGCGATCAAAGATCTAGACGGAAAAAATGTTCTTACTCGCAATTTGAAAGTAAACGTTGCAAAACCAAAAAACGAAAGATTTTAATTTTAGATCTGTTCCATAAACTTATGGTTTTTTAATATTTCAGTTCATTTCCCTGAATCATTTTTTAGGTTTCTGAACCAAATACTTAAAATCTTTCGTTCCTTTGAATAAAACCGCTGAAAAGAAAATTGTCTTTTGCGGTTTTCTTTTTTCTCGATCACCTCTATAAAATCTATAGAGAATCACCGTCCAATCAAATTTTTGCACAAAATCGTCGTTTCGCGGTCATCCCGTTTTATATCTCGTATTGAATTTTTTTGTATCCAAAAGCTAAAAAGTTTTAGTAGTTCCCACAGATTAAGTCATATTACGGGCTTAAATATCCATTTTTTGTGATCTAAAATTGTAAGAGTTCATTTTTTCAGGTAAAACAAAACTTTAGGAAACAGATTCCTTACGCCCTGCTCACGGTACTTAAATCAGTTTTGCGAATCTTCACTATGAAATTTTTCAACAACTCTATTAATGACAAAAGAATGGAAAAATTGTTCATAAAGTTTCTACCTTTACAAATGATTTTAAAATAAAAATTTTATAATAATTGAATATTCAAATCTACCTAAACCTAAATTTGTAAAAACGGTAGATTCGACTCGTAAAATCCCTTTTACCAAAAAATCAAAGACAGACAGACTTTTTAATTTTTTTTTAAATTTTGAAACATTTAAGAACTACAAATAAATCTGTTTTAATTAAGTAAACTCGTGAGATTATCATGAATATTTTAAATTATATATATTTGTTCTTATTATAATTCCACTAATTACCTTCAATCAAATTCTTAGAGGAACGATTAGAACCTTTTTTGAACCTCGACGAAATCTTTTTAAAATTTTCAAAAAGCCAAATATAGGAAAAAAATTATAAGGATGTTTTTTTTATAAAATAGAATTAAAAAGTAAAAAATAAGCAAAAAATTACTTTCCAAAGAGTTAACTGATCTGATAGATACATACAATCCTTTTTAGAGAAATAAACTAATCGGATAGTTGATCAACTTAATTTCAACAGGAGATACAAATGGTATCAGGAATTACACTCATCGTGCTCAGCATTCTCGCTGTGCCTTCCTTGCTTTTGGCAAAAAAACCAGATGCAAAAGAGTTACTTGCAAAGATTTCACCTTATCAAGGTTGGATCGGTCTGGTTTTCTGCTTTTGGGGAATTTATGGAATCGTATTCCAAGGACTTCTTGGTCTTGGATGGCTTCCAACTTGGCCAATTTATTGGATAACTGCTCTTCTGGGAAATATCGTTCAAGCGGTTCTCGGATTCATTCTCGGTTTTGGAACAATTTCTACTTATGTTCTTTCTAAGAATGAAGAAGCAAAGAAAAAAGGTGCAGAGCTTTTAGCAAAACTGGCTCCCATCCAAGGTAAGTTGGGAATTTTTGGAATTGCAGTGGGAATTTGGACAATCGTTGCGTCCTTCCTTTTCTACGGAGTATAATTCCATTTTTCCGGGTGAGAATTCACCCGGAAACATCCCTCTCTGTTTCTAATTCCGTTTAAATTCTGTTCTCAGTTTCCACTCAAATATCTCTCGAAAAAACTCATTCTTCTTGAGTTCACTTTTCTCCGTTTGAATCCTCTTGACCCTAGGAAAAAACAATAAAACTTGTTTTTAACGGCCATGAAAAAACAAATAGGCGATCGCTACGAACCAAAAGATGTAGAGAACAAATGGATTTCACTCTGGGAAGAGAAGAATTCTTTTGTTCCAAATCCGAACTCGAAAGAATTTTTCTCAATAGTCATTCCTCCTCCCAATGTTACCGGCTCTTTACATATAGGGCACGCTCTCAATCATACCATCCAAGATATTCTTATCCGTATTGAACGCAAAAAAGGAAAGTCTACTCTTTGGCTGCCCGGTATGGATCACGCAGGTATTGCAACTCAAATGGTAGTTGAAAGAGAACTCGCCAAAGAAGGTAAAAAAAGAACCGATTTTACTAGAGAAGAATTCATCCATAAAGTTTGGGAATGGAAGAATCATTCTGGAGGAATGATTACCAAACAGCAAAAACTTTTAGGGGAATCCGTTGACTGGTCCAGAGAAAGATTCACTCTCGACGAAGGTCTTTCTAAAGCAGTATTCAAAGTTTTTAAATCTCTTTATGATGAAGGTTTGATTTACCGAGGGGAAAGAATCATCAATTGGTGTCCCGCTTCTCAAACAGCGATTTCGGATCTAGAAGTAGAGTTCCGAGAAACTAAAGGTAAACTCTATCATATCAAATATCCGATCCACGGTAAAAAAGATCAATTTGTAGTCGTAGCGACCACAAGACCGGAGACAATGTTAGGCGACGTAGCCGTTTGCGCCAATCCGGACGATTCGCGTTATACGTCATTGAAAGACGTCGTTTTGGACCTACCACTTACAAATAGACAAATTCCTTTGTTATTCGATTCTTTTGTAGATAAAGAATTTGGTTCCGGTCTTGTTAAAATTACTCCCGCTCATGATTCCAACGACTTTGATGCTGGGCAAAGACTTGGTCTTAAACCTTTACTCGTGATGAATCCTGACGGAACCATGAACGAGAACGCTGGTATTTATCAAGGCCTGGATCGTTTTGAAGCTCGTAAAAAAGTTCTCTCCGATCTTGAAGCCAAAGGTTTAATTGAAAAAATTGAAGATCACGTCCACGCAGTTGGTCACAACTCCAGAGGAGGCGCGGTGATCGAACCCTATCTTTCCACTCAGTGGTTCGTTAAGATCAAACCCCTTGCCGATTTAGCAGTTCAAGCGGTTCAATCCGGTCAGGTGGAATTTGTTCCTAAGATGTGGGAAAAAACTTTTTTCGAATGGATGAATAACATTCGTGACTGGTGTATCTCCAGACAACTCTGGTGGGGTCATAGAATTCCAGCTTATCATTGTAAAAAGTGTAAACACGTAGACGTTTCGGAAACGGTTATAACCGTTTGTACGTCCTGTGGCTCCAATGAAGTTGAACCTGATCCGGACGTTCTCGATACTTGGTTCTCTTCCCAACTCTGGCCTTTTTCCACTTTGGGTTGGCCGGAACAAACGGAAGATTTAAAAAAATATTACCCTACTTCCGTTCTAGTCACCGGCTTTGACATCATCTTCTTTTGGGTTTCTAGAATGATCATGATGGGTATGAAGTTCATGCAAGCTCCACCATTTCATAAAGTACTCATACATGGTTTAGTGCGTGACAAGGACGGTAAAAAATTCTCCAAGTCCGTTGGTAACGTTATCGATCCTCTCGTAATGATGGATAAGTACGGAACGGATTCTTTCCGGTTTTTTCTTGCAGCCACCCTTCCCGAAGGTAAGGACATTCTTTTCGACGAATCGAGGTTAGACGGTTATCGTTCATTCTGCAATAAAATCTGGAATTCTTCCCGCTTTATTCTTATGAACTTAGAAGAATCTTTCGTTCCCACTGGAATCACCCCGGAAATCGAAAAAGATCTTGAGCCTATGGATCAATGGATTCTTTCTAGATTCAATCGTTGTCTGGATGAATACAACAAGGCTCATTCTAAATTCCATTTTTATGAAATGGCCGCCGCAATCTACGAATTTATCTGGGGTGATTTTTGCGATTGGTATATCGAACTCGTTAAACCGAGAGCATATGGTAAAGTTTCCCCTCGCTCTGCGGAAGTTGCTAAACAGGTTCTTTCGGACGTGCTCATCCGTGCATTAGGACTTTTGCATCCTTTTATGCCTTTTCTAACCGAAGAGGTTAATTCGGTTTTTTCAGACCAATACATTGTCACTTCTCCTTTTCCCGAAAGTTATCCGATCGCATCCGATGCGTTAGGCGTTCAAAAACTCAATCTGCTCCAAGAAATAGTTACCAAAATACGCGTTATACGATCCGAAAACGGAGTCGCTCCAGATAAGAAATGTAAGGTGATCGTTAAATCTTCCGATGACCTTTCCAGCTCTGCGATCTTAGAAAACGAAGTTTCACTTTTACAACTCGCTCGTTTAGAATCGATCCGTATAGATGCGTTGTATGAAATCCAAAAGACAGATTCGGTTTCTCATTTTACCAAAGGAGAAATCGTTCTTCCTTTAGAAGGTCTTATAGACGTTGTTAAAGAAAAAACTCGTTTAGAAAAAGAACTTCAAAAATCAGAACTGGAAAAAGAAAAATTAGAAGTCAAACTCTCCAATCCCGGTTTTCTTTCTAAAGCAGCCCCGGAAGTCGTGGAAAAAGAAAAAGATAAACTGAAAACTCTTATCGATAAAGTGGAAGTTCTTAAAAAGGGGATTCAAAATCTTGCAGGTTAAATTGAAAGTTCTTCTTATCGGTTCTGGCGGTAGGGAAAGTGCGATCGCCTTTTATCTACGTAAATCTGTTTTGTTAAGCGAATTAAAAGTGTTTCCTGGAAACGGCGGTTTCCCAGATCACGAGCTCCTTCCTTCTGATTCGTTTCAAGTTTTGGACAAAAATTCGGTTCAGTCTTTTTTAAAACAAAATCCTTTCGATTTGATCGTGGTCGGTCCAGAAGATCCATTGGTGGCAGGTTTTGCGGATTGGGCCGCAGAATTGAATATTCCAGTTTTTGGCCCCGACTCTTTTTGCGCCCAAGTAGAAGGTTCAAAAAATTTTGCAAAGTCTTTGATGGTTGAGGCTAAAATTCACACTGCGGAATATAAAACATTTTCAGAATATTCAGATTCCTTAAATTATATAGAATCTAAATCTGTTCCGATTGTTATCAAGGCGGACGGTCTGGCGGCAGGCAAAGGTGTTACCGTAGCGACTTCAAAAGAAATGGCAAAAGCAGCACTTAAGGAAATTTTCCAAGATAAAAAATTTGGTTCCAGTGGTAGTCAAGTAGTGATCGAAGAATTTATGGAAGGTCAAGAAGCTTCCATTTTTGCAGTTTCGGACGGAGATTCCTATTTTCTTTTACCTGCAGCTCAGGATCACAAAAGGGCGTTTGACGGTGATCAAGGTCCGAACACTGGAGGTATGGGGGCTTATTGTCCTGCGCCGATAATCTCCGAAAGTATATTACAAAAAGTGAAAGAACAAATCTTCGATCCTATGTTTGATCTATTCCGTAAAAAAGGACATCCTTACCGCGGTCTTCTCTACGCTGGTTTGATGATTTCTCCAAAGGGAGAACCTAAAGTTGTTGAATTCAATTGTAGATTTGGAGATCCGGAAACCCAGTGTGTTCTCGCTATGTTAGACGGAGATCTATTAGAACTTCTTTATAGAGCTTCCACTGGTAAAATCAAAGGTGTTCAAGCAGCCGTTAAAAAAGGCGCGGCCGTTGTAGTAGTGCTTGCCGCGCAAGGATATCCCGACTTTTATGAAAAAAATATTCCACTCAATCTTCCGGAAACTTCGGGTCAAAACGTTTATCTTTTTCATGCGGGAACTTTAAAAAAAGATGGAAAAGTTTTTTCATCCGGGGGAAGAATTCTCGGGGTAGTAGCTCAAGATGCCGATCTTAAGAGTTCGGTGGACCAAGCTTATTCCTTCCTGGAAAAAATCCAGGCTCCCAAAACGTTTTATAGAAAAGACATCGGATATAGAGCCCTTTAACATGCCATTTTTGATTTCGGGAAACTTAGATCTCGTAGAAAGACATAGCCTCAAGAAAATGGAAAAGTTTCTTGGGATCATTTTATCTCCGGTTCAATTTCCGGTTGAACAATACAATTTATTGAGACACGCCCTTCATCGTAATTTGGATCCGGATGCGTTGATCCGAAAAATGAACCGTCAGGAACTTTTATCTTTTATTTATATTCTGACCCAATTTGGAGACGTGGTCCGTGCGGAAACTCCTGCGGAATATCTAAACGTAGAAAAAATTCCTTTGGTTCTAGAATGGCAAAAGGGTCAATATATGATTCCTTACGAAGTTTTAGATCATCTTTCCACTTCTAGAATATTCAAAAATCAGAATTATCTTTTCGCTTTAATTCCTTCTCTACCTATCAAGGAAAAAAAAGCCTGGATCGAATGGATCGGTTCCGGTTATGGTAAGACGTTTCCTCGCGAGATCAATCATGAACTTTATTTTCAATGTAGGCATCTGCAAAAACCATTTCAAGGTAAATCCTTACTTAGAGAAGAATCCATTGAACTCAGTCAGCTTTGGCCTTTTGGGAAAAGTGAAATTGTAGATTGGTTTCACAAAGGTATCACTCCGTTTTATTCCGCAATGAAAGAACTTTCCAGAACGGAAAAAGATCCTTTTCTTCTTCACGTTTTGGATCTAATCCGTTCAGGCAAACTGATCTTAAAAAAGAATCCGGAAGAATTTAGAAAAAAAGAAGAATTCATTTTAGTGGCTACCGTGGAAGGAAACACTCCTCAACTTAGAGATACTGTTTTTTCTTGGGAACAGGAAAGAGAGAATAAAGAAGATTTTCTTTTTCAATAAGTCGATAGGTTTGTCTTTAGTTCATCGATTAAACACTCTCAGATTTGTTTTATCTTAAGAAAATCTTTATAAACTGAATTTTTTATTTTATGACTGTCGTCGAACAACGATTTGGTTATAAATTCAATCAGATGATCTTCTTTTTTGAATTTTATAAAAGTGATCTTGAGTTTCCGTTGTCTCTCTCGATCCATATACAACTGAAGAATTTGGCGTGGGAACGATTCCGTTTTTTACTACCTAATGTGACTTAATTTGTGGGAACTACTGCATCACTAGTTTTACAAACAAATTCTGATATTGTAGGATCTCATACTTTTAGAAAATTCTTTCTCATTTTTTTACACCCTGCTCACGTTAAGTAGCGTTAGGGATGTGGAGCGTGCGTAGCAGTCCTTTCGTTAGAAAGGACCGGAAGCGTGAGCTGAAGCGCGTAACAAGCCCGGCCTGCACCTTTACTTTTCTACTTTGATTTACAATTCAGTGCAGGAACGCCCAAATTGATTCTATAAATCCGTGTTGTTTTCCAAGTTAAGAAGTACGTCTTTTTAGTTCCGGAAATCGTTTTCATAGACTCGAGAACACAAACGATTTGAATCTTTTATTTATTATGTTCTATTCGGGAAAATGGGTAAAAAATTATTATGGAATTTAAATTGAACCCAATTGGAATCGTTATCAATTCACAAAGGTCATTTTCAAATTTTAATCAAACCTAGCGTAGATGATTATGGAAGTTAAATCGGCAAAAGAACTAAAAAGAATTTCTAAAGAATTACAAGAGAATTTTTTAAATCGTTGGAAACTGTTGAATCTGGAACAAGACAAGGATCGTCTCAAGTCGCTCACCGAAAAAGCAGAAGATCCAAATCTTTGGAACAATCCAGAAGAAGCCAGATTGGTAAGCCAAAAAAAGAACGAACTCGAAAAAAAACTTTCTCCCTGGTTTAATATCCAACAAGATATATTAGATTTTCCTGATTTAGTAGATCTCACCTTGGACGAAAAAGGCGAAAACGGCGTTGGAGAGCTTTCCTCCGAATACAACAGACTTCAGGAAAAGTTCGAAGAGTTGGAACTTTTAGGCGCTTTAAACAATCCGGAAGATTTAAAACCCGCTTTTTTAAACATCCATCCCGGAGCCGGTGGAACCGAAAGCCAGGACTGGGCGGAAATGCTTCTCAGAATGTACACACGTTATTTCGAAAAAAAAGGGTATCAGTATTCTCTAATAGACATTCAAGCGGGAGACGGCGCCGGCATTAAAAATGCCACCTTACACGTGATAGGTGATTTTGCATTCGGATTTCTCAAAGGTGAAAACGGAGTCCACAGACTCGTTCGAATTTCTCCTTTTGACGCAAATAAAAGAAGACATACTTCCTTCGTTTCAGTTCACGTCAGCCCAGAAATAGACGATGACATTGACATCAAAATCGAAGAGAAAGATATTCGTGTAGATGTCTATCGTTCTTCGGGTGCTGGCGGTCAGCACGTAAACACCACCGACTCGGCTGTTCGAATCACTCACATGCCGAGTGGTATCGTAGTTGCTTGTCAGAACGAAAGGTCTCAGATTAAGAACAGAGATACTGCATTCAAAATGTTGAAAGCTAGACTTTACGAGTTGGAACAAGAAAAAGCAAAGGAAGAATTGGAAAAAAAATCCGGAGAAAAAAAAGACATCGCCTGGGGCTCTCAGATTCGTAGTTACGTCTTTCATCCTTATAACCTTGTTAAAGATCATAGGACTGATCACGAAACCGGCAACGTTGCGGCTGTGATGGACGGTGACATAGAACCGTTCATTCTTGCCTATTTGAAAACTTCGTAAAAAAAAATTGAGGGACTTCTGAGTTATGACCCACTCGCTGAGTTTGCACAGGATCGCAGAAACGATCATCGTATAACAACCATAAGCTTAAAAATGGAACTAGATCCGGCAAGATTTATAAAACGAGAAGAGGCCCTTAAAGTATGGTTACGTAAAAATAACCAAAGTCTGTTTTTAGATAAAATGGATAAAATACTGAACGCTCTTCCCAAAGAGGAAATTACGGAGAAATTTAAGTTCGGATTGGAATCGGCTCTTATACACTGTTGTATTTACAGATCTTTAAATTTAGAAACGATTTCTTAATCTTATCATTTTATTTCTAATCGTATTTAATAACAATTCCTTAATGTATAAATTTCTGAAATACTCTTGTATCCTTTTTCTTCTATTAGAAGTTTTTGGTTGTTTTGTTTCTCGAAAACTGATTTTTATAGCTCAAGGAAAAGATACTCTTCCTTCTTATTCTGGTACTCTACTTCAAATTCAAAACGAAGATAGAATCGTTTATGCTTATTTTACCCGAAACAGCTCCCGACTTGCTGTTGTTTTTCACGGTCAACATGGAACCTTGCAGAGTATGTCTTATCTTGGAGCTAAACTTTCACAAATGGGTTTTTCCGTTCTATTGGTTGAATATCCTGGATATGGAAAAGCAAAACGTTACTCCAGTTCTGAAAGCAATATTTATTCAGACGCCGATGCTGCCATAAATTTTGTGCAGAAGAATTTTTCTTTTTCGAAACAAAACACGATCGCGATCGGATACTCTCTTGGAACGGGGGTTGCTGTAGAAATGGCTCGAAAAAATTTAGTTTCCAAGATGATACTTTTCGCGCCTTATACATCGATTCCAGATGTTGCTTCTTATCGATACGTTCCCATACTTCCTCAAATCTTGATTTGGGATCGATTTAACTCAATATCAAAATCCAAAGATCTTATATTGCCCGTATTGATCGTCCATGGCAAAAAAGACGTGGCCGTTCCTTACTATATGGGGGAGGCTCTGAGTAAAAGTTTTTCCAATGCAAAACTCATAACTCTTTCTAATGCAAATCATTCTCTTTTTGGATCTATAACTGAAACTCACTGGAAACTAATCCGAAATTTTATCCAATGATTATTTTATGATTTCCCAAAAGGGTTTAATACTTTCTTGAAACCGATCCTAAATCTACAAAATGATTTACAACACTTTCAAGATTTGTCAAATTTCTTTGGTTTGAATTTATTTTCGAATTATTTACTACGCGGACGCATGAAAATAGTACCAAGTTATTTACGGCCGAATTTACGAAAAAAATAGCGGTACTTAAAAAATACCACAAATTCGAGATTATGGCATTTTAAAGCAGGGCCAAAATATTCAAATTTTTGAAACAATCTAACCCAAGTATTCTATTCATGCGTCCGAGTAGTAAAGTTTTTTAAAAGGGTAATTGGGATATAAAAATATTATAATAATTGAATATAAATATTTTTCTCGGAAAAATTAAATACGGTTGTTTGTGGGGAATGTTGATTCCGTTTTTTGCATCCGTCGACGTTACGGTTCTGCTTTTAAAGGACGATTATGGTAAGACGCATACAATCGCGGACTGGCTCGTTCTTGCGGGCAAACATATTCTTTTCTTCGGCGGAATTCTCGTATCGATTCTCCTCGCGTTGGTCTTTGGTTTGCGATCAAGGATTCAAAACCGGTCGAAACGCTTAGAATCTTTTGGCCCGTCTTGATAATTTTAATCTATTGGATTCCTCCGAATTTGGTCCCTGGACCGGTGGACGATTCCATTGTGACAATTGGAGTCGGAATCTATCAGATCTATCGTTATTTTAAGATTAGTAGTTCTTCAAAAATACACGATCCAACCAATCTATTAAAATCTAAAATAGGCAATCCTTACGTGATAAATCCCTATTAAAATAACATGAGTTCGACGTAAGAAAAATCTGGGCAAATCCGGCCGCCACGGAAGGCAAGACAGAACTCTCTCGTCTATAGCCAATCAATTGCATGCAAAAAACATTATATAATATATCGTCTTTGGTTTCAATTTAGAACGCGATCTATCGAGCGCCCATAGAAACGAGACGCTGAGTTTGAGGAAGGTTTCTGCTGAGTTTCAAACACAGTCCTGCCCCTCTAAGAGTCAGCATTCAGGAAGCGATGCATTGAGCTTTACAAAAATGTGGGAACTATTACAAAAATTGGACGAGATTAAAACTACTTGAACATTCACAAATTGCCAAATGCGACCTGCAGAGCGATCATAGAAGCGATGCATTGAGTTTCACAAAAATGTAGGAACTACTACATTTTATTAAAAATTTCTTAAGAATAACGGCGTCAAATTCTTCGAGGTTTTGAAGCAAACTCTAAATCCACGTTAAAATAACGTGAGTTCGACGTAAGGGACTCACGATTCTGAAAAAAGTTGGAACCTGAATTTTATAGATCGATTCTTTAAATGTAGGAGCTATCACAATTTATAAAATAGACGTTTATAACGACTGAATCTGTCGTATTCAAGTGTGGGAACTCTCACAAAACTTTTAGGTTTGTCTGTAAAATGATGTGGGAACTACTACAAATCACGATTTTACGAACCAATTCTAAGATTGTAGGAACTACTACTTTTAGAAAGGTTTTTCTTACACCGAACTCACGTTAAAATAGTTTTTCATTCTTGTAATCACCACAAAACACCGGTTTTACGCAAAATTTTGATTGAACAACCATTCTTTTTGAATTTTATAGAGTCCACTTGAACATAAAAAAAGTCCGGAATGTGGGAACTCATACAGGAATTAAATAGCAAAAAAAGCAATCAAAAAGACTGTTGATCCATAATGAGACTTAATCTGTGGGAACTACCTCATCATTTGAAATTCCAAAGAAGATTATTCTAAGGTTCTACCCAATCAGAATTACACAATAGAACGCTTAAAATTCTATTCCAAAACAGAGACTTGCCTTAATTATAGTTATATAAAAAGCTTCTGGTATTTCTCTCTACAAGAGGTTTTTGCGACAAATTTAAGGCGTTCAAATGTATAAAAATCGATCAAACAAAATCTAAACATATATATTCGTACATTAAAATTTATTACATTAAAAATTTATTATGAATTTTTCAAGAACACTGTTATGGATCGGCTTTGGCGGAGCGATTGGTAGTATTTTTCGTTATTTGTTACAATATTGGTTCGGAATTATTTTAGGTTTATCCCTTCCCTGGGGAACCTTAACCGCAAACTTACTCGGTTCATTTTTAATTGGAATCGTCTACGCACTATTCGATCGATTTCCGCTTTTTGATCCTCAATGGAAGTTTTTATTTGCTTCCGGCTTTTGTGGAGGATTTACTACATTTTCCACCTTTTCCTACGAAACCCTTCAAATGTTAAAGTCCGGTCATTACGTTTTATTTTTAGGATATATCTGTTTGAGTGTAGTTGGTGGAATCGGATTTGCTTTTGCTGGAATTTGGATGATAAAAAATTTTTGATACGACACATATAACTTATTAAGTTATACGAAATAGAACTCCAATTAAAGATTGTTATACGATACTAAAAAATCATTTCTTAAATAATGCCCAATTTACTTTTAATGTGAACTATATTATAAAATATCCAGCGTTTTGTGATAAAAATTAACGTTACTCAGTTTTATAGAAATCAGTAATGATCCCATTTAATACTTAAAGATCATAAAATTTAAACGACTAACTTCAAATATAAATCACTTAAGTATTCACTTTTTATTATATACTCAGTTTTTAGAAATTTCAGTTATTTTTTCTTTACAAACTTTCTATATCCAATAAATTTAAAGAGAATCTCTATAAAATTGATTGTAATCTTTCTGATGGTCGCCAAACGACGACTTGATGCAAAAATCTGATCGGATAATTATTCTTTTTAAATTTTGTAGAGGTCCCAATAAATAGATACAGCAAATACATAAACAAAAACCTCAAATAGATAAACACAGCAAATACATAAACAAAAACCTCAAATAGATAGATACAGCAAATACACAAACAAAAACCTCAAATAGATAAACACAGCAAATACACAAATGAAAACTTTAAATAAAACAATTAGAGTGAGTGTTTATGAAGAGAACATTTTGTATTTCGATTCTTCTTTCGATGTTTTTTCAAAGTTGTATGTCTTGGCCACTTTTAACCAGTCTCGCGGGTTTAGCAGCTGGTAAAAAAGGCGGGGATTCATCCTTTTTCCACCTTCTATTAAGTAACTCTGATCCAGTTATTACAAGGATCGAGCTCAGTTATCAAGATTCTTCCATCGCAAAAGGTACAAGTACAACTCTCGAAGTCACCGCAATCTTTGATAACGGAACAAATCAGAATATTACGGATTCGACATCTATCGTTTCCGATGCCCAATCAATCGTTGACATTCAAGGTAACAGAGTCAGAGGAATCGCTTCTGGTTCTTCCATTATAAAAGCTGAATACAACGGGATGTATTCTGAACAAAAAATTACGGTTACACCAGCCACGATAAACTCAATTCAAGTTACGAGTTTAGATGACGGTATATTACCTAAAGGTACAAATCGTCAATTTGCTGCCATCGGTATCTTTTCGGATGGTTCTCATCAAGATATTTCCAACGATCCATTGATCGTTTGGTCTTCCAGTAATATAGATTTAGTTCGAGTAGATGATTCCGGTTTGGCCTCAGGTATCAATTTAGGAACGGCTCATATTCGTGCATCCTTTCAATCAAAACAAGCTTCCGAAGAGATAACTGTTGGTGACGCTGTTCTTTCTTCTATCCAAGTAACTTCCAACAGTCCAAATATTCCTCTCGGAAAAAAACAAAAACTCACGGCTACTGGGATTTATTCGGATAATTCTAACAGGGATATTTCCTCTTCTGTTATCTGGAATTCTTCTAATTCCACTATCGCTAATATTCAGAACAACGGAATATTAGAAACGGCTGATACTGGAATCGTTACTGTCTCTGCTTCTAGAGGTAATATAAATGGTTCCATAAAACTAATCGTCACTCCTGCTGCCTTAGTTTCTATTTCTGTTTCTCCTACAAATTCTGCAGTAGCAAAAGGTTTACAAGAAAACTTTAAAGCTACAGGCATATTTACAGATAATTCGAACTCAGATATTACAGATCAAGTTACTTGGGATTCTTCTAATCCGGATATTCTTTCTATTTCCAATGCAAGCGCCAATCACGGGTTAGCTTCCACACTCAACCAAGGAAATGTTAAGGTCACCGCTTCCATCGGTGGAATACAAGGATCCACCGATTTTAAAGTTACACAAGAGGTATTAACTTCCATCGAAGTTTCTCCAGTTTTACCTTCAATTGCAAAAGGACTAACTCAGAAATTTACGGCGATCGGGATTTTTACGGATAACTCCAAAAAAGATATTACAAATCAAGTCACTTGGAAATCTTCTTCAGCAATCGCAAGCGTGTCTAACTTAGATGATAATAAAGGTCTGGGGAAAGCTCACGCTGTTGGAGACACGACTATTACTGCTACTTTAGGAAAAGTTTCAGGTAAAACTTGGTTTACTGTAGTTCCTGCGGTTCTCACTTCTATTCAAATCGATCCTGTAAATCCTTCTCTTGCAAAAGGGTTAACTCAAAAATTTACGGCTACTGGGATCTACTCTGACAACTCTAACAAGGACATATCTTCCTCCGTTACTTGGTTCTCATCCGATTCTTCAATCGCAACAATTTCAAACGCCAAAAAAAATCAAGGAAACGCTTACGGAGCAGCTACAGGAGCAACGGATATTAAAGCCACATTCGGAAAGGTAAGTAGTCCAGTTTCTACGTTATCCGTTACTGCTGCAAAACTTGTTGAAATACAAATCACACCGGCCGCTGCTTCCAAAGCAAAGGGACTTTCCGAAAGATTTAAAGCAACCGGTATTTTTACAGACAATTCTAATTCCGATATTACAAATCAGGTCACTTGGAGTTCATCTAATACAGATATTCTTACCGTTTCCAATACAAACGCCAAACGCGGGTTAGGTTCCACTTTAAAACAAGGAACTGTTAAAGTTATCGCTTCCATGGGTGGAATCGAAAGTTCTGTAGATTTTACCGTCACACAGGCTAATTTGACTTCGATCGAAGTCTCTCCAACTCGCTCTTCGATTGCAAAAGGACTAACTCAAAAATTTACCGCTACAGGTATTTTTACGGATCATTCTAAGAAGGATATTACAGAGCAAGTTACTTGGAAGTCTTCTTCGAAAGTATTAAATATGTTGAATGCATCCGGTGAAGAAGGAAGAGGTAAGGCAATTTCAGTCGGGAAAGCGACCATTACTGCAACCTTAGAAAAACTTTCCGGGAAAGCTGATATTACAGTTACTCCCGCGGTTCTTACTTCAATTCAAATCAGTCCTGTGAAACCTTCTCTTGTAAAAGGGTTAACAGAAAATTTTTCTGCTACAGGTATCTACTCTGATAATTCCAGCAAGGACATAACTTCCTCCGTTACGTGGCATTCGTTCAACAACTCTGTTGCAACGATCTCGAACACGAAAAATTACCATGGACAAGCTCACGCAACCGGTACAGGGATAGTGGGTATTAAAGCGACATTGGGAAATGTAAGCAGCCCAGTTTCCAAATTATCCGTTACCGCAGCAGAACTGGTTGAGATTGTGTTAAATCCTACTTTATCTCACAAGGCCAAGGGACTTACTGAAAATTTTAAAGCGACCGGCGTATTTACGGACAATTCGACAAAAGATATTACCGACCAGGTTACTTGGAAATCTTCCAATACTGCCTACGCAGAAATTTCAAACGCAACTGGAAGTGAAGGGGTTGTTAATGCACTCTCGAAGGGAACGAGTCACATTTCCGCTACCTTAGGTTCAATTTCAAGTGCAAATGCGACATTCCAAGTTACTCCAGCAAAAATAGCTTCGATCGAAATAACACCAAATAATTTCTTCTTGATCAAAAAACTTAGTTATCCATTTAAAGCAATTGGAATCTATACGGATAATACAAAGGCAGACATTACAAAACAGGTTTCCTGGTCTTCCTCTGATCCGAAAGTTGCATCGATCGATAACACATTTTCATTGGCTGGTTCGGTTATCGCAATCGATGATGGAAAAACGAATATCACTGCAACGTTATCCGACTCTATGTCCGCTTCCACTACTTTGTATGTCACTTCTGCTACGCTTGTTGACATAGAAGTAAAACCTAGTATCTTCGTTCTGAGTGAAGGTCTTACACTACAACTGACCGCTACCGGCATCTATTCGGATTACTCTACCCATGATTTGACTCAGGTTGTAACGTGGACTTCCAGCGAACCATCCAACATTTCGATCGAAAATACAGCCGGTAAAAAAGGTAAAGTAACGGCTCTTGCATTTGGAGCTTCAGAATTTACGGCAACCTACGATTCTATTGAAAGTAATCGAGCTTGGATATTTGTCAATGACGAGAAATTTGTAAACATAACCATTAGTTCTTCTCAAGTTTTGACAGACAAGGGCTTGACTCAACAATTCAAAGCAATCGGAACTTTCGAAAAAGGTAGCGAACTTGACCTTACGGATCTTGTAACCTGGAAGTCCTCTGATTCTAAGGTAGCTTCTATCGGTAACTCTAATGATGACAGAGGTTTAATAACACCGCTTTCTGTAGGTTCCTCTAAAATTTCTGCGACTTACAATTCTATCCATAGTAACTCTATTGATTTTGAAGTAACTCCAGAAATATTAGCCTCTATTAAAACGAAGCCGTAATATGAAAAATTAACAATGTTTAACACATTCGCAGAAAACAAACAATGGGTTCGTGACCTTCTTTATTACGAATTCATTGAGTTATTTGAATAACGCCGATTTTACGGAAAAGGAGCGACTCAAGTTTACCGGTATGATTTGTAATCTATCGACCTTGTAATCGTTTCCTTTTTCTAAACTTTTGTTCCTAAAACACTCCGCAGATTTTGCGGAGTGTTTTAAATTAATCTCAATATGAATCTGATATAAATTGGTAGTTGGATCCTCTCAGGTATTGTATAACACATGACTTTCTTTGATCTGAAGGTCAAATATACTTAAGCCATACATTTTTGAGATAATAGAAAATCTCTATTAAAATTCTTATAACCATTTCTAAAGATTGTTATACGATACTAAAAAATCATTTCTTAAATAATGCCCAATTTACTTTTAATGTGAACTATATTATAAAATATCCAGCGTTTTGTGATAAAAATTAACGTTACTCAGTTTTATAGAAATCAGTAATGATCCCATTTAATACTTAAAGATCATAAAATTTAAACGACTAACTTCAAATATAAATCACTTAAGTATTCACTTTTTATTATATACTCAGTTTTTAGAAATTTCAGTTATTTTTTCTTTACAAACTTTCTATATCCAATAAATTTAAAGAGAATCTCTATAAAATTGATTGTAATCTTTCTGATGGTCGCCAAACGACGACTTGATGCAAAAATCTGATCGGATAATTATTCTTTTTAAATTTTGTAGGAGCCTCAATAGATAAATGCACAAATGAAAACTCCAAATAAATAAACACAGCAAATACACAAATGAAAACTTTAAATAAAACAATTAGAGTGAGTGTTTATGAAGAGAACATTTTGTATTTCGATTCTTCTTTCGATGTTTTTTCAAAGTTGTATGTCTTGGCCACTTTTAACCAGTCTCGCGGGTTTAGCAGCTGGTAAAAAAGGCGGGATTCATCCTTTTTC